>NZ_JANLOA010000126.1:0-138539 GCF_025466035.1 Pseudomonas sp. 20P_3.2_Bac5 | reverse complement strand
GCCGTCGAAGTTGCTGACGATGACTTCCTGACCAATACGCGGAATCGCCATATGGCCCCAAAGCGCACCGGCGATGTTCTGCGATACGCGGATCCAGCAGGAGCTGTGTTCGTCCTCGTTACCCTCGCGGTCCCACGGGAACTGCACCTTCACCCGGCCGAATTCGTCGCAGTAGATTTCCTCGCCCGGTGGACCGACTACCTTCGCCGGCTGCGGGCCGTCGATGCGCGGTTTGGGCAACGCCTCGGCGCGCCATTCGGCATCGTCCGGCACCAGGATGGCGACGCAGTTGTAGTGGGTGCCCTGGTTGGCGTCGGCGCTGTCCTCGCCCTGGCTGACGTATTGCTTGCCGTGGTGCTCCAGACGTATTGGGCGCCAGCCGCGGTTCAGGTCTTCGCGTGGGTGGCCGATGAGGTCGAAATAGATGCCCGGCACCAGGCGCGCATCGTCACCCTCGGTGATGACCTGGCAGGCCTCGCCGCGCAGTCCGCGCAGGCGATCACGGGTGAAGGCCTCGCCCACTTCGCCCTTGTAGCGGCCGGGATAGTCGTAGCGTTCGTAGCTTTTGGCCTGGTGCGCCAGGTCGGTGGCTTCGCGCCGGGTCTGCTGGTTGTACAGCGGGTTCTTGAAGCTGTAGTCGCGCTGGGTCTGGCGGGCACTGCGCACGTTCTCGGTGTAGGTGAAGGTGTGCAGCGCCGGGCCCGGACGATCGCCGCCGGGTTTGGGGTTGTATTCCACCGGCTGACCGGGCTGCTTGCCGAAGATCCACAGTCGGTCGCAATGGACCAGGCGGTGGCCTTCGGCGCTGTGCAGGAAACCGTAGAAAAAGCCTTCCTCGCGCATGATGCGTTCGACGAAGTGGTAGTCGGTGTCGCCGGCCTGCACGCAGTATTCGCGGGTTTCATGGGCGTTGGTGATGCGTTGTTCGTAGTCCAGAGCGAGGGCGTGTTTCTTCAGCATCGCGGTGGCGATGTCGGGCACGGTGAGGGTCTGGAAAATGCGCCAGTCCGAAGCCAGTCGCAGGCGGGCCAGGCGCGGCTCGACGACAGCGCGGTAGCGGGTGCGGCGAAAGCCTGTCGCGCCTTGCTGGAACGAACTGACCGAGCCGTGCACATAGCGCACGGGCTGGCCGCCTTGCCAGAGGGTGAGCAGCGCCGGACGGTCGAGGACCTGGCCAAAGTCGACGGCGGGGTTGGCGCAGCTCAGGTCGACGTCGAGGCGGAAGGTTTCGGAGAGGCCTTCAGTGAGGTGGAATTCGACGACCTCGAAGTCGTCGGGGCCGGTGGTGAAGGTGAAGCGCAGGTCGGATTGGGCGGGCATGGAAAGTCCTCGTCAGCCCTGTGTCGGGCCACTACTCCTTGTGCGAGAGGAAACGACCGGCGCACTAACGCGCCGGTCGCCAGGTGTACCTGCTAATCAGGCTTCCTGAGGTTTGCGCCAGTCGTCCGAGGACTCGGTACCGGAGATGACATGGGTCCAGGTGATCTTGCGGTAGGCCATTGAGACCTTGACCAGTTGGGTGTACCCGGCCATTTGAGTGTCTTGGGCGTGGGGCAACCGGGTGTTGATGCTGACGATGGTGGCGTCTTCAAGGCGGGTAGTGAAGAAGTGCTCCTGGAGCCCCTCGGTGGAGGTGCGGTACCACTTCACTTCCACCTCCGGCAGTGTCTCGCCGGTGGCCAGTGCCTGGTACAACATCGGTGTCGCCTTGTTCAGCGCCGCAGTGAACGTGAAAGGTCCGTGTACGCGCTGACCGGCAGGCTGACCGCTTTGCGGATCGGTCGGGGTGTTGATCAGGTGCTCGATTTCCTGGACCAGGATCTGGTCCTCGTGACCTTCCTGATAGACGTTACCCACGGAGTCGGCGGTAAATGCGCCTTGGGTAATGTGGCCCTGGGTTTTGCCCTGGATGCTGATAAAAGCAGGAGTCGGCATGGATAGCCTCCTTGTTTCGTTGATGTAAAGGCCTTGTGGGCCATGGCGCCATCGGTGATGGCAAGGGGTGTGAAGCAAGCGTTACTTCACGCTCATGAGCATTGCTGAGCTGCTCGAACGTCAGGACTTGAGGATGAAGTCCAGGGACTTGAGCACCTCTTCGGTGGTGCTCCCCAGACTGATTGAGAAGTAGAGATAGGCCGCGGCCAGGACCACACCGGCAATGGCCCAAGGCGCCCACACCGGCCATTGCCGTGCCAGGCGATAGCGACGGGACGCCACGTTGTCCGGCGGGTCGGTCAGGCGCTCGGGACTGTCACCGCGCTGTGTGCGGAGGATTCGATGCAGCTTGCCAATGACGCCGTTGAGGACCTCCTTGTTGTTGTGCTGCTGGCCGTACTTGCCCTGGAAACCCAGGCACAGGCAGAGGTACTTGAACTCCAGCACGTCACGGTAGCGAGCCGGGTCTATCTGCATGCGCGCGAGGACGGTAAAGAACTTCTCGCCGCCCCAGGTTTCGTTGTGGTGATAGCTGAGCAGCGAGCGCTCCCGCCATAGAGAGGAGCGCCCCCACTCGGTGGCCATCACGGCTTCGTCGATGAAGGCACAGAGTGCGTAGCGGTAGGCCAGTTGCGTGGCGCCGTCGTAACCCCGCTGACGGACTTCCTCGGAGAGCGCAGTAATCTGGTCGCGAACCGTGGAATAGAGCGCAGGTATGTCCTCGCAGCGGTCAAGCCGACGCAGGCGTATCACCAGGCCGAGCATTGGCTGGGCTGCATCAATCAGCGGGTTGAGGCTGTGACCGCGCAACTGGAATTGCAGGTCAGTGTCCTGGTCGGTATTGCTCGAGGATTCGAAGAGCAGCCTGTTCTTGTCCTGAATGCTCTCGGCTGCCGCAGAACGCTGCAAGTCGTCCCGCGCCCGCCCAGGCGCTGACGACTCGGGAGCCTCGGGCAGGTCGTTGCCGGTCTGGGTTGAAGTGCTCATGTCATTGACTCCGGATCGCCCAGAACTGCAGTTGCAGTTCCGGGAAATCACCGCTGATGTGGAAACCGAAGCTGTCAGCGCCCTTGGGCATCATCTTCTGCCAGTTGCCTGCGGTGCGATCGAGCTGGAAGTAGGTGAAGCCGGCGTGGAACGGCAGGTGTCTGGGCGCCACGGGCAACGGACTGAGCGGGATGCCTGGCAGTTGCAGGCGGATGAGGTCGAGCAGGGTTTGCTGGGAGGCCACCTTGGCCTGCTGCAGGAACAAATGGCGCATCTTCTCCAGCGGCATTCGGGCATGCACGGCGAGAATGAAATCGGCACTTTCCATCAGGCTGCCATCGTTGATCTGCGCGGTGAGAATGCCGTGCGCCTGCTTGACCAACGGAAGCGATACGGCGCGCGGCTGCAGCACGGTTCCGAGCAGGCGGCGCAGGGTTTGCTCCAGCATCAGGAAGGTGTTTTTCGGGTTGTCGTGCTGATAGGCAGGGAACTCGGGCGCAAGGCGCGAGCCGTCGATGCAGGTGGCTAGCTCACCGCTGGCCTGCCCGCAGGCCAGATAGGCATCGACGGGGCGCACATCGGGATCCCGGGCCAGATGGCGGAATTGGTGCTGCCAACGATTAAGGGCCTGCAGGAGGCTGAAATCAGTGAAATCCGCCACCCCGGACTGACCGGGCGAACCGATGCGTTGAGCGATGCTCTTGGCCCGCTCGTGCATCAGCGAAGAGATTTCCTCCATGAAATGCGCCAGTGGACGAATAGCATGGAGGTGCAGACCGGTGATGTAGAACCCAGCGTCCATCAGCAGACTGCCGTCGGGCCGCAGATCCAGAATACGGCTCAGGGCCAGGCTGGTGAAGGCACTGCGATCATCGCGCTCCAGTGCCAACTGCAAGTTGGGCACGGCCAGGTCCAGCGGGGCGTGATTGCCCTGGTGACTGTGAGTGTCACGGACATCTTCCGAGTTCAGGAGATAGCGGGTATTGCCATAGCTGTCAGGCCAGCGCACCTGGCCGGTGCCGTCCGAACGCAACGGCAGCGTGAGATAGACCGTCTGGTTGGCCGCGCTGGCGTCGGGGATGGTCAGCGGATCCGGCGGCGGCTGGTCATGCGGGATGTCGAACAACGTACCGTCCGGCATGACACCCCGGGCGCGAATGATGGCAATCTTGCCGAAGGCGAGAAACTCCTGGTTCAGCTCCAGTTCGGTGAAGCCGTACCAGTACCGGCTACCACTGCGGGCATTGATGCAGTGCTCCAGATACCGAGTGGTCTGCTGGAAATGCTGGGGTTTGACGAAGAGTCCTTCGCCCCAGACGACGGGATTGCGGGTGGTCATCGGTAAGTTCTCGCAGGAGAGGAGGCGTCGCCAGGGGCTGGCGCGGAGCGGTAGCTTTCATCGGTGAGCGCAACACGGCTGCCTTGCAGCATCACCATGAGCGGGTATTTGCGACCGCGAGGCTCGATGCGAAAAACGTCGTGCCAACGCTCCGCATTGGGGTCGTGGAAATCCGCCACCACCGCGATGTAGCGAGCCTTTTCGTCGACGTCGGCGAACTCGATGAACTTGAACTGGCCAGGCGTGAGGATGTAGTCGTCCGAGGCCAGGAGGGTGCTGCCCAATACTTTTTCGGGCGTGTTGCGGAGCAATTCAGGGTCGGCGTTTTCGAGCATGGAGTCGTCCTTCAACTGCAATACGCGAAAGCCAACGGGCGTGGCGTTGTTCGGTGGAGCACGCACTTCGGCCGCCTGAGCCAGAACCGGTTCACGGCCGTACTGGCCCAGGTCTGGGCTACCCATGGCGGAAGCCCCGACGCCACCTTCACGGTTGGACAGCACCGGCGCTTGGCGCAGCACCCAGTTCGAGGGGAGTGGCCATCGCGCGGTCGTGGTGCCGGCGAACAGGGTTTCGGGCTGTGATTTGCCAAGGGTCAAGGGTGGCGCGTGCTCGTCTACGGCCAGGCCGGGAATGGCCAGGCGCTGACGCACAGCGAGGGTGGTGAAGGCGCTCGTTCGCTCGCTCTCGAAATGACCGAGCAGTGCACGCAGATGCTCGATCAGGTCGTCCTTGCTCGCACTGCGAAAATTGACCGCGAAAGGCCCCTGCTCTTCCTGGTCCCATGGCGCTGGTTCCGCTTCGTCGACAGGCGCGGCAGCCGGGTAGCTCAGCGAGTTGGGGTTGACGTCCGGGCTGGCATACAAGCTCAGAGCGACCTGCGAAGGTTGGTCCTGCGCAGCACCGACCTGGATGGACGGACTCATCAGCACCTGGCCCGTTTTTGTGAGCACGTTGCCCACGGTGCTGCAGCCGACAAGCGCGGCCGAGGCCAGCAGGAGCGCAATGGCGTGCCTCATCATGCCTCCGCGCGCAGCGCCTGATCGAAGGCCTGCTCGAAAACTTCCCAGAACAGCTTGTCGAAGCCTTGCTGCCGGCCGGAGGTCAGTTCGTCGTAATAGTGCCCGTACATTTGCCAAGCCCAGTCGGTAGTCTGCGGCTGCCCGCTGCGTGCAGGGCGATAGCGCTGGAATCTCTGCTCCAACTGTTCGGGTGAGAACGCCTGCAAGAGCGCGGCGAGCCCGGCGGTGATGGCCTTGTGTGTCGCAACCTGCTGTCGGCGAATCTGCTCCAGTGACTCCTCCACCGCAGCAGCGGGTGACAGGTGGACAACGCTGCGTTCGGTGGAAAACAGCGCTCGCACGGTGTCCGGGTAGTTTTGTCCCAGACGCAGAGGGTTGTCTTCGATGGGCTGCAGCGTGCGCCCGGCCAGGGAGATTCTTTGCTGATCGTCAGCCTGGGGAGCATTCAGGGCGCACAGGCCGCGAATCAACGCTCCGAGCGCACGCCCCGACTCGTTTAGCAGCGCGTAGGCCTCCGTCTCATCGATCGCTCCGACCGGCGCGCCAATACCCTCCACCAAGGGCTCGACCAGGCTGACAGGCTCTGCGTTGCTGGAAAACTGCCGTTGAATCCACTCTCGGGCGGCGGCGGGCTGAATGTCCTGTACCGACATGTTGGGTTCTCCTGGGGCATGCATGGGGGCGCCGTAGATGGCTTCGGATCGGGTGCTCGCGACGTCGGCCTGGGCGGCCAGCGGCGTCTGTCCGTAGTGACTTGGATCGAGGTTGGCAGTTGAGCCGTCGTGGACGACGTCGAGGGCCTCGAGAGGATCGAGCAGGCCTTGAGGCCCTTGGGGGGCTCCGAGCGCCTGGAACTCGGCCCAACCTGATTGCTGTCGATATTCGCTATCGACCTCATGCGGCTCAGCGCTGGGCAAGGCCTCCAGAAAGTCCATGGGCAGATATCCAAGGTCGCCGGAATGAAGCTCGGCATCGCCCGAAGGGTGAAGGTCCTCTCCCAGGTCAACGGAGATCCGGTACGGGCCGATGTGCAGCCTGTCGCCATTGCTCAATCTGGCGCAGGCATTGGTACCGAGCGGTTGTGTCTGGTCATTGACGGTGGTGGCCCCGCAGCGATCGATAACCAGGAAATAGCCATCCTCGAGGAGAATCTCGCAATGCAGGAGACTGACCCCACCGTCGCGATCGCGCAGTGTCCAGTTGGCGTTCTGCGATCCGATGGTGCCGCCTTCGGCAACGAAGACATGGCCAGGCTTGCTGCCTTGCTGGAGCACCTGGGGGTTGTCTACCACCAGGGACAGGCGCCGAACGGCGTTATCTACAGTCATGTGCGTACCGTGAGTCGAACAGGGGGAGGCGTGCGCAGGGGCGGCTGCTCGAGAAAACTGGTCCAGCCAAGCTGGCAGCCGGTGTCGTGCCCCAGGTTGAAGGCGGGGATTTCGTGCTCGCACAGCCCCAGCTCAAGATCGCAAGGGGTCTGGTCGCGCAGCAGATAGGCGACCAGCATGCGTAACCGTTCGAAGTTCTCGCCGTTGGGCAGGAACTCGCGAAAACGTGCCTCCGACAGGGTGTGGATGACGATGGTGAATTTGCAGTGACGGGTTCGGACGCTATCGCCGAGGCGAAAGCTTTCGTCCAATTGCCCGTTGCGCAGCCCAAGCTGTGTGCGGTCGTCCACGGCGATGTCGGAATAGCGCAGTTCGAAGTCGCGGATGCTGACGTCCGGCAGGTCGAAGCAGTGAGCAATGAGCCCCGTTACCATGGCAGGCGAGCGGCTGCGGTGAACCACGGCACCGGCAAAGCTGAGCAGGCGACTCCAGGCGATGGGCGTGGCGCCGCGAATGGCATCATCCTTGAGTCCCACCAGGGCGAAGAGACGCTGTGAAAGTCGGTCACTCGCGCCCGGACGGAAACGGATGTAGTGGCGGTATTTACGCCAGGCCTGGTGAAGCAGGGTCAGCAGACGGTGGTTGAAAAAATCGAAGAAGGCAGGACGGATACCTTCACCCTGCCCCGCCTCGTAAGCCAGGCGTTCGAGGTAGTACGACGGCAGCGGGGAATCGGGGCCGTGCATACCGAAGAAGGTCGCCTGCACAAGGTACTGATGCGGCAGATTCCCCTCCAGACGCTGCGCCAGGAAGACATCCGAGGCCGGGAATCCGACGCCGGCAAAATTGCTCAGGCGAATGCGCTGCTGATCGGCCGCATAGGCCTCGGCAGACTCCAGATCATCACCATGCAACCCATGCAGGCGCTCGAGCAGGCAGAAGAAGTCATGACTTCTGGCCTCGCCAAGCAAGACGTCATTCAAATCAGGGGCTGGGTTCCGCTGCGCATCGACCATGCGTAGTGCTCCTGATTCTTGACGTTGATGGCCTCCAGCACATGGAAGGAGGAAATGCTGGCGTACACGGAGAGGAAGTGGCTCAGCACCGTGCCAAAGAGATACAGATCGCCCTCGCAGGAGAACCCGTCCTGATCGAGCTTGACCACGGTGCGCAATCCGCGGATGGGGAGTGCCTTGAACATGCGATCGATTGGAGCGGTCTGCACCTCCAGCAAAGCGCCCAGGCGCATCTGTGTGGAGCGTGCGCGCTGGACGTCATGGTGGGCGGCGAAATCATAGGCGCGGATAACGGCCTTCAAGGGCTCGGCCGACAGTAGTGACAGGTAGGTCGGCGACAGGTTGGATATAAGGGTCCACAGCAAATCACCTTCCAGCACCGGTCGGTACGAAGGGGTTGGCGGGGTCAGGTTGCGGCAGGCCACGAAGGTGGGCATGCCCGGCGTGCGTATGCAGATGTCGCCCACCGCCAATGCCTGCGGCAGGTCGCGATTGCTGCAGGTCAGGGCGAAAGAAACGGTCTCTTCCCGCCCGATGTAGCGTTGTTCGTCGCTGCGCACGAACGACACCCGGTGCTCGACACCGGCGCTCATCAGCGAAGGCTCGATCCGGGTGCGGTAGTAAAGGACGGTCCGCCCCTGCTCGAAGTCGATCTGATGGCGAAGGGACTCGAACGGTTGGTAGGTTCGCAACCAGGCGCCAGGCTGACCGGAGGCTTCGCTCTTCCAGCCGTCGACGCGATCAATGCTGAATATCTCATAGGCATCAGGTCGCTGGCCTGCTGGCCGCACGCGATGGTCGAGGGTCTTTCCGGTCAGCCTTACCGGTTCGGCGTCATGCTCGAAGAGGTTGACCGCGGGCGCGCAGTACAGCGCCATGTCACCCGTCTGCACCCGCACATCGTCCGGCATGGGACGGGTAAAGCGGAACTCCAGGCGGATACGTTCGGTGCTGGTGACGGGCCAGAGTGAGCGCAGCCCGGCGAGCCCGAAGAAGAAATAGCGGCGAGGAAAAAGGAAGTACTCCTGCAGGATGCGGTATCCGTCCAGGGCGTTCTTCGGATAGGGCAGCAAGGCTTCGTCCGGGCTGAACCCTGGGAAAACAATCTGGCTGGCAGGGATGTGCCTGACCACGCCGTCGCATTCCATACTCACATCGGCCAGGTATCTGGACAGCCACAGGTACAACGTCATGGCGGTGTAGTCGCTGCCGCTCAGGTAGAAATCCAGGCGGTCACAGTCGTAGGTACTTGGCGGATTTCCACTCAGGGTGATGAGGTCCACGCGGACCGTCGATTTCTCCAGCGAATGCGCATCGCTGATTTCACTGATCTGCAACGGATAGACATCGACGTTCGCGCAGGTGCGGAACTCACACTCCACACCGTCGATGCTGCGCGACCGGATACGCGCGCCCTTGGCGATGCGCTGGCGGACGGTGATGGACCGGTCCACGGGCGGAAACTGCATGATGGTGGTGCTGGGAAGCGAGCGCAGATAGTTCGGCCACAGCAGTTGCAACAGAGGATGCGTCAGCTCGGGAAAGTCATCGTCGATTTTCAGCCGCAGCTTGGCTGTCAGGAAAGCGAAGCCCTCCAGCAGCCGCTCGACATCCGGGTCGGTGGCCTCGTCTCCCAGAAACCGGGCCAGTTGCGGATTGTTTCGCGAGAACACTCGACCGAGCCGACGCAGGTAATCCAGCTCCTCCCGAAACTTGCTCTTCAGTGGCATCCCGCCTCCCCGGTCATTGTCTTCACAACACCTGAATCCGTTGTTGCCGCTGATGAACCAGCAGGTCTATCTCGACCTGCTCGGAAGCCTCCGCAAGCGGGATCTGACAATGCAGGCGAAAGCACAGACCCAGCGGCTGCTCGGCCGCAGCAAGCATGCGAACGTCCAGCACCCGGACGCGAGGCTCATAGAGAGCGATCATTTCCCGGATGTTCTGGCAGATCTGGTTTCTCAGTTCCAACTGGCCCGCAGTGGCATCATTCATGTCAGGCAACCCCAAGCCAGGGCAGCTCTGCGAGCCACCCTGACGAGCGTTGAGCAACTGTTCCAGGTTGTTCTTGATGGCCAGAATTCGCTCGGACGCCAATGCCTGCCGGGTGCGCAAGCGCCTAGGCGGCAGGTCCGGGTCGAGCCGCTGAAACAGACTTCCCAGACCTGGCGAGGGCGATACGGTCAAATTCACCGTCATTCCTTGTCGAGCCGACCGACAAGCGAGAGCTCGAAGTTGGCGCCCATGTACTTGAAGTGCGGACGGACCGAGAGCGATACCTGATACCAACCCGGATTACCCTCGACGTCCTGCACCGCGATTTTCGCCGCGCGCAGAGGTCGACGGCTGCGCACATCGGAAGACGGGCTTTCCTGGTCGGCGACGTATTGCCGAATCCAGTTGTTGAGTTCCCGCTCCAGGTCCGGACGCTCTTTCCAGCTACCGATCTGCTCGCGCTGGAGCACCTTGAGGTAGTGGGCCAGCCGGTTGATGATCATCATGTAGGGCAACTGCGTGCCGAGCATGTAGTTCGTCTGCGCCGCCTGACCTTCGGGCGTCTTCGCGAACACTTTGGGGCGCTGCACCGAGTTGGCCGAGAAGAAGGCCGCGTTGTCGCTGTCTTTGCGCATGGTCAGCGGAATAAAGCCTTCGCTGGACAGCTCGAACTCGCGCCGGTCAGAGACCAGTACTTCGGTGGGGATCTTGGCCTGAAGCTGGCCGAGGGATTCGTAGAGATGAACCGGCAGGTCATCTACGGTGCCGCCCGACTGCGGACCGATGATGTTCGGGCACCAACGATATTTGGCAAAGCTGTCGACGATGCGACCGGCCAGCGCAAACGAGGTGTTACCCCAGAGGTAGTTGTGGTGATCGCCGTCGATGGTCTCGCGATAGTCAAAACTGCGAGCCGGGTTCTCGAGTGGATCGTAAGGCTGGCGCAGCAGGAAGCGCGGCATGGTCAGCCCCAGATAACGCGCATCCTCGGAATCGCGCAGGCCGCGCCACTTGGTGAAGCGTGGCCCATCGAAAATGTCCTTCACTTCCTTGAGGTTCGACAGTTCCTGGAACGATTCCAGATTGAACATTTCCGGTCCGACGGCACCAAGGAATGGCGCATGGGCCATCGCCCCGACAGAGGCGACGTAGCCGAGCAGCTTGATGTCCGGAGCCGACGGCCCGAAGGTGTAGTTGCTGACCATGCACCCCACCGGCAGACCGCCAAACTGACCGTAGCCAGAGGTGTAGACGTGTCGATAAAGGCCACTGCGGGTGATATCGCTGGCGCTCTCGAAGTCTTCCAGCAACTCCGGTTTGGTCACGTGCAGCAGGTCGATGATCGTGTTTTCGCGGAAGTCCGTACGGTCGATGAGGAACTTGAGACCACGCCAGCTCGACTCCAGCGCCTGGAACCTCGGATGATGCAGGACCACGTCCATTTGCTTGCCGATTCTGGCGTCGATCTGCGCCAGCATCTGGTCAACCAACTGTTTGTTGATTGGTCGCTGCTGATCAGACGACTTGAGCATTTCAGCGATGAAAGCAGCTACACCGCGCTCGGCAACGGCATAGCCCTCCTGGCTTGGCTCGATTCGCGTCTGAGCAAGAATCTGGGCCAGCAGGCCACCTTCATGATTGGAACGTTGTTGCTCGACAGGGGCGGATTGCGCTTCGGTCATGCTCATATCCTTTGAAAAATGAATGGATGAATTGCTCGCCAGCCCATTCGGGCCGGACAGAACCGGATCAGCTCACGCTTTCGCCGAGCACTGCTTCCAGCTCCTTGGCAAGCTGGCCGCGCGCAGCTTCATCACCCAACATGGCCTGCAGTTGCTTGCGAAATTCCGGGACATTGCCAAGAGGCCCCTTGAGAGCGACCAGCGCCTCGCGCAATTCGAGCAACTTGTTCAGTTCAGGAATCTGGCGGGCGACGGCGTCAGGGCCGAAGTCATCAATGGAATGGAAGGTCAGATCAATATCCAGCGAGTCATCCGCGCTGTCTGAAAGTGTGCTGGAGACACTTTCCTTGAGGCCGATGCATTGTTCAGCCATGACACTGTTGAACGTGTCCTTGTCGATACGAACCGGAATTCGGTCTTCGAGCGCACTGTCTTCCTCTCGCCCGATAAAGTCCCCCGCCACCAGCAACCGCAAAGGGAGTTCCACTTCTTCCTGCTCACCATTGGTGGCGGGAACATAGGTGATATTGATTCGCTCCTTGGGGGCGACCGAGCCTTTTTTATTTGCCATGAACTACTTCTCCGGAAGTTCGCTTATTAGTTGGCGCTCATCGAAATACCCGCACATGCATGCGATGAAACGCGGCGCTCCGATGAGCTCATCGAGTCACATAGAAATCATCTAGCTCATGAATAAATTGACCATTTCGCTCCGCACCACTGCCGGAGCAACGCCAGCGAACTCGCCTCAATTCAAAACAGCGCCAAGACTAGAACAAGGCCAAACAGCAATAAAATAGGAAATTTCCTCATTATCACGAGGAAATGCCTTCAAATCTTAAGTAACAAACTAGAAGAAAGCTTACAAAGCTCTATCGGAATATTCCTATATACAAGTAATTAACTTTAATGCTTTCTTTTCAGGTCGTTGCGCACTTCTAGTTTCGATGCACTTTTTCAATAGAAACCAAGTGACACTCGGGACAACGGGTACGCCCCACAGAATGGGCTGCCGCGCAACAAGGGAGTACTTCCTGCTTATCTAAAGGTGAACTACACAAATGATCACGGTTGATCCGGCTGCGCTATTAGAACGTCTCAGTCCCTGCTGCCGGCAGGCGCTGGAAGAAGCAGGAAACCTGTGCATCGACCAGGGCGGCGCGGAAGTGACCGTTATGCATTTGCTGACGGCATTCCTCGGACAGCCTGCCTGCGACGTCCGCGTCACGATCGCCGGCGCAGGTCTTGATGTCGATGCCGTGCGGCATGCCCTGTCCAGCGGCTTCGAAGACCGTGATTCAGGCCGCAGCCAGTACCCGTCCTTCTCCCCTCTTCTTGTCGAGGTTTTACAAGATGCCTGGCTGCTCAGTTCGGTAGAGCTGGGGCAACCGCACATACGCAGCGGCGCGGTCTTCCTGGCGGCCTTGCTCAGTCCCGCACGCTACCTGCCTCTGGCGGCCATCCGCCTGCTCGACGCGGTCAACCGCGAATCATTGCGCAAACGCTTTGCGGCGCAGTTGGCAGCCTCGGCGGAAACGCTGCAGGCTGCGGCTGAACCGCAGGCATCGGCAGCAACGCCAGGCGACGACAGTGCACTGGCCAGGTTCGGCCACAACTTCACCGCCCAGGCGCGCGAAGGACGCATGGACCCGGTGCTGTGCCGCGATGCCGAGATGGATCTGATGATCGATATCCTTTCGCGCCGGCGCAAGAACAACCCCATCGTGGTGGGCGATGCGGGCGTCGGCAAGAGCGCGGTGGTAGAAGGCCTCGCCTTGCGGATCGTGCAGGGCCGCGTGCCCGAGCCGCTGCGCAGGGTCGAACTGTGGGGGCTGGACCTGGGTGCCCTGCAGGCAGGCGCTGCCGTGAAGGGTGAGTTCGAAAAACGCCTGAAGGCGGTCATCGACGAGGTCAAGGGCGCCGCCCGGCCGATCATCCTGTTCATCGATGAGGCCCACACCCTGATCGGCGCCGGCAACCTCGCCGGCGGCAGCGACGCGGCAAACCTGCTGAAGCCGGCGCTCGCACGAGGCGAGCTGCGTACCATCGCCGCTACGACCTGGTCGGAGTACAAGAAATACTTCGAGAAGGACCCCGCCCTGACCCGTCGCTTCCAGTTGGTCAAGCTGGAGTCACCCACCCCTGAGCAGGCCGTGCATATTCTGCGTGGCTTGCGCCCCGTCTACGAAGCATCGCATCAGGTGTTCATCGGCGATGACGCGCTGCAAGCCGCCGCCGCCCTGTCGAGCCGCTACCTCTCTGGACGGCAGTTGCCGGACAAGGCCATCGACGTGCTCGACACCGCCTGTGCCCGAGTCGCGTCTGCGCTGGCCGAACCGCCAAGGCGACTCAACGCACTGGAGAACGAACTCCGACAGATCGACGCCGAATCCGCCCAACTGATACGCGACGGCAAGGCTGGCCGATCGGTCGCCTCGGGTCGGCTGGAAGTGCTGGCCACCGCCCGCGAGGGCATGCTGGATAACACCGGGCAACTGCGCCAGGCATGGGAACAACAGAAAGCACTGGTGGACGAAATCGTCGGCCTGCGAGCTGGCAACGACGACGAGGCAGTTACCCGGGTGCTGACCGAAAAGGTCGCACAGTTGAGCGAGCTCCAGCGTACAGGCGCCTTGGTGCACGCCGATGTCGGCGCTGAACAGATAGCCCAGGTGATTGCCGACTGGACGGGTATTCCGGCGACCACTATCAACAGCGACCAGATGGCGCGTCTGGAAAGCTTGCCGTCGAACCTGAAAAACCGCATCAAAGGCCAGGACGCTGCCCTTGGAATCCTGCACCGACGCCTGCTCACCGCGCTGGCAGACCTGCGCCGCCCAGGCACGCCGATGGGCGCCTTCCTTCTGGTCGGCCCCAGTGGCGTCGGCAAGACGGAAACCGCCCTGGCGGTGGCGAACATGCTCTTCGGTGGTGAACAGTTCCTGACCACCATCAACATGTCCGAGTACCAGGAGAAATTCACCGTATCTCGCCTGCTGGGAGCTCCGCCTGGCTATGTCGGCTATGGCGAGGGGGGCGTTCTCACCGAAGCCATTCGCAAGCAACCCTATTCGGTGGTGCTGCTCGATGAGGTGGAAAAAGCCCATCCGGAAGTGCTCGACCTGTTCTACCAGGCCTTCGACAAGGGCGAGCTGAACGATGGCGAGGGCCGGCGCATCGACTGTCAGAACGTGCTGTTCTTCCTGACCTCCAACCTGGGCTTCGATCAGGACGATGAGTCACTGCAAGACCTGGAAGGCGATGTGCTGCGCCAGCGGCTCATGGGCTTTTTCAAACCGGCATTGCTGGCCCGTATGCAGATCGTTCCGTATGGCTACCTGAACGAGGACGTACTCGCCGAAATCATCGACGGCCGTCTGCAACGACTGGAACAGCAGCTTCAGCAACGCCACCAAGCCACGCTGACAATCACCGATGTCGCGCGCAATGAGCTGCGGGCACGCTGTGCGCGGCATCGAAATGGAGCGCGCATGCTCGATGCGATCATCGATGGCGAGTTGCTCCCCCCCTTGTCACTGGCCGTACTGCAACGACTGTCTCGCGGGGAAAAAATCCAGCATGCGGAACTGAGCTGGGCCGATGGTGCGTTCGCGGCAACGTTGACGCCACTTCTGCCTGAACAGCTCCAGGCCGCCGGCCTGACTTCCGAACGGAAGGGTTCCCTCACATGAAGCTGATGAGACTGACAGTGCTGGCGGCGGTGATTCTGGCTGGCTGCGATAGCAGTGAGCCCGCCACGGCAGCAGGACCTGACTGCACCCGAATCACCTCCGCGCTCGAGCGCCTCGCCTGCTTCGATGCCGTAGCCGAAACGCCATCCACTTATCCGCCACAGCAACCTCCGGCAACCGCGTCTGTTGCCGAGCCGGTGGTACAGGCGCCACACATCACGCGTCTGGTCAACGCCAATGAGGCAGGAAGGCGCCCGGAGGAGACCGTCTCGAGGATCACCCGTAGCGCGGATGCCCTGCCTGGGCAGAACAAAGTGGTGATTTCCGCACCCGCGCTGAGCGGTACTGCCGCCGAAACCTATCTGGCGATCAGTTGCCTGTCGAACATATCCCGGCTGCAGTTGCTGAGCGCCGACCCACTGCCGGTGAACCACATCACCATCAGGCTTCTGCTGGATGGCACACCGATTACGCCTACCCGTCCCTGGCAAGTGCTGGAAGACGGCACGGTTAGCGACGCCGGCCGTGGGCTGGTGGCCATCGAGCAGTTGCGGCACCTGACCCGTCCAGCGCAACTGCTGCAAGTCGAGAGCAATCACGGTCCGTTCGATGGCATGCGTTTCGATGCCAGCGCGCTGGCCGAACAGATGTCGAGACAACGCGAGGCGTGTCAGTGGTGAGGCAGCTTCCCCCGCTCGACCTCAAGGCGCTGCTGACGCCGCTGGATGAGCGCCAGCCTGCGGGTACGTTCGATGAAGAGAACCCGCTGTTCCAGGACATCGATCATGAAATGATCAAGCTCGGCGGCCTGCAGGAACGGAGCATCGATTGGAACCTCGTTGACCAGAGTGCCCGGCAGTACCTGAGCAACCACTGCAAACACTTTCGCATCGCCGGCCACCTGATAACGGTACACCTGCGAACGAACAGTTGGCGGGGCTGGGCCGAAGCCGCAGGCGTACTGGCCGGCATGGTGGAGAAATATTGGGAAACAGGTCACCCCAAGCCGGGCGCCGCAGGTTACTCAAGCAAGCGTCGCCTGGTTGAGCAATATCTGGAGCGACTGAGCGAGGCCCTGCCCAGGCTGGACCGCAAAGGCTACGCCGAAGATTTCTTCAAGGCGGGCCAGCAGGCACTCGACAACCTCCAGGCAAATGCCTCTCTGGCCGGGCTGGATGTTCCGGAGCTAAGCAGACTGGAAAGCAAACTGCGACAGCACACCGAAGCCACCCGCGCGCCGGAGCTGGCCGAACACCCCGTCTACCTGCCCTCCCGGAGCGAGGCGCTGGCCGATACGCTCCTCGTTCCCCTGCAGTCCAATCCGGGCAATGGACGGGAGAATCGCCGTTCACTGCTCTCGGCCGCCGAGATCATCAATCAGCAGGATGCCTATGACCCGACCGGCTATCTGCTGCGCCGGTTCGCCCTGTGGTCACACCTGACACAGGTGCCCTCGGCGACCAAGGACAACCGCACAGAATTGATGGCTGTCCCACGGGATGTTGCCGACAGCTACGCCGAAGCCCTGACAACCAACAGCGTCGGCCCGACCCTCTTGCAACAGATCGAACGCAGCGTTGCCTCGTCACCGTACTGGCTCCGCGGCAGCTTCCTGTCCGCCGGCACCGCTCGCAAGCTGGACATGCCACGGGTAGCCGAGGCCATACGCCAGGCCAGCGAACGCTTCGTGACCCGCCTGCCGGCCTTGACCACGCTGGAATTCGCCGATGGCCGCCCCTTCATCGATGACGACACCCAAGCCTGGCTGAGCGGTGCCGCGCAGAACAGCGAAACCGGCTCCGGCCTGGAATACCCGGCACTGCGAGACGAACTGAATGCGCTGCTCGACTCCACAGGCGTGGAGTCGATGCTGCGGCGCCTGGAAGCACTCCAGCAGCACAAGGCCGATGTGAGACATGGCTGTCATGTCATGGCCATCGCGGCCGAACTGCTCGCCTCCCGTGGGCTGGCCTGGCTCGCCGAAGGTTTGTATGCCCGAGCCCACAGCGTCATGAACAGCGCCTCCACCCGGGCGTGGGAACCGGAACTCTACGCGTTGCTGGTGCGGCACGCGCCGTCTGGCGAAGAACACAAGAATTGAACAGGAGCATTGCCTTGAGGAACATCTGGTCCAACTTGCAACAATACGGCCGGCCCGTTCTGCGCTGGGTCAAGCCCGGCATGCCGCTCATGCTGCTGGCCCTGGCAATGGCCGTGATTGCCATCTGGTGGCTCGGCCCGCTGTGGACCGTTGCCGAGCGGCAGCCCCTCGGCAACCTGACCGCGAGGTTCCTGGCCACGATCGTGTTGCTGGTGATTCCGTTGCTGGGTTGGGCGCTTCACCTGCGTCGGCACACTCGACTATTGGAGGCGGAACGCAAACATGATCAGGAAGTGCAGACCGATAGCTGCCTGCGCTACATCGAAGCGCAGGAACGCGACCTCGACCGCAGCCTTGCACTGCTCCAATCCAACCTCAAAGGCCGCAATGCCTTGTACCAGATGCCCTGGTATCTGGTTCTCGGGCAGGAAAACTCGGGCAAGACCAGCTTCGTCAACCGCTCCAACCCGAGCTTCTCCCTGACGGGAGAGATGAAAGCGGGAAGTTGGCGCACACAGGAAGACCCGGACAGGCTCTACCCGATTGACTGGTGCATCGGCGACCAGGCGGTGCTCATCGACCCTCCTGGCGAGATCATCAGCCAGCCGCGGGTTGCAGCAAACCCGCAAGAAAAGGACGTACCGGACCCGGCCCCTGTCGACCGGGATACCTCGCTGCGACGCGCCACCGCCGGGTTGCCGGAAGACCTCCATTCGCGCCTTTGGAACAGCTTCGTCAGCTGGCTGGGGCGCAATCGCAGCCGCCGGCCGCTGAATGGCGTCGTCCTGATGGTCAGCCTGGTGACCTTGCTGAACCAGAAACCCAGCGACCGCAAAGCCCTGGCCATGTTGCTGCGGGCAAGACTGATCGAACTCAGCCGCGAACTGGGCACGCGCCCGCCGCTGTATGTCGTGCTCAGCAAGTTCGACCTGCTCGAAGGCTTCGAGCCCTTGTTCGCCCGCCTGCCCAAGTCGGCGCGCGAGGATATTTTCGGCTTCACCTTCACCCTGGATTCGGTACGAGACTACGACGCGTGGCTCGAGGAGCTGGGCGTGCGCTACGACAGCTTCCTCGATCGCCTGAACGAGCAGGTCTTCGACGCCATGGCGGATGTCGGCGAAACGTCGCAGCGCGAGTCCCTGTACTCGCTGGTGCGGCAAATGTCCGGTCTGCGCTCGGTGCTGCTGGACTTCCTTGCGGATGTGATGGGCAGTGATCGCTTCGCCACGCCATCCTTGCCACGCGGCGTGTTCTTCTCTTCGGTGTATCAGCAAGGTGTGCTCAATAACGCCTTCGTGACATCGGCGGCCAAGACTTACGGCCTGCGCGAGTCGGCCAACGCGATGCACCCCAGCGGGCGGGCAATGGTCTATTTTGCCCAGCAACTGTTCCAGCGCGTCATCTATCCCGAATCAGGCCTGGCCGGCGACAACCCTCGTGTCCTGAGACAGAAGAAACACGCCCTCGCCCTGCATTTCGGCATTGCCTCGCTGGGCAGCCTGATGATCATCGGCGGCTGGCACCACTATTACACCGTCAACCGCGACAAGGCCTCGAGCGTCATGGAGCGCAGCCGCGACTTCAGCGCCAGCGCCATCGACGGCACGCTGGACCCTACCGGACACAACCTGTTGCAGCCGCTGGACCAGATCAGCAACGCGGTCGCCGTCTATGGCGACTACCGCGATGCCTGGCCACTTGTAGCAAACATGGGCCTGTATCAGGGCCGAGCGATAGGCCCCAAGGTCGATGAAGCCTACCTGGCGTTACTCTCTCAGCGTTTTCTGCCGGCATTGGCCAGCGGCGTCATGGAAGCACTGGACGGTGCCGACATCGAGGGTGACGCTCAACTGGCGGCCCTGCGTGTTTACCGAATGATCGAAGACCGCCCCAATCGCCGCGCGCCGGTGGTGGAAGGATGGATGGCGGCCTACTGGCAGCGAGCGTTCCCGGGCAACGACGGCACCCAGCGCGCATTGATGCGGCATCTGGAATACGCCATGAAGTACGCCGACACACAGCTCCCGAACTATCACGATCGGGTTGCCGTGGTTCAGCGGCACCTGCAGCAGATTCCCTTGCCAGAGCGGGTGTACATGACCATGCGCCAGGAGGCCGGTGCGTCCCTGCGTTCGCCCTTGGATCTGCGCAATGAAATCGGCCCGGCCTTCGATATCGTCTACCAGACCGAGCCGGAAACGGTGGAGGGGCCTGAAGGGGAGTCTCTTTCTTCCGACGGACGCATCGATGCCCTGCTGACCGCCAGTGGCTATCGCAGCTACTTCGCCCAACACAACGAGGGCCTCACCGAGCTGGCGATGGTCGACCAATGGGCCTTGGGCGAGCGCGGCGGAATTGATTATTCGCAGGCTGATAAAACCATCCTGGCCGAGCGAATCCGCGCGATCTACAGCCGCGCCTACGTCGACACCTGGCGGCGCAACCTCAGCCAGCTAGAGGTCCGCGACTTCCACGACATCACCGACGCCGTCAGCATCCTGGGCAGCATCACAGGCCCGGCCGATCCGCTGCGCCGCCTGGTCGAAACAGTGCGCGATAACAGTGAGTTTGGCGTCAGACCCGTTCCCGCCAGCGGCACGGCGAATCTGATCGATAAGGCTGCGACACTGACTGATCAGGTGGCCGAGGTCAGTGCTGATGCCACTCAGACACCAATGACCCTGGAAATCGTGCGCGCCTTCACGCCATTGACCCAACTGCTTGAAGCCCGGGGAGAACGAGCGTCCTACCTGGAGGAAACGATGCTGGCAATTGGCAGCGTGCAGGAAAAGGTCCGCTTGGTGCACGACAGTCCCGACCGCGGTAAGGCTGCGCTCGCCATGGTTGTGGAGCGCTTCTCGCTGAAAGGCCCCGACCCCATCGCCAACCTGCAGCGAGTTGCCGCTGGCCTGCCCGAGCCGATGAACCGCCAGGTGGCCAAGCTGGCCAATGAGTCCTCGCGGGTGATTCTGGTGGAAGCGCTGCGCGAGCTGGAGCGGCGCTGGGATAGCGACATCCATCGCTTCTACCGCGAGCGGCTGGCTGATCGCTATCCATTCAACCCCACCAGCCGGGAGGAGGTTTCGCTGGAAGACTTCACCGCGTTCTTCGGTCCACAGGGTCGGCTACAGCAATTCCGCGTGGAGTACCTCAACCTGTTTCTCGAAGAAAACCTGGAGGCCCTCTACTCCGAGCGCCTCGGCGGCTACCTGGTGCGGGCCGACGTGCAAACCCGGCTGGAGTCGGCCGATCGCATCCGCGATGCCTTCTTCAACAGTCGCGGGTTACTCGGCGTGCAGTTCTATATCGAGCCCTTGGGCCTGGCGCCCAACAAACGCAGCAGCTCGCTCAGCGTCGAAGGACAACTGGTCACCTACAACCATGGCCCGACGACCAGCACGGCGCTGATCTGGCCCAACACCCTGGCCCCCAACAACGAAAGCCGCATGAGCCTCGTCAATGCTGGCGGCAGCAGCAGCGGCCTGGTCTATCGCGGGCCCTGGTCGCTTTATCGACTGCTGAGCCAGGCGCGACTGAACGGCACCACCAGCACCAGCGTGGACCTCAGTTTCTCCGCGCCGGACGGCAGCATGCGTTACCGCATCAGTACGGAGAAAGCCAACAACCCGTTCACCCAGCCGCTGTTCAAGGGCTTTGCTTTGCCGCTGAAGTTGTTGCAGGACGGGCTGTAGATCACCCACCACTGACAGCCCGCCGGTCCTCCCGCGGGCAACGCTGAAAGCGCGCCCGATAACTGCGGGTGAAATACGACGGTGAGTCGAAGCCGCAGGCGATGCTCACCTCCAGCACGCTCATCTCGGTCTGGCGCAGCAGTTGCCGCGCCTTGTCCAGGCGCAAGCGCAGGTAAAAGCCGCTGGGCGTGTCGTTCAGGTACAGGCGGAACAGCCGCTCCAGTTGGCGCCGGCTGACCTGCACCGACCCGGCCAGGTCGAGGGTGTTCAGCGGCACCTCGGTATTGCGCTCCATCGCGCCGATCACCTGCACCAGCTTGCTGTTGCTGATGCCGTAACGCGAGGCGATCTGCATGCGCTGGTGGTCCTGGCGCGGCCGGATGCGCCCGAGCACGAACTGTTCGGACACCTGAATCGCCAGTTCGGCGCCATGGGCCTGAGCGATCAGGTCGAGCATCAGGTCAATGGACGCGGTGCCGCCCGCCGAGGTGATGCGGCGACGGTCCACTTCGAACAGCTCCTGCGTCGCCTCCAAACGCGGATACCGCTCCTTGAACGCGTCCAGCGCTTCCCAATGCAAAGTCACCCGGTGGCCGTCGAGCAGTCCGGCTTCGGCCAGCACCAGCGTGCCGGTGTCGATGCCACCGAGCACCACGCCGTCGTGATCGAGCTTGCGCAACCAGTGCGCCAGCGTCGGGCCGTAGCTCTGCAGCGGCTCGAAACCCGCCACCACCAGCAGCGTCGCGCCTTTGCCCAGCGGCTCCAGCGGACCGTCGGCGTTGACCGACATGCCGTTGCTCGCCAGCACCGCCCCGCCGTCCAGGCTCAGCACCCGCCAGCGATACAGCCCGGCGCGGAAACGGTTGGCCACCCGCAGCGGCTCCAGCGCCGAAATGAAACCCAGCGCGGAGAATCCGGGCAACAGCAGAAAGTGGAAATCCTGGGACATAGTGGCGACTCGACAGCCAGGGAAGTGCGGTTAATACCGCGCAGGTCGCCGCTGTGCAAGCGCCGGTCGCCACAGTGCGATTTTCTACGCTGAAGCCCGCGTAATTTGAGCACCACGGCTCGCAGAAGCCGCATCCCTATAACAATTAGAACTGCCGTTGGAGGAGCCACCATGTACAGATCGCTGCTGATGCTCGTCGGTACCGCAATCCTCAGCACCAACGCACTGGCCGCCGAGCCGGCCGTCTGCAAGAACGTCCGCCTGGGCGTCGTCAACTGGACCGACGTGATGGCCACCAGCGCCATGACCCAGGTGCTGCTGGACGGCCTCGGCTACCAGACCAAACAGACCAGTGCCTCGCAACAGATCATCTTCGCCGGTATCCGTGACCAGCGACTGGACCTGTTCCTGGGCTACTGGAACCCGATCATGACCCAGACCATCACCCCGTTCGTCGACGCAGGCCAGGTCAAGGTGCTCGACACCCCCAGCCTGAACGACGCCCGCGCCACCCTTGCCGTGCCGAAATACCTGGCCGACAAGGGCCTGAAAACCTTTGCCGACATCCACAAGTTCGAGAAGGAGCTGGGCGGCAAGATCTACGGCATCGAGCCGGGTTCCGGGGCCAATACCCAGATCAAGGCGATGATCGCCAAGAACCAGTTCGGCCTGGGCAAATTCCAGCTGGTGGAGTCCAGCGAGGCCGGCATGCTCGCGGCGGTCGATCGCGCCGTGCGGCGCAAGGAAGCCGTGGTGTTCTTCGGCTGGGCGCCGCATCCGATGAACGTGAATGTCGACATGGCCTACCTGAGCGGCAGCGAAGACGCCCTGGGCCCGGATGAAGGCCGCGCCACGGTGTGGACCGTCACCGCGCCGGACTACGCCAGCCGCTGCCCGAACGTCAGCCGCCTGCTGAGCAACCTGACCTTCAGCGCCGAAGCCGAGAGCCGGATGATGCAACCGCTGCTGGACCACAAGGACGCGCTGGAGTCGGCGCGGCAGTGGCTCAAGGACCATCCCGAGGACAAGGCCCGCTGGCTTGAAGGGGTGACCACGCTGGACGGGCAACCCGCCGCTGAGAACCTCAAGCTCACCGCCAACTGAGACCCCGCCGTCCTTCCCTGCTGGAGCGAGCTTGCTCGCGATGAGGCCCTCACAGAGCCCGCGACACAGCCATCGCGAGCAAGCTCGCTCCTACAGAAGTGCTACGCGATACCCATGATTTTTCATCGCCCACCCAGGCCACGAACCAGACAGACACGCCCCAAGGAACCCCGCAATGAACCACGACGTCATCATCACCTGCGCCCTCACCGGCGCCGGCGACACCGCCAGCAAAAGCCACCTGGTCCCGGTCACGCCGAAGCAGATCGCCGCCGCCGCGGTGGAAGCCGCCAAGGCCGGTGCCACCGTGGTCCACTGCCACGTCCGCGATCCCGAGACCGGCCGCTTCAGCCGCGATGTGGCGCTCTACCGCGAAGTGATGGAACGCATCCGCGAGTCGGACGTGGACATCATCGTCAACCTCACCGCCGGCATGGGCGGCGATCTGGAGATCGGCCCCGGCGAAATGCCCATGGAATTCGGCCCCGGCACCGACCTCATCGGCCCGCTGGAGCGCCTCGCCCACGTCGAAGCATTGCTGCCGGAAATCTGCACCCTGGACTGCGGCACCCTCAACTTCGGCGACGGCAACAGCATCTATGTTTCCACCCCGAGCCAACTGCGCGCCGGCGCCAAGCGCATCACCGAACTGGGCGTGAAAGCCGAGCTGGAAATCTTCGACACCGGCCACCTGTGGTTCGCCAAGCAGATGATCAAGGAAGGCCTGCTGGACGACCCGCTGTTCCAGCTTTGCCTGGGCATCCCGTGGGGCGCTCCGGCGGACACCACCACCATGAAAGCCATGGTCGACAACCTGCCGCCAGGCGCGACCTGGGCCGGGTTCGGCATCGGTCGCATGCAGATGCCGATGGCCGCACAGGCGGTGCTGCTGGGCGGCAACGTGCGGGTCGGCCTGGAAGACAACCTGTGGCTGGAGAAAGGCGTGCTGGCCAGCAACGGCCAACTGGTGGAGCGCGCCGCTGAGATCCTTCAACGCCTGGGCGCGCGGGTCCTCACCCCCGCCGAAGGCCGCGCCAAAATGAACCTGACCCGTCGCTGATCCACAGGAGCCCCACATGCGCTTTATCACTGATATCAAAACTTTCGCGGCCCTGGGCAGCGGCGTGATCGGCAGCGGCTGGGTCGCCCGCGCCCTGGCCAACGGCCTCGACGTAGTGGCCTGGGACCCGGCGCCGGGCGCCGAGCAGGCTCTGCGCAAACGCATCGCCAACGCCTGGCCTGCGCTGGAGAAACAAGGCCTGGCGCCCGGCGCCTCGCAGGAGCGACTGCGTTTCGTGGCGACCATTGAGGAATGCGTGCGCGACGCCGATTTTATCCAGGAAAGCGCGCCAGAGCGGCTGGAACTCAAGCTCGACCTGCACGGCCAGATCAGCGCCGCAGCCAAGCCCGATGCACTGATCGCCTCCAGCACCTCGGGGCTGTTGCCCAGCGAATTCTACGAGTCGTCCATCCATCCCGAGCGCTGCGTGGTCGGCCATCCGTTCAACCCGGTGTACCTGCTGCCGCTGGTGGAAATCGTCGGCGGCCGGAACACCGCGCCCGAGGCTATCGAAGCAGCAAAACAGGTCTACAGCGCCCTCGGCATGCAACCGTTGCACGTGCGCAAGGAAGTCCCCGGTTTCATCGCCGACCGCCTGCTCGAAGCGCTGTGGCGCGAGGCGCTGCACCTGGTCAACGATGGCGTGGCCACCACCGGCGAGATCGACGACGCGATCCGCTTCGGCGCTGGTCTGCGCTGGTCGTTCATGGGTACTTTCCTGACCTATACCCTGGCCGGTGGCGATGCTGGCATGCGCCACTTCATGGCGCAGTTCGGCCCGGCGCTGCAACTGCCGTGGACCTACCTGCCCGCCCCGGCGCTGACCGACGAACTGATCGACGCCGTGGTGGATGGCACCACCGACCAGCGCGGCGAGCGCAGCATTGCCTCGCTGGAGCGCTATCGTGATGACTGCCTGCTGGCGGTGCTGGACGCGGTGAAAACCACCAAGGCCCGCCACGGCATGACGTTCAGCGACTGACCCGGAGAAACGCGATGCCTGCCTTGCTGACTTACCAGACCCCGGTGCTGGAAGACTGGGTGGATTACAACGGGCATCTGCGCGATGCCTTCTACCTGCTGATCTTCAGCTACGCCACCGATGCGTTCATGGAGCGCATCGGCCTGGACAGCGACAACCGCGATGCCACGGGGCATTCGCTGTTCACCCTGGAATGCCACCTGAACTACCTGCATGAGGTGAAGCTGGGGACGCCGGTGTGGGTGGACACGCAAGTGATCGGCTTCGATCGCAAGCGCCTGCACCTCTATCACAGCCTGCACCGTGAAGGCTTCGAGCCGGCGCTGGCGGCCAATGAACAGATGCTGCTGCATGTGGACCTGGCGGGGCCGAAATCGGCGCCCTTTGCCGAGGAGGTGGTGGAGCGGTTGCGGGGGATCGTCGCGGAGCAGGCGGATCTGCCGGCGGCGGAGTTTGTCGGGCGGGTGATCGGGCTGCCGGGCTGAGTTCCTCTGGTTTCAACCACCCCAAAAAACAGCCCCGGATAGCCGTGACGCGTCCGGGGCGAAGAGTGAGCAAATTACCTGCTGCCAGAAGACCGGTGACCAAACCGCCCTCAACCTGTGCATGGCCTCAGTGTGCACACTCCCGCGTCACGCAATATTGCCGAAAACGACCTGTTCATAGGTAATGCGGCCATCGCGACAATCTGCCCTTGCCGCGCTCGCCGAGCGCTTCCAGAATCGATCCACGATCTCACCTGCCACAAGGACTAACGCCATGATGCACGCGGATTTGATTGATCAGGACGACTTGGTTGGGCACCTGCGCGCCCTCGGTTTCGAAACACCTTCCGGGGTCAGCGCCGAACAGGCGTGCGAGCACGCGGTGCGCGGGCTGAGCGAGCCACAGGCCAAGGCGCTGAAAGGAATGGTCGAGCAGATGTACACCGGCAGCGCGACGATCTTGCCGGCGGTACGTCAGGCGATTGAAAAGCAGTTGTTGCCGGCGCTGGCGGAGTTCAAGGCGGCTCATCGGTAATCGAAGTCGCTCCACAAGCCACTCCAGACCTGTAGGAGCGAGCTTGCTCGCGATGGGGCCAGCGGCCCCAAGAGAATCGCGAGCAAGCTCGCTCTTACAACCTCACACTCGCAAACGTCGACTCGTTCCGCGCCTGGCTCAACGCCGCCATCGGCCCCGCCAGCGGCGAGAGCACCAGCGCCTGCGGGATCGGCATCATCGCCACCTGCTGGGCCGTATTGGAACCCACACGCTCATCCCGCGGCGGAATGCCGAAGTACTCGCGGTAGCACTTGGAGAAGTGCGGCGTGGAGACGAACCCGCACACCGACGCCACTTCGATGATCGACATCGGCGTCTGCTTGAGCAACTGCCGCGCGCGGATCAGGCGCAGCTTGAGGTAGTAGCGCGACGGCGAGCAGTGCAGGTATTTCTGGAACAGCCGTTCGAGCTGGCGCCGCGATACCGAGACGTATACCGCCAGTTCGTCCAGGTCGATTGGCTCTTCAAGGTTGGCTTCCATCAGCGCGACGATTTCCTGCAGCTTCGGCTGGTTGGTGCCGAGCATGTGCTTGAGCGGCACACGCTGGTGATCCTGTTCGTTGCGGATGCGCTCGTAGACAAACATTTCCGAAATCGCCGCCGACAGTTCGCGGCCGTGATCGCGGCTGATCAGGTGCAGCATCATGTCCAGCGGCGCGGTGCCACCGGAGCTGGTGAAGCGGTTACGGTCGAGGGTGAACAGGCGGGTGCTCATGCTCACCCGCGGGAAGGCTTCCTGCATCGCCGCCAGACATTCCCAGTGCACGCTGCAATCGAAACCATCGAGCAGGCCGGCACAGGCCAGCGCCCAACTGCCGGTGCACACCGCGCCGAGGCGGCGCGACTGGCGGGCCTGGCTCTGTAGCCAGGTGACGTGTTCACGGGTCACGGTGCGCTGGATGCCGATGCCGCCGCAGACGATCACGGTGTCCATCGGCGGCGCCTTGTGCATCGCTGCATCGGGGGTGATCTGCAGACCGTCGCTGGCCCAGACCTGGCCACCGTCCACGCTCAGGGTATGCCAGCGATACAGCTCGCGGCCGGACAACTGGTTGGCCATGCGCAGCGGTTCAACGGCGGATGCCAGGGAAATCAGCGTGAAGTTGTCCAACAGCAGGAAACCGATGGATTGGGGCGTGCGGGTTTGGGGTTGGGCCCCGGAGTTGTACGACGTCATCGCGATCTCTCCTCACACAATGCAGGTTGCGCCTCAGGCACGGGCTTTTTGTATTTGCCCCGGTTCGAATGCAGGGGCTTTGCCAATCTCAACGCAAATGCCATGCCTGAAATTGAACAGCTATTCAATAAATCCTGAAAACGACGTCGCGACACGTCTAAAAAGCGCCCTCGACCAGCCGCTCCAGTGAACGGAAAGGGCCGGTCCAGGGCTCATCGGCAGGCGTGGTGAGCAGTTCGGTAGCACTAGCGGGAAAGTTGCCCAGAAGCGACACGAAAGAGTGTCACCTGAGGTAGTACGGAGGGATTTTCAGCGTAGGAAAAACTGGCCTTTCGCCCACGCGCCAAAAGGCGGCGCGGGCGTAGGCAGGTGAGCGAAAACGGCGCAGCGCACTCAGCACTCGATGGCGCTGACCGCCAGACCGCCGCGGGAGGTTTCCTTGTACTTGTCGTGCATGTCGGCGCCAGTATCGCGCATGGTGCGGATCACCCGGTCGAGGGAAATGAAGTGCTCACCATCCCCTCGCAGAGCCATCTGCGCGGCGTTGATCGCCTTGACTGCGGCGATGGCATTGCGCTCGATGCACGGCACCTGGACCAGCCCGCCGACCGGATCGCAGGTCAGCCCCAGGTTGTGTTCCAGGCCGATTTCGGCGGCGTTTTCCAGTTGCGCCGGAGTCGCGCCGAGCACTTCCGCAAGCCCCGCCGCAGCCATCGCGCAGGCCGAGCCGACCTCGCCCTGGCAACCGACTTCGGCACCGGAAATCGACGCGTTCTTCTTGCACAGGATGCCCACCGCCGCGGCAGCGAGGAAGAAGTCCACCACACAGGCTTCGCTGACTTCATCGCTGAAGCGCATGTAGTAGTGCAGCACCGCAGGAATGATCCCGGCCGCGCCGTTGGTGGGCGCGGTAACCATGCGCCCGCCCGCAGCGTTTTCTTCGTTGACCGCCAGGGCGTAGAGGTTGACCCACTCCATCGCGCTCAGGGTCGAGCCGATCACATTGGGCTTGCCCAGCTCCTGAAGGCTGCGGTGCAACTTGGCTGCGCGGCGTTTCACATTGAGGCCGCCGGGCAGGATGCCTTCGTATTTCAGGCCGCTTTCCACGCAATCCTGCATGGCCTGCCAGAGCTTCATCAGGCCGGCGCGAATCTCCGCTTCACTGCGCCAGACCTTCTCGTTTTCCAGCATCAATTGCGACACGCGCATGTCGTTTTGTTTGCAGCGTTCGAGCAGTTCCTCGGCGCTGTTGAAATCGTAGGGCAGCACGGTGTTGTCGCTGTCCAGCACACCGCTGGCGGCCTGCGCCGCGTCGACCACAAAGCCGCCACCCACCGAGTAATAAGTGTCGCTGTGCAGCTCGCCGTCAGCGCCTTCGGCCACCAGGGTCATGGCGTTGGGATGATAGGGCAGGTTCTCGTCCAGCAGGCGCATGTCGCGCTGCCAGATAAAGGGTACGGGCAGGCGGCCGTCGAGCAGCAGGGTGTCGGTTTCGCGCAGGGTGGCGATGCGGATGCCGATCTGCGACGGGTCGATCGCGTCCGGCCATTCGCCCATCAGGCCCATGATCACGGCGTTGTCGCTGCCGTGGCCGACACCGGTGGCCGACAGCGAACCGTAGAGGCGCACTTCGACGCGGCGCACCTGCTCCAGCTCACCCCGCTCGCGCAGGCCCTGGACGAACAGAGCCGCAGCGCGCATGGGGCCGACGGTATGGGAACTGGACGGGCCGACGCCGATCTTGAACAGGTCGAACACACTGATGGCCATGGCCACGAACCTCCTGATTGGGCAGGCGTACGCAGCCCGGGCACGGAGGCCACAGCTGCTACGCTGACTGGGCGGCAATCCGCCGATTCCGCGCATCATCAGGCTTTTGGCAACACCCCTGACGTCTGCAACCGACTCACTCTTGTCCAGCAACGCCGCCCTTTGCGAGCGGCCTGAAAGCGCCGTTTTTTTGCGGTGCAGACGGGGCGAAAGAGTGTTTATCGGGGCCGATGAATCCATATGCGACCTCATTGGCACTGGATGCGACCCTGCCTGTACTGGTTACGACGCACCCTGTAGGCGTTTGTTTTTCGCTGGTAGATGATCGGTATCGACTCGATTGCACGGCACTCGTCCCGCTGTCGCCCGGCAGCCAGGCCCGACCGAATGCAGACATAAAGCACGGCGGTCCCGTGGGACGTCCGAAAAAAAACACTAAGGAGTCCATTCATGAAAGGTTCACCTTCGCTGTTACTGGCCGCGCTACTGAGCCTCCCGGCGCTGGCCCAGGCCGCCGAGCCTGAAGCGTGTCACACCGTCAACTTCTCCGATGTCGGCTGGACTGACATCACCGTGACCACCGCTGTGACCAGCGCCGTTCTCGAAGCGCTGGGCTACAAGACCCGCACCACCATGATCTCCGTCCCGGTGACCTACAAGTCGCTGGCCGACGGCAAGAACATGGACGTGTTCCTCGGCAACTGGATGCCGACCATGGAAAACGACATCAAGCAGTACCGCGATGCCGGCACCGTGGAAACCGTCCGCGCCAACCTGGAAAACGCCAAGTACACCCTCGCGGTCCCGCAGGCGTTGTATGACAAAGGCCTGAAGGACTTCGCCGATATCGCCAAGTTCAAGAAGGAGCTGGACGGCAAGATCTACGGCATCGAGCCCGGCAACGACGGCAACCGCACCATCCAGAGCATGATCGACAAGAACGCCTTCGGCCTGAAAGACGCCGGTTTCAAGGTGGTCGAATCGAGCGAGGCCGGCATGCTGTCGCAAGTCGATCGCGCAGCACGACGCGGCACCGATGTGGTGTTCCTCGGTTGGGAACCGCACCCGATGAACAAGCGCTTCAAGATGCAGTACCTGAGTGGCGGCGATGACTTCTTCGGCCCTGACTTCGGCAAGGCCACCGTGCTGACCAACACCCGCAAGGGTTACACCCAGGAATGCGCCAACGTCGGTCAACTGCTGAAAAACCTGTCCTTCACCCTGGACATGGAAAGCACGCTGATGGGCAACGTCCTCGACGACAAGACCAAACCCGACGCCGCCGCCAAGGCCTGGCTGAAAAACAATCCGCAGGTGCTCGACACCTGGCTGGCCGGCGTAACCACCGTAGACGGCAAACCCGGCCTGGAAGCGGCCAAGGCCAAACTCACGCAGTAAGCACGCCCCCGCGGCGGCACTGACCGCCGCGGGGAGTTTTCGAATCCTTGCAGGTGGACGCTCGCTATCATGCTGATCGATCAAAAAATACCCTTGGGCCAGCACATCGCGGCCTTCGTTGAATGGCTGACCCAACACGGCGCCAATTACTTCGATGCCTTCGCCGCGGCGCTGGAATGGATGATTCACGGGGTGACCGGGGCACTGACCTGGTTCAACCCGTTCGTCCTCATCGGGCTGATCGCACTGGGCGCACACCTGATCCAGCGAAAGTGGGCGCTGACCGCCTTTTGCGTGACGTCGTTCCTGCTGATCCTCAACCTGGGTTACTGGCAGGAAACCATGGAGACCCTGGCCCAGGTGCTGTTCGCCACCCTGGTCTGCGTGGCCATCGGCGTGCCGCTGGGCATCGTCGCCGCGCACAAGCCGATGTTCTATACCGCCATGCGCCCGGTCCTCGACCTGATGCAGACGGTCCCCACCTTCGTTTACCTGATCCCGACCCTGACCCTGTTCGGTCTGGGTGTGGTTCCCGGGCTGATTTCGACGGTGGTGTTCGCCATCGCCGCGCCGATCCGCCTGACCTACCTGGGTATCCGCGACGTACCCCAGGAACTGCTCGACGCCGGCAAGGCCTTTGGCTGCTCGCGCCGACAACTGCTGTCCCGTATTGAACTGCCCCATGCGATGCCAAGCATCGCGGCCGGTATCACCCAGTGCATCATGCTGTCGCTGTCGATGGTGGTGATTGCCGCGCTGGTGGGGGCCGATGGCCTGGGCAAACCCGTGGTCAACGCACTGAACACTGCCGATATCGCCCTGGGCTTCGAAGCGGGCCTGGCGATCGTCCTGCTGGCAATCATGCTCGACCGTATCTGCAAACAACCCGATGTACAGGTAAGGGGTGAGGCATGAGCATCATTCGCTTTGAAGACGTAGACGTCATCTTCTCCAATCGACCGCGTGAGGCACTCAGCCTGCTAGACCAAGGCCTTACGCGGGAGCAAATCCTCAAGAAGACCGGGCTGGTGGTGGGCGTGGAAAAAGCCAACCTGGACATCAATAAAGGCGAAATCTGCGTGCTGATGGGCCTGTCCGGCTCGGGCAAATCCAGCCTGCTGCGCTGCATCAACGGCCTCAACACCGTCAGCCGCGGCAAGCTGTACGTCGAGCATGAAGGCTCGCACATCGACATCGCCCACTGCACCCCGGCGGAACTGAAGATGATGCGCACCCAGCGCATCGCCATGGTGTTCCAGAAGTTCGCCCTGATGCCCTGGCTGACGGTGCGCGAGAACATCAGCTTCGGCCTCGAAATGCAGGGCCGCCCGGAGAAAGAGCGGCGCAAGCTGGTGGACGAGAAGCTGGAGCTGGTGGGCCTGACCCAGTGGCGCAACAAGAAGCCCGACGAACTCTCCGGCGGCATGCAGCAGCGCGTCGGCCTCGCCCGCGCCCTGGCCATGGATGCCGACATCCTGCTGATGGACGAACCGTTCTCCGCCCTTGATCCGCTGATCCGCCAAGGCCTGCAGGACGAGTTGCTGGAACTGCAACACAAGCTGAACAAGACCATCGTTTTCGTCAGCCACGACCTGGACGAAGCGCTGAAGCTCGGTACCCGTATCGCCATCATGAAAGACGGCAAGATCATCCAGTACAGCAAGCCGGAAGAGATCGTCCTCAACCCGGCGGACGACTACGTGCGCACCTTCGTGGCTCATACCAATCCGCTCAACGTCCTCTGCGGTCGCAGCCTGATGCGCACGCTGGACCAGTGCAAACGCATCAATGGCTCGGTGTGCCTGGACCCGAGCGGCGATTCCTGGCTCGACCTGGCCGAAGGCAACACCATCAAGGGTGCCCGCCAGGGCGTGAACGGCCTCGACCTGCAGAACTGGGCGCCGGGCGAAGCCGTGGAAGGCCTCGGCCGCAAACCGACGCTGGTCAACGTCAACATCGGCATGCGCGAAGCGCTGCAGATCCGTTACCAGACCGGCAACAAGCTGGTGCTGCAAGAGGACAACCGCGTGGTGGGGATTCTCGGCGACAGCGAGCTGTATCACGCGCTGCTGGGCAAAAACCACGGCTGATCCGCAGAGCCTCATCGCTGCGCTTCGGGGCGCCGAACCGCAGCGATGAGGCCCTGAAACAACATCCCGCGGAGATTCCCGCCTATTCTTATCGCGTGCCACTCTTCAGGACGTCCTGCACGCAATGAAACTCTCCACCTTCCGCTCCCTCGATCTGCGCAGCCTGATTCTGCTCCTCGCCCTGTTTTCGGCGCTGGCCACCCTGGCCAACAGCCTGGTGGTCGCCTACGGTGTGCAGCGCGACGCGCTGATCCAGTCGACCCTTGAAGCCAACCGCGCCTACGCGGCCAAGGTGGCCTCCAGCATCGACGGCTTTCTGAAATCAGCCCAGTCGCACCTGGACTACAGCGGCCACCTGCTGGTCCGCGACTTCGACAACCCCCTGCTGCTGCGCGCCGAAACCCTGCGGCTGCAGGCTCAGGATGAAGACTTCGATGCCGTGGTCATCACCGATGACACCGGCAGGGTGCTGCAGGTCTACCCCGAAGACCGGAAGATCATCGGCAGCCTGCTGCGCTCCGAAGAAATGCAGCAAGCGGTCAAGGAACGTCGCCCGTTGATCAGCCACGCCTACGAGTCGGCCGGCGGCAAACTGATGGTGTTCATCTCAAGGCCTCTGATCGACCCCGGCGGCAAGTTCCTCGGCGTACTTGGCGGCGCGGTCTACATTCACACCAGCAACGTACTGAGCGGCCTGATCTCCAGCCACTTCCACCACGACGGCACCTTCGCCTTCGTCGTCGACGAAAACCGGCGCCTGCTGCACCACCCCGACGACCCGCGCATCGGCGAAATCCTGGGCGCCAGCAAGACCGTCGATGCCGCGCTACGCGGCGAAAGCGGCAGCATGCAGATGAAAAACTACAAAGGCATCCCGATGCTCGCCGGCTACGCGCCCGTGGCCAGCGCCAACTGGGCCGTGGTCGCCCAACAACCCAGTGAGCAAGCGCTGGCCACCCTGGGTCAACTGATGAAGAACATGATCATCGACCTGCTCCCGGCCAGCCTCGTGGGAATGGCGCTGCTCTGGGGCGGCGCCCTGCTGATCACTCGGCCACTGCAGCAACTGGCGGTCAGCGCCACACAACTGTCCCAGCCACAGACCACCGAGCAGTTGCGCAAGATCGATGCCTGGTACAAGGAACCGGCGGCCATTCGCCAGGCGCTGATCACCAGCGTGCAACTGATCCAGCAGAAAATCGGCCGGCTGCGCGAACAAGCCCAGAGCGACCCGATGACCGGCCTCGCCAACCGCCGCGCGATGGATGCCACGCTGGCCCTGTTCGACCAGTCGCAACAACCCTATTCGGCGCTTGAGCTGGATATCGACTTCTTCAAGCGGGTCAACGACACCTACGGCCACGATGCCGGCGACGTCGCGCTCAAGCAGGTGGCCACGATCATCGCCCGGCATTCCCGCAGCGGGGACCTGGCGTGCCGCGCGGGCGGCGAAGAGTTCGTCCTGCTGCTGCCAGACACCGACCTCAGCGCGGCCTGCGCCATTGCCGAGCGGATCCGCGCCAGCATCGAGACCACCGCCGTGACCGGGGTTGGTCACATCACCCTGTCCATCGGCGTCGGCTGCCGCGGACCGCACGCGAACAGCGCCGCCGAAGTGCTCAAGCAAGCGGACGAGAACCTCTATCGGGCCAAGCAGGGCGGGCGTAATCGGGTGGTGGGGTAGCGGCGTCCCACAGGCTCCGCCGCCATAAATGAAAAAAAGGGCCTCACCGTCACCGGCAAGGCCCTTTCTTCATTTCAGCGATCGGCGATCAGCTATACACCCGCCCCAGCAACTGGCGGTGGCTGTCGAACTGATCCAGCACGTCACGGGTGATCTGGTCGGGCGTGAAGCCCATCAGGTCATATTCCTGACTGCCGTTGTGCAGGTAGACCTCGGCGCGGTAGAAGCGCTGGCGCACTTCGCTTTCGCCTTCCGCCGGCGCCTCGTTCGGCGCGGCCAGGTAACCGTCCAGGCTCACTTCGTAGACGAAGGGGTTGCCCTCTTCCATGGTCACGCGCAGGCCCAGGGACGAACGCGACTGACCGACGCGGGTTTCCACCGTCAGACCCATGCTGCGCAGTTGCTCGGCGGCGTCTTTCAGCGCCGGGCTGACGTGCTTGTCCATGAAGCGCTGGACCATCGCCTGGGTCGGTTGCAGGTCGAGCTGGCTCAGCCGCTCGCTGAAACCACGACGACCGCGCGCGGCCAGTTCGGCCTGTTCCTGCTCGACCTGGCTGTCCTGTTTCATCGCCTTGTACAGGCCGAACATGAACACCACCAGCACCACCGAGAACGGCAGGCCGGCCAGCACCACCATGGTCTGCATCGCCTCGAAGTTGCCGGCGAAGAGCAGGCCGACGGTGACGATGGTGATGATCGCGGACCAGAGGATACGCAGCCAGTGCGGCGCGTCTTCGTCGACGCTGCCGCCTTTGCACGACAGGTTGGCCATCATCACCGCGCCGGAGTCGGCGGGGGTCAGGAACAGCACGAAACCGACGAACACCGCGACGCCGACGACAATCTTCGCCGCCGGGAAGTGCTCCAGCAGTTGATAGATCGACATCGACGGCTGCTCCAGCGCCGTTCGTCCCAGCTCCACCGCGCCGTGGTTCATCACCAGGTCCAGCGCGGTGTTACCGAAGATCGACAGCCACGCCAGGGTGAAGCCCAACGGGATCAGCAGCACACCGGCTACCAGTTCGCGCACGGTGCGACCGCGGGAGATCCGGGCGATGAACATGCCGACGAACGGGCCCCAGGAAATCCACCAGGCCCAATAGAACACGGTCCACAGGCCCAGCCAGCGTTCCGACTTGGCCGCATCGCCTTCATAGACGTAGAGGTCGAAGGTCTTGAGGATCGCGCCGTTGAGGTAGTCACCGATGTTCTGCACGAAGCTATTAAGCAGGTGCAGGGTCGGGCCGTTGAGCAGGACGAACAGCAGCAGGCCGCTGAACAGAATGATGTTCAGGTTGGACAGGCGGCGGATGCCGTTTTCCACACCCGACACCGCGGCGATGGTCGCCACCGTGCTCATGACCAGGATCACGATCAGCAGGTTGGTGTTGCTGTGCTCCATGCCGAACAGGTATTCCAGGCCCGACGACACCTGCATCGAACCGATGCCCAGGTTGGTCACCAGGCCCAGCAGGGTCACGAACATGCCGAAGATGTCCACGGTATGCCCGGCGGCACCCTTGACCCAACGCTCGCCGACCAGCGGGTACAGCGCCGAGCGCAGCGCCAGCGGCTGATTGTGACGGTAGGCGAAGTAAGCCACGGCCAGACCGACCAACGCGTAGATCGCCCAGCCGTGCAGGCCCCAGTGCAGGAAGGTCAGTTGCAGGCCAGCGCGGGCCGACTGCAGGCTGGCCGAAGCACCTTCGGGCGGATTGTAGTAGTGATCCAGCGGCTCGGAAGCACCGAAGTACAACAGCGAGATGCCGATGCCGGAGGAAAACAGCATGCCGGCCCAGGCGCCGTAGCTGAAGTCCGGCTTGTCATCCTTGCCGCCGAGCTTGAGCTTGCCGTAGGACGAAAAGGCGATGGCGATGACGAACACCAGGTAGCCACCGATCACCAGCATGTAATACCAACCGAAGCTGCGCGACAGCCAGGCCTGAGCCTGACCGAGCACATGGCCTGCGGTTTCCGGAACTGCGATCAGCAAGGCAGTCAACAACAGGATCAGCAGGGTGGAGGTGAAAAACACCACGCTGTTGACCCGGACCCTCTCGACGGGGGTCTTTATCAGGGAGGCAGAACTCATTGCACGGATGCTCCAGGCGGTGCGTGAGAAAAAGTGAAACGACCCGTTCACCCGCGCAATTGGTGCAATAGCCCTATTGCGTCAGGTGTTATAAAAGCACCTTGAAAAACCGTGGTCCCAAATCGAATGCGTTGAAAAACAGGCTGAAAACCCCGGCTCGAGGGTTGCGCCGCGCGGCCACTGGCCGGACGGCAACGCTGTTCAACGGTGCGTCTATGCGCGTGAAACACCATGTTTTACGGGGCTCCACGGCTTTCCGGGGTGCCAATTCGTGCCTTCTGACGGGCTCAAAATCCTGTCAATGGCACAAATTGTCGCAGAGCTTATTCTTTGTTGATTGAACGTTCAATCAAAACAAAATAGACTGGCCTTCGCCGAGTCAGCCGCTTGTCGTCTGCTCGCAGGCCTGAGGAGATTTGCCAGATGCCCAAGGTCGGTATGCAACCCATTCGCCGCCAGCAGTTGATCGAAGCCACACTCACGGCTATCGACCAGGTCGGCATGGGTGATGCCAGCATTGCGCTGATCGCCCGTTTGGCCGGTGTGTCGAATGGCATCATCAGTCACTACTTTCAGGATAAGAACGGCCTGATCGCAGCGACCATGCAATATTTGATGACGGTGTTGAGCGAGGGCGTCGCCGCCCGCCGCCAGGCACTCACGGACGACAGCCCGCGTGCCCACCTGCAGGTGATCATCGAAGGCAACTTCGACGCCAGCCAGGTCAATGGCCCGGCAATGAAAACCTGGTTGGCGTTCTGGGCCACCAGCATGCACCAGCCGTCCTTGCACAGGTTGCAGCGGATCAACGATCACCGCCTGTATTCCAACCTGTGCAGCCAGTTCCGCCGAGTATTGCCGCTGCCCGAAGCACGCAGCGCAGCCCGCGGCCTGGCAGCGTTGATCGACGGTCTGTGGCTGCGCGGTGCGCTGTCCGGAGACGCCTTCGACACCACCCAGGCGCAACAAATCGCTTACGAATACATGGATCTACAACTGGCGAAACAGACGAGCCCGGACGTACAGAACCAGGCCTCTGAAACCCCGCGCAGCAAGACCCGAAAGAAATCGGGAGTCGCCGCCGGATAGCCAAAACACATTGCACTTGCGAGGACACTATGGCCCGTTTCGAAACGCAAAAACTCTACATTGATGGTGGTTATGTCGACGCTGGCAGCGATGCCACTTTCGAAGCCATCAACCCGGCCAACGGCGAAGTCCTCGCCCATGTGCAACGTGCTACCGAGGCTGACGTCGAGCGCGCCGTCGAAAGCGCCGAGCGTGGCCAGAAAGTCTGGGCGGCGATGACCGCCATGCAGCGTTCGCGCATCCTGCGCCGCGCCGTCGACATCCTGCGCGAGCGCAACGACGAGCTGGCCGCCCTGGAAACCCTGGACACCGGCAAGTCCTACTCGGAAACCCGCTACGTCGACATCGTCACCGGCGCCGACGTGCTGGAATACTACGCAGGCCTGGTCCCGGCCATCGAAGGCGAGCAGATCCCGCTGCGCGAATCGTCGTTCGTCTACACCCGTCGCGAGCCGCTGGGCGTCACCGTCGGTATCGGCGCGTGGAACTACCCGATCCAGATCGCCCTGTGGAAATCCGCCCCGGCCCTGGCCGCCGGCAACGCGATGATCTTCAAGCCAAGCGAAGTCACCTCGCTGACCACTCTGAAACTGGCCGAGATCTACACCGAAGCCGGCCTGCCGGACGGTGTGTTCAACGTCCTGACCGGCAGCGGCCGCGAAGTCGGCACCTGGCTGACCGAGCACCCGCGCATCGAGAAAGTCTCCTTCACCGGCGGCACCGTCACCGGCAAGAAAGTCATGGCCAGCGCCTCCAGCTCCTCGCTGAAGGAAGTGACCATGGAACTGGGCGGCAAATCGCCACTGATCATTTGCGACGACGCCGACCTGGACAAGGCCGCCGACATCGCCATGATGGCCAACTTCTACAGCTCCGGTCAGGTCTGCACCAACGGCACCCGTGTGTTCGTTCCGGCGTCGTTGAAGGCCGCTTTCGAAGCGAAAATCGTTGAACGTGTCGCCCGCATCCGCGTCGGCAACCCGGAAGACGAGAACACCAACTTCGGTCCGCTGGTCAGCTTCGCGCACCTGGAAAACGTCCTCGGCTACATCGCCAAGGGCAAGGAAGAAGGTGCCCGCGTCCTGTGTGGCGGCGAGCGCCTGACCGACGGCGAATTCGCCAAGGGCGCCTTCGTCGCGCCGACCGTGTTCACCGACTGCTGTGACGACATGACCATCGTCAAGGAAGAAATCTTCGGCCCGGTCATGAGCATCCTCAGCTACGAAACCGAAGAAGAAGTGATCCGTCGCGCCAACGACACCGAATACGGCCTGGCCGCTGGCGTCTGCACCAACGACATCAGCCGCGCCCACCGCATCATCCACAAGCTCGAAGCCGGCATCTGCTGGATCAACGCCTGGGGCGAGTCGCCGGCGGAAATGCCGGTCGGTGGCTACAAGCAATCCGGCGTCGGCCGCGAAAACGGCGTCAGCTCGCTGGCCCAGTACACCCGCATCAAGTCGGTACAGGTCGAGCTGGGTTCCTACACCTCGGTGTTCTAAGCGCCCTTTTGTAGCCGCGCCCGGTCCTTGCTGGCCGGGCGCCTCCCACTCTCCCCGCCTCCTGCCCAATGAGGGAACTGAACATGTCCCATATTTTCGACTACATCATCGTCGGTGCCGGCTCGGCCGGTAACACCCTGGCGACCCGCCTGACCGAAGACGAAGGCGTCACCGTCCTGCTGCTGGAAGCCGGCGGCCCGGACTACCGCGCCGACTTCCGCACCCAGATGCCGGCCGCACTGGCCTTCCCGCTACAAGGCCGCCGCTACAACTGGGCCTACGAGACCGATCCCGAGCCGCACATGGACGGCCGCCGCATGGAATGTGGTCGCGGCAAGGGCCTGGGCGGTTCTTCGCTGATCAACGGCATGTGCTACATCCGCGGCAACGCTCTGGACTTCGACGGCTGGGCCAAGCTGCCCGGCCTTGAAGACTGGACCTACCTGGATTGCCTGCCGTATTTCCGCAAAGCGGAAACCCGCGACATCGGCCCGAACGACTACCACGGCGGCGACGGCCCGGTCAGCGTGGCCACGCCGAAAGCCGGCAACAACCCGCTGTTCCACGCCATGGTCGAAGCCGGCGTGCAAGCCGGTTACCCGCGCACCGAAGACCTCAACGGCTACCAGCAGGAAGGCTTCGGTCCGATGGACCGCAGCGTGACCAAGAACGGCCGTCGCTCCAGCACCGCCCGCGGTTACCTGGACACCGCCAAGAAGCGCTCGACCCTGACCATCGTCACCCACGCCCTGAGCGACCGCGTGCTGTTCGAAGGCAAGCGCGCCGTTGGCGTGACCTACCTGGTCGGCGCCAGCGAAGAGCGCGTGGAAGCCCGTGCGCGCAAGGAAGTCATCGTCTGCTCCGGCGCCATTGCCTCACCGCAACTGCTGCAACGTTCCGGCGTCGGCGCCCGCGCGCTGCTGGAAAGCTTCGATATTCCGGTGGTCCACGACCTGCCGGGCGTCGGCGAAAACCTTCAGGACCACCTGGAGCTGTACCTGCAATACGCCTGCACCCAGCCGGTGTCGCTGTACCCGTCGCTGTTGTGGTGGAACCAGCCGGCCATCGGTGCCGAGTGGCTGTTCAAAGGCACCGGTATCGGCGCCAGCAACCAGTTCGAGGCCGGTGGTTTCATTCGTACCCGCCCGGAATTCGAATGGCCGAACATCCAGTACCACTTCCTGCCGGTGGCGATTAACTACAACGGTTCCAATGGCGTGAAGGAACATGGCTTCCAGGCGCACATGGGCTCGATGCGTTCGCCGAGCCGTGGCCGTATCCAGTTGAAGTCGAAGGATCCGCGCCAGCACCCGAGCATCCTGTTCAACTACATGGCAACCGAGCAGGACTGGCAGGAATTCCGCGACGGCATCCGCCTGACCCGCGAAATCATGGCTCAGCCGGCGCTCGACGCTTACCGTGGCCGCGAAATCAGCCCGGGCGAGCACGTGCAGACCGATGAGCAACTGGACCAGTTCATCCGCGAGCACGCCGAGACCGCGTTCCACCCGTCCTGCTCTTGCAAGATGGGCGACGACGAGATGGCGGTGGTAGACGGCCAGGGCCGAGTGCACGGGATGGAAGGTCTGCGAGTGGTCGATGCGTCGATCATGCCGATCATCATCACCGGCAACCTCAACGCCACGACGATCATGATCGCCGAGAAAATCGCCGACAAGATCCGCAATCGCCAGCCATTGCCGCGCAGCACCGCCAAGTACCATGTGGCCAATGGCGCACCGGTGAAGGGCAAGCCGGCTCGCGAGTTCAAACAGGGTTGAGTGTATTTGGGCCTGCTTTAGGCGCCTAACCGTCGCGATCAGGCCAACACATGAAAGGCACCTCCCGCAGGTGCCTTTTCTACATCTGCGGAAACGCTTTACAGCCCGCCAATTCATCAGGTTAGAATCGGTTGGCACGCGACCTGCTTATCAGACAGGTCCTCTTCCCCGCGATGTCCCGGAGTAACGCCTTTGGATGCGAGCACCATCAACAGCCTGTTCTTGATCGGCGCTTTGCTGGTGGGTGCAAGTATTCTGGTCAGCTCGCTGTCGTCACGGCTGGGCATCCCTATCCTGGTCATCATCCTCGCGGTCGGCATGGTCGCGGGTGTCGATGGTGGCGGGATCATCTTCAACAACTACCCCGTCGCCTACCTCGTGGGCAACCTGGCGCTGGCCGTGATCCTGCTGGACGGCGGTCTGCGCACCCGGGTGGCAAGTTTCCGCGTGGCACTCTGGCCGGCATTGTCGCTGGCAACGGTGGGCGTGCTTATCACCACCGGCCTCACCGGCATGGCAGCGGCCTGGCTGTTCGACCTGAACCTCATGCAAGGCCTGCTGATCGGCGCCATCGTCGGCTCCACCGACGCCGCTGCGGTGTTCTCGCTGCTGGGCGGCAAGGGCCTGAACGAACGGGTCACCGCCACCCTGGAAATCGAGTCCGGCAGCAACGACCCGATGGCCGTGTTCCTCACCGTCACCCTCATCGACATGATCGCCAGCGGCCAGACCGGCCTGCACTGGAGCCTGTTGCTGCACCTGGTGCGCGAATTCGGCATCGGCGGCGTGCTCGGCCTGGGCGGCGGCTGGCTGATGCTGCAACTGGTCAACCGGATGAACCTGGCCGGCGGCCTCTACCCGATTCTGGTGATCGCCGGCGGCCTGGTGATCTTCTCCATGACCAACGCCCTGCACGGCAGCGGCTTCCTCGCCGTCTACCTGTTCGGCCTGGTGCTGGGCAACCGCCCGATCCGCAGCCGCCACGGCATCCTGCACATGCTCGACGGCATGGCCTGGCTGTCGCAGATCGGCATGTTCCTGGTCCTCGGCCTGCTGGTCACGCCCCACGACCTGCTGCCCATCGCCCTGCCGGCGCTAGCCCTGGCGCTGTGGATGATCCTGTTCGCCCGGCCGCTCTCGGTGCTGGTCGGCCTGCTGCCGTTCAAGGCCTTCCATGGCCGCGAAAAAGCCTTTATTTCCTGGGTTGGCCTGCGCGGCGCGGTGCCGATCATTCTCGCCGTGTTCCCGCTGATGGCCGGCCTGCCCCAGGCCCAGCTGTACTTCAACCTGGCGTTCTTCATCGTGCTGGTCTCGCTGCTGGTGCAGGGCACCAGCCTGCCGTGGGTCGCGCGCCTGCTGAAAGTGACCGTACCGCCGGACCCGGCGCCAATCTCGCGTTCGGCCCTGGAAGTGCACATCACCAGCGAGTGGGAGCTGTTCGTCTACCGCCTCGGCGCGGAAAAATGGTGCATCGGCGCTGCCCTGCGCGAGCTGAAAATGCCCGAAGGCACCCGCATCGCCGCCCTGTTTCGCGGCCAGCAACTGCTCCATCCGTCGGGTAGTACGGTGCTCGAAGTCGGCGACCTGCTCTGCGTGATCGGTCACGAACACAACCTTTCGGCCCTCGGAAAACTGTTCAGCCAGGCGCCGCAACGTGGCCTCGACCTGCGCTTCTTCGGCGACTTCGTGCTCGAAGGTGACGCAGAACTGGGGGCTGTAGCCGCGTTGTACGGTCTGCAACTCGACGGCCAGGACCCGCAAATGCCGCTGGCACACTTCATCCAGCAGAAGGTCGGCGGTGCGCCGATCGTCGGTGACCAGATCGAGTGGAACAACACGACCTGGACCGTTGCGCTGATGGAAGGGAACAAGATCCAGAAAGTGGGGATCAAATTCCCGGAAGGTAGCCGACCCGGCCCCGGGTTGTTCCTCTAAACTTCAGTCTTTCCAGCCTGGTTGCACGAATTCTCTGCCTATGTCCCTGCGCACACTGTCCTGCGCGGCCCTGCTCGGGCTGTGCCTGTCTCTCTCCTTCGCCTTCGCGGCGGAGCCACCCACCACCGCCAGCGTCCAGCACAGCCTCGACAAGATCGCCGAGCGCAAACTGCCGGAGGCCGACCAGAAAGCGCTGCAACAGGTGCTCGAACAGACCCTGTCGCTTCTGGCCAGCAAGGACGACTACGACAAGCGCCTGACCGCGCTCAAGCAGCAACTGGCCGACGCGCCGAAGCAGACCGCCGAGAACCAGCGCGAACTGGCCAGGCTGCTGGCCAGCAAGTCGGTGCCGGTGGCCCAGCGCTACGCCGCGATGAGCGTGCCGCAGCTGGAACAGGTGCTCTCCGAGCGCACCACCGAGCAAGGTGAACTGCAAAAGGCGCTGTCCGAAGCCAACAGCCTGATCATCAATTCCCAGACCCGCCCCGAGCGCGCCCAGGCCGAGATCAGCAACAACCAGACCCGCAGCCAGCAGATCAACACCAGCCTCAAGCTCGGCAAGGACGGCGGCAAGGCCCTCTCCGCCGACCAGCGCAACCAACTCAATGCCGAGCTGGCTTCGCTCAATGCCCTGACCCTGCTGCGCCGCCAGGAACTGGCCGGCAACAGCCTGCTGCAAGACCTCGGCAACAGCCAGCACGACCTGCTGATCGAACGCGCCGCGCGCATGGAGCAGGAAATCCAGGACCTGCAGACGCTGATCAACGAGAAGCGCCTGGCCCAGTCGCAGCAGACCGTCACCGAACAATCGATCGAGGCGCAGAAGGCCGGCGGCAGCACGCTGCTGGCGACGGAAAGCGCCGCCAACCTGAAGCTCTCCGACTACCTGCTGCGCAGCACCGACCGCCTCAACGAGCTGACCCAGCAGAACCTCCAGGCCAAGCAGCAACTGGACAGCCTGACCCAGGCCGACCAGGCCCTCGACGAGCAGATCAGCGTGCTCAAGGGCAGCCTGCTGCTGTCGAAGATCCTCTACAAACAGAAGCAGGCGCTGCCGCACCTCAAGCTCGACCGCGACCTGGCCGACCAGATCGCCGACATCCGCCTCTACCAGTTCGAGGTCAACCAGCAGCGCGAACAGATCAGCACGCCGAGCCAGTACGTCGACAAACTGCTGGAAAACCAGCCGGCCGAACAGGTCACGCCGAACCTGCGCAAGGCCCTGCTGGAAGTCGCGATCACCCGCTCCGACCTGCTGGAACGGCTGAACCGCGAACTGAGCGCGCTGCTCAACGAATCCATCACCCTGCAACTGAACCAGAAGCAACTGCTGAGCACCGCGCAGAACCTGCGCGCCACCCTCGACGAACAGATGTTCTGGATTCCCAGCAACAAGCCGCTGGACCTGGAATGGCTGCGCAGCGTCCCCGAGCGCCTGCAAAAACAGGTGGTGAGCCTGCCGTGGGGCGCCGGAATCAACGAGCTGGCCGACGGCCTGCTGCAACGCCCGCTGCTGTTCCTGCCGTTGCTGCTGCTGATCGGCGCGCTGCTCTGGCGGCGCAAATACCTGTATCAGCAACTGAGCAAGGTCCACGGCGACGTCGGCCACTTCAAGCGCGACAGCCAGTGGCATACGCCCCAGGCCATCCTGATCAACATTCTCCTGGCGCTGCCGGTCAGCCTGTTCCTGGCGCTGTGCGGCTATGCCCTGCAGATCGACGCCCGCGGCCAGAACGCCAACCTCGGCGCCGCGCTCTGGCAGATCGCCCAGGCCTGGCTGGTGTTCTACACCGCCTATCGGGTGCTGGCCCCGGGCGGCGTCGCCGAGCTGCATTTCCGCTGGGAAAAACCGCAGGTCGAGTTCCTGCGTAGCTGGATTCGCCGCCTCGGCACCGTGGTCCTGGCCCTGGTCGGCGTGGTGGCGGTGGCCGAGCACCAGCCGTCGGCGCTGGCCGATGACGTGCTGGGCATCGGCGTCGTACTGACCTGCTACGCGCTGATGGCCTGGCTGCTCAGCCGCCTGCTGCTGAGCAGCCCGACCCACCGCAACACCTCGCTGTTCCGCAAGGCCGTGGGCGTGGCGTTCACCGCACTGCCGATCGCGCTGTTCGTCGCCGTGTGCTTCGGCTACTACTACACCGCGCTGAAACTCACCGACCGGCTGATCGACACCCTGTACCTGCTGATGTTCTGGCTGGTGATCGAAGCCGCCTTCGTCCGCGGTCTCGCCGTGGCGGCGCGGCGCCTGGCCTACCAACGGGCGCTGAGCAAGCGCCAGGCGGTCAAGGAAGGCCTGGACGGCGAAGTGGTGGTGGAAGAGCCGACCCTGGACATCGAACAGGTCAACCAGCAGTCCCTGCGCCTGATCCGCCTGGCCCTGCTCGGTGGCTTCCTCGCCGCGCTGTACTGGGTCTGGGCCGACCTGATCAGCGTGTTCGCGTACCTCGACAACATCACCCTGTACGAATACACCAGCGGCACCGGCGCGAGCATGAGCATGGTGCCGATCAGCCTCGGCGACCTGATCGGCGCCCTGGTGATCATCGGCATCACCATCGCCCTGGCCGGCAACCTGCCGGGGCTGCTGGAAGTGCTGGTGCTGTCACGCCTGAACCTGGCGCAAGGCAGCGCCTACGCCACCACCACCCTGCTCTCCTACGTGATTGCCGGGGTTGGTTTCGTCTCGACCCTGTCGGCCCTCGGCGTGAGCTGGGACAAACTGCAATGGCTGGTGGCCGCGCTGTCGGTGGGCCTGGGCTTCGGCATGCAGGAGATCTTCGCCAACTTCATCTCCGGCATCATGATCCTGTTCGAGCGCCCGGTACGGATCGGCGACACCATCACCATCGGCAACCTGTCGGGCACGGTGAGCAAGATCCGCATCCGCGCCACCACCATCACCGACTTCGACCGCAAGGACATCATCGTCCCGAACAAGACCTTCATCACCGGCCAGTTGATCAACTGGTCGCTGACCGACACGGTCACCCGGGTAACCCTCAAGCTCGGCGTCGACTACGGTTCGGACCTGGACCTGGTGCGCACCCTGCTGTTGCAGGCGGCCAATGAAAACCCGCGGGTGCTCAAGGAGCCGGCGCCGATCGTCTACTTCCTCAACTTCGGCGAAAGCACCCTGGACCACGAACTGCGCATGCACGTGCGTGACCTCGGCGACCGCAACCCGGTGCTGGACGAGATCAACCGCTACATCAACAAGGAGTTCAAGCGGCAGCACATCAACATCTCGTTCCGCCAGATGGAGATCTACCTGAAGAACACCCAAGGCCAGGAGTACAAGCTGGTCCCGACCGAAGCCAAGGAGAAAACCATCCTGCCGCCACCGGAAAACCACGACGGCGCGGCGGACAACAAGCCCGCCTGACTGGACGCCAACGGCCATACCCTTGCAGAATGCTCAGGTTTTCCCAAGGAGATGGCCGTTGAAAGCCCTCGACGAACTGACCTTCGACAATCGCTTCGCCCGCCTGGGTGATGCGTTCTCTACCTCGGTGCTGCCCGAGCCGCTGGACGACCCGCAATTGGTGGTCGTCAGCGAGGCCGCCATGGCCCTGCTCGACCTCGAACCCACCGAGGCCCATTCCCCCGTCTTCGCCGAAATATTCAGCGGCCACAAGCTGTGGTCCGAAGCCGAGCCGCGGGCGATGGTGTATTCCGGCCACCAGTTCGGCTCCTATAACCCGCGCCTGGGTGACGGGCGCGGGCTGTTGCTCGGTGAAGTGCGCAACGACGCCGGCGACACCTGGGACCTGCACCTCAAAGGCGCCGGCCAGACGCCCTGGTCGCGTATGGGCGACGGCCGCGCGGTGCTGCGCTCCTCCATCCGCGAGTTCCTCGCCTCCGAAGCGCTGTTCGCGCTGGGCATTCCCAGCAGCCGGGCCTTGTGCGTGATCGGTTCGAGCACCCCGGTGTGGCGCGAAACCAAGGAAAGCGCGGCCATGCTGCTGCGCATGGCGCCAAGCCATATCCGCTTCGGCCACTTCGAATACTTCTACTACACCCGCCAGCCAGAGCAGCAGCGCATCCTCGCCGAGCACGTGCTGAACCTGCACTTCCCGGAATGCCGCGACGCCGACGAGCCTTACCTGGCGATGTTCCGCACCATCGTCGAGCGCAACGCGGAACTGACCGCCAAGTGGCAGGCCTACGGCTTCTGCCATGGCGTGATGAACACCGACAACATGTCGATCCTCGGCATCACCTTCGACTTCGGTCCGTTCGCCTTCCTCGATGATTTCGACGCCGGCTTCATCTGCAACCACTCCGACGACCAGGGCCGCTACAGCTACAGCAACCAGGTGCCGGTCGCCCACTGGAACCTCAGCGCGCTGGCCCAGGCGCTGACGCCGTTCATCAGCGTCGAGGCGCTGCAGGAAAGCCTTGGGCTGTTCCTGCCGCTGTACGAAGCGCACTACCTCGACCTGATGCGCCGCCGCCTCGGCCTGACCACCGCCGAGGATGACGACAAGGTGCTGATCCAGCGCCTGCTGAGCCTGATGCAGCCCGGCGCGGTGGATTACACGCTGTTCTTCCGCAAGCTGGGTGACCAGCCGGTGGAACAGGCGCTGAACGTGGTGCGGGATGATTTCATTGATTTGGCGGGCTTTGATGGCTGGTCGGCGGATTACCTGGCCCGCGTGGCGCGGGAACCCGATAACGCCAGCGGGCGTCGCGAGCGCATGCATGCCGTGAACCCGCTGTACATCCTGCGCAACTACCTGGCGCAGCGCGCCATCGAAGCGGCGCAGGGCGGGGATTTCTCGGAAGTGCGGCGGCTGCATGAAGTGCTGACCCGGCCGTTCGAGGAACAACCGGGGATGGAAGCCTATGCCGAGCGGCCGCCGGAGTGGGGCAAGCATCTGGAGATCAGTTGTTCTTCCTGAGCTAGCGCCGACCGCACATCGCGACGGTTCGGCGCCCCGGCAAGCTCGCCCCTACAAACCTGCGCACCTGCGCCATCCGCAAATCGCGAGCAAGCTCGCTCCTACAGGTCACACCAGCTCAGAATCCTGTAGGAGCGAGCTCGCTCGCGATCGAGCTTCAGGACAAAAAAGCTCTCAAGCGTTCTCCTCAAGCAACGAATGCAACTCAACAAACTGCTGAGTCAGCTTATGCCGCGGCTCAAGGTGAATCAGCGGCAGATTGGCCTCATGTGACTCACGCATCTTCACCGAGCTGTTGAGGTACACCGGCAACACCGGCAAGCCCTCGGCCAGCAGCTCATCAAGCATCTGCTGCGGCAGGCTCGCACGGGGCTGGAACTGGTTGACCACGATCCCCTCGACCTGCAGGTCTTCGTTGTGGTCTTCCTTCAGCTCTTCGATTTCCGCCAGCAGCCCATACAGCGCCTGACGCGAGAAGCTGTCGCAGTCGAAGGGAATCAACACGCGATCAGCAGCAATCAGCGCGGACACCGCGTAGAAGTTCAGCGCAGGCGGGGTATCCAGGTAGATCCGGTCGTAATCCTCGGCCAGCTCATCGAGCAACTTACGCAGCTTGTTGATCTTGTGCTTGGCCTCAAGCTTGGGCTGCAAGTCGGCCAGCTCCGCGGTAGCGGTAACCACGTGCAGGTTGTCGAACGGCGTTTCGTAGATATCGACCTTGTTCTTCTTGGCAAACGGCCCGGAAGACAGGGTCTGCTTGAAGAAGTCGGCAATCCCCATGGGAATGTCCTCGCCGGTGAGGCCGGTGAGGTACTGGGTGGAGTTGGCCTGGGCATCCAGGTCGATCAGCAGGGTCCGATAGCCTTCATTGGCACTCACCGCCGCGAGATTGCAGGCGATGCTGGACTTGCCCACGCCACCTTTCTGATTGAACACCACGCGCCGCATGGAAAGACCTCCGTGTATCAGGGAATGTCCGAGTATGTGATTCCGCCACCGACTTGACCAGCGCTGTGACGCTCAAGAATCGGGGTAGCCGACCGACAACCCGATACCACCGCCTGTCGGGAAAGCCCCGCGCCCGGGAATACCACGGGCAAGCTTGGGTCTGACGGTCCCAGTCAAGCCATTTTATTTGACAGTTTGTTTGCTACGAGCCCACTGCACCCGGATAATGCGCGGCACTCGGCGATAGTGTCGCCCCTGCTGGCCGTTGCCCCGAGTCCCCCCTCGGCAAGGAAGTCCCTCAGGGCGAGAATCAACACCGTGATCAATTTCAATATCAGCCAGTGGCGCGCTTGGGCGCCGGGCCTTCAAACGGTGGGCGACTGGCAGCAATGGAGCCAGGGCGCCAGCATCGCCGATGACGGCGTGCAAGCGCCGGACGTGTCGTTCCTGCCGGCCATGCAGCGCCGTCGCCTCAGCCGCCTGGCACGCATGGCGTTCGCCGTGGGCTGGCCGTTGGCCGAGGGTCTGGACGACCTGCCGCTGGTCTTCGTCTCCCGCCATGGCGAGACACCCCGCACCTTCGAAATCCTCAGCGACCTCGCCAACGGCGAACCACTGTCGCCCACCCAGTTCAGCCTGTCGGTGCACAACGCGGTGATCGGCCTGTGGTCGATCCTGCGCGGCGAACGCAGCGAGATGAGCGCCATCGCCGCAGCCGACGACGGTTTCGAGCAGGGCGTGCTGGAAGCCGCCGGGCTGCTGCACGACGGCGCGCCCGCCGTGCTGCTGATCGTGGCCGAAGAAACACCGCCCGAAGCCTATCGCCCGTGGATCACCGATGTGCCGTTCGCCTACGCCGTCGGCCTGCTGCTGACCCCGGGCGACGACTGGAGCCTGTCCCTGGCCCCGCCATCGGGCAGCGCCGGCGTCGCCGAACCTCACGCCTTGAGCTGGCTGCGCAGCCGGCTCGATGACCAGTCCGCTTTCCAACACTCGCTGAAGGGCCGCACATGGAACTGGCAACGCAAGGCCTGAGCCGTCCGAAGGACGCCTACCTCTGGCGCCTCGTCGCCACGGCCATCAGCTTCCTGCTGTTCGGCCTCGGCGGGATGTGCCTGCGCTTGCTGGTGTTTCCGCTGCTGGCCTGCCTGCCCGGTGACAGCGTCCGCCACCGGCAACGCGCGCGCCACACCATAAGCTGGCTGTTCTGGCGATTCATCCGGTTCATGGCCGCCTGCGGCGTGCTCACCTATGAAGTCAGCGGCGCGGAAAAGCTCGGCCGCCCCGGCCAGATGATCATCGCCAACCACCCGTCGCTGATCGACGTGGTGTTCCTCATCGGCCTGGTGCGCCAGGCCAACTGCGTGGTCAAGCAGAGCCTGTTCCAGAACCCGTGCACCCGCGGCCCGGTGTCCTCGGCGCAGTACATCAGCAACGACGGCAGCATGGACATGCTCGACGCCGCGGTCGGCGCCCTGCAAAGCGGCCAGACGCTGATCATCTTCCCCGAAGGCACCCGCACCGTGCCCGGCCAGGCCCCGGCCTTCCACCGTGGCGCCGCGGCCATCGCCCTGCGCGGTGCGCATTTCATTACCCCGGTCACCATCCGGGTCAACCCCAGCACCCTGACCAAGGCCGAGCCCTGGTACCGGATACCGCCGCGCCGGGTGCACTTCAGCCTGCACGTCGGCGCCGATATCACTATCCAGGATTTCGCCAGCCAAGGCCCGGCACCCCAGGCCTCGCGCAAACTCAACGACCATCTGCACCAGTACTTCATCAAGGAGCTCGCCGAAGATGAGCGATCCAACCCACCTGAACAATGACATCAAGCTGTTGATCATCGAGGCCCTCGGCCTGGAAGACATCAGCGCCGCAGACATCGGCGACGACCAGACGCTGTTCGGCGAAGGCCTCGGCCTGGATTCGGTCGACGCCCTCGAACTGGGCCTGGCCATCCAGAAGCGCTATGGCATCAAGATCGACGCCGACGCCAAGGACACCCGCAACCATTTCACCAGCGTGGCCAGCCTTGCGGCTTTCGTCACCGCCAAACAGGCAGCCTGAGACCGCACCATGCAAACTCGCGAAGACATCTTCAACATCCTGCGCGACGCGCTGGTCGAACTGTTCGAACTGGACGCCGCGCGCATCACCCTGGACGCCAACCTGTACCAGGACCTGGAAATCGACAGCATCGACGCCGTCGACCTGATCGACCACATCAAGCGCCAGACCGGCAAGAAAATCGCCGCCGAAGAGTTCAAGGCCGTGCGCACCGTCAACGACGTGGTCGAAGCCGTGTACCGCCTGGTCGCCCAGGAAGCATGAAGCGCCTGATCGGCCTCGGGCTGGTCCTGGCCGGTCTGCTTTATCCGTTCGCGGTGCATTTCGGCATGGAGCATTTCGCGCCGTGGCAGTTCGGCCTGCTGTTGGGCGGGCTGTGGCTGGCGCGGGCGCTGACCCAGCCGAACAACCAGGGCGGGCGCTGGATGGCCCTGGTGGCGATCGGTTTCTGCGTGCTGCTGGCGGTGCTGGACGACCCGGCGCTGCTGCGCTGGTACCCGGTGCTGGTCAGCGCGTTCATGCTCGCGCTGTTCGGCCTGAGCCTGAAATTCGGGCCGCCGATCGTCGAGCGCCTGGCGCGCCTGACCGACCCGCAGCTTCCGGACATCGCCATCCGTTACACCCGCCGGGTGACCTGGGTGTGGAGCGGCTTCTTCCTGGTCAACGGCCTGGTCGCCGCGGCGCTGACCCTGTGGGCGCCGCTGAGCTGGTGGACCCTGTACAACGGCCTGATCGCCTACGGCTTGATGGGCCTGCTGTTCGCCATTGAATGGCTGATAAGACAACGTGTGCGAGGACGCTCATGAAATGGATCAACCTTGAGCGACTGTTGCTGCCGGCTGACGCCGCGCGGCCAGTCACCTTCGCCCCGGCGCTGGATCACGCCGACCTGGCCGGACACGCCCTGCAACTGGCCGCGGGCCTGCAACGCCGGAGCATTCGCCAGGTCGCCGTGCACCTTGAAGACGCCGCGCAACTCGCCGTGGCCTTGCTCGGCGCCTGGCGCGCCGGGGTCCGGGTCTTGCTGCCGGCGGACTTGCAAGCGCAAACCCGCCAACGCTGGGCCGAACAGGTCGACCTGTGGATCAGCGAGCAGGACCACAGCCCGCAATCGCTGTTCGACACCCCGCTGGCGCCGGCCGAACTGGACCTGCGCGACTGCCATGTCAGCCTGTGCACCTCCGGCTCCAGCGGCGAACCCAAGCGCATCGACAAGCAACTGCGCCAACTGGCCGCCGAAGTGCGGGTGCTGGAAGACCTCTGGGGCGCCGACCTCGGCCCGGCCTGCATCATCGGCAGCGTCGCCACCCAGCACATCTACGGTTTGCTGTTCCGCGTGCTCTGGCCGCTGTGCGCCGGTCGCCCGTTCGTGCGCCGGCAACTGCCGTTCCCCGAAGACCTGCAACGCGCCAGCCGCGAGCACCCGGCGTTCGCCTGGGTCGCCAGCCCGGCGCTGCTCAAGCGCATGGGCGACAACCTCGACTGGCCGGCGCTGAGCCCGGTGCGCCGGGTGTTTTCCTCCGGTGGCGAACTCACCGCCAGCGCCGCGCAGGCCTTGCAGGAACGCCTCGGGCAACGGCCGACGGAAATCCTCGGCAGCTCGGAAACCGGCGGGATCGCCTGGCGCCAGGACGACAGCCTGTGGCAGCCCTTCGCCGGGATCCACCTGAGCCAGAGCGACGAAGGCGCGCTGCGCATCGCGTCGCCCTACCTGCCCGAAGGTCATGTGGAACAGAGCGCCGACGCCGTGTCGTTCGACGAGCACGGGCGCTTCCGCCTGCTTGGCCGGCTGGACCGCATCGTCAAGCTGGAAGAAAAACGTATCGCCCTGCCGACCCTGGAACAGGCGCTGCTGGAACACCCATGGGTCGAAGACACCCGCCTGGGCATGATCCAGGAACGCCGGGCCTTCCTCGGCGCGCTGGTGCAACTCAGCGCCGCCGGCCTGCACGCCTTGCGCAACCAAGGCCGGCGCACCGTCACCGAAACCCTGCGTGCGCACCTCGTCCCGCACTGCGAAGCCCTGGCCCTGCCGCGCCGCTGGCGACTGCTGCGACAACTGCCCTACACCGCCCAGGGCAAGCTGCCCCAGGCCACGGTCGATGCACTGTTGCAAGCGCCGCGGCCACACGGGCCGGACGTGCTGTCGCAAGAGCAGCAGGGCGACGAAACCCACCTGCACCTGGCGATCTCCGGCGACCTGGTGTACTTCAACGGCCATTTCCCGCAGACCCCGGTGCTGCCCGGCGTGGTCCAGGTCGACTGGGCCATCGCCCTCGGCCAGGCGCTGCTGGACCGGCCACGGCACTTCGCCGGGATGGAAGTGCTGAAGTTCCAGCAACTGGTGCGCCCCGGCGACCGTCTGCTGCTGACCCTGCGTTTCGACGCCGAACGCGGCAAACTCTACTTCGCCTACAGCAACGCGGGCGCGCCGTGCTCCAGCGGCCGGATCCTGCTGGAGGCCAGCGATGCATAAGCCCTGCGCGGTGATCCCGGTCTACAACCACGAAGGCGCGGTGCCGGCGGTGGTCGCCGACTTGCGCGCCGCCGGCCTGCCCTGCGTGCTGGTGGACGACGCCAGCAGCCCGGCCTGCGCCCGCGTGCTGCAACAGCTCGCCGAGCAGGATCAGGTGTTTCTGGTCAGCCTGACCGTCAATCAGGGCAAGGGCGGCGCGGTCATGGCCGGCCTGCGTGAAGCGGCGCGGCTGGGCTTCAGTCACGCCCTGCAGGTGGACGCCGACGGCCAGCACGACCTGGCCGATGTCAGCCACTTTCTCGAACAGTCCCGCGCCCATCCCGAGGCGCTGATCTGTGGCTATCCGCAGTACGACGAAAGCGTGCCGAAAGGCCGCTTGTACGCGCGCTACCTGACCCACGTGTGGGTGTGGATCAACAGCCTGTCGCTGCGCATTCCCGATTCGATGTGCGGCTTTCGCGTCTATCCGCTGCCGCCGGTGCTGGCCCTGATCAACGCGGTCAGCCTTGGTCGGCGCATGGACTTCGACCCGGAAATCCTCGTCCGCCTGGTGTGGCGCAACCAGCCGATGCGCTGGTTGCCGACCAAGGTCCATTACCCGCAAGACGGCCTCTCGCATTTCCGCCTGTTCCACGACAACGCGCTGATCTCGAAAATGCACACCAAGCTGTTCTTCGGCATGCTCCTGCGCGCGCCGGTCATTCTCTGGCGGCGGTGGCGGGCATGAGCGAACGACACTGGGCCGCCCACGAAGAACGCGGCAGCTTCCTGCTGATGAAACTCACTGCCTTCGGCGTCAAGCTGCTGGGCCGGCGCCTGCTCAGCCCGATCCTCTACGGCATCGTCCTGTACTTCTTCCTGTTCGGCCGCCGCGCCCGCCACAGCGCCTGGCAATACCAGCAGCACCTGGCGCAGTGGAGCGGCCAGCCAGAACTGCGGCCCAGCCATCGCCGGGTGTTCGGCCAGTTCATGGCCTTCGCCGATGCACTGCTGGACAAGCTGGACGTATGGAACGGCCGCCTCGGCCTGGAGCAGATCGAGATCGTTGATCCCGGCAACCTGCGCAGCCAGTTGCGCGCCGAGCGCGGGCAGATGCTGGTGGGCGCGCACCTGGGCAATCTCGAAGTGTGCCGGGCGCTCGCCGAACTGGGCGAACAGGTGACCATGAACGTGCTGGTCCACACCAAGCACGCCGAGCGCTTCAACCGCCTGCTGGGCGAAGCCGGGGCGACCAACCTGCGGCTGATCCAGGTCAGCGAGCTGGACCCGGCGATCATGCTGCAATTGAGCCAGCGCCTGGAGCGCGGCGAGTGGCTGGCGATTGCCGGCGACCGCGTGCCGCTGCATGGCGGGCGCACCGTCACGGTGGATTTCCTCGGCCATCCGGCGCCCTTCCCGCAAGGCCCATGGCTGCTGGCCGGCCTGCTCAAATGCCAGACGAACCTGTTCTTCTGCCTGAAGCGCGATGACCGTTACCAAGTGATCCTCGAACCCTTCGCCCCGGCCATCGAATGGCGCCGTGGCCAGCGCGATCAAGTGATCGCCGACTGGGCCGGACGCTACGCCGACCGCCTTGGCCACTATTGCCTGCAAGCGCCTCGGCAATGGTTCAACTTCTACCCTTTCTGGAAGACTGATGACGATGCATCCGCATGAGCCTGTAACGTTCGGCGAGTCGCCGCTTTCAATCGAAGACATCCAGGCCGTGAGCCAGCGCCAGGCCGAATCGCGCCTGCAGGCCGACGCCGACTACCGCGCGCGGATCGCCCGTGGCGCGCAGTTCCTCGACACCCTGCTGGACAAGGAAGGCGTGATCTACGGCGTGACCACCGGCTACGGCGACTCCTGCGTGGTGGCCGTGCCGCTGGAACACGTCGAGGCGCTGCCACGCCACCTCTACACGTTCCATGGCTGCGGACTGGGCCGCCTGCTGGACGCCCCGGCGACCCGCGCCGTGCTCGCCGCCCGCTTGCAGTCGCTGTGCCACGGCGTGTCCGGGGTGCGCATCGAACTGCTGGAACGCCTGCAGGCGTTTCTCGCCCACGACATCCTGCCGCTGATCCCGGAAGAAGGCTCGGTAGGCGCCAGCGGCGACCTGACGCCGCTGTCGTATGTCGCCGCGACGCTCTCCGGCGAGCGCGAAGTGCTGTTCCGCGGCGAGCGCCGCCTGGCCGCGGACGTGCACCGCGAGCTGGGCTGGGAACCGCTGGTGCTGCGGCCGAAAGAAGCCCTGGCGCTGATGAACGGCACCGCGGTGATGACCGGCCTGGCCTGCCAGGCCTTCGCCCGCGCCGACTACCTGCTCAAGCTGGCGACCCGCATCACCGCGCTCAACGTGGTCGCCCTGCAAGGCAACCCGGAGCACTTCGACGAGCGCCTGTTCGCCGCCAAGCCGCACCCGGGCCAGATGCAGGTGGCCGCCTGGATTCGCCAGGACCTCGCCATCGACGCGCCGACCGCGCCGCTGCACCGCCTGCAAGACCGCTACTCGCTGCGCTGCGCGCCGCATGTGCTGGGCGTACTGGCCGACTCGCTGGGCTGGCTGCGCGGCTTTATCGAAACCGAACTGAACAGCGCCAACGACAACCCGATCATCGACGCCGAAGCCGAGCGCGTCCTGCACGGCGGGCACTTCTATGGCGGGCACATCGCCTTCGCCATGGACAGCCTGAAAAACCTGGTGGCCAACGTCGCCGACCTGCTCGACCGCCAGCTCGCCCTGCTGGTGGACGTGCGCTACAACCACGGCCTGCCGAGCAACCTGTCCGGCGCCAGCGCCGAGCGCGCCATGCTCAACCACGGCTTCAAGGCCGTGCAGATCGGCGCCAGCGCCTGGACCGCCGAGGCCCTGAAAAACACCATGCCGGCCAGCGTGTTCTCGCGCTCCACCGAGTGCCATAACCAGGACAAGGTGAGCATGGGCACCATCGCCGCCCGCGACGCGCTGCGGGTGCTGGAACTGACCGAACAGGTCGCCGCCGCGACCCTGCTGGCGGCCAACCAGGGTGTCTGGCTGCGCGGTCGCGAAGCCGATGCCCGCGACCTGCCGCCCGCGTTGGCGGCGATGCACGACCAACTGCTCGGCGACTTCGCCCCGGTGACCGAGGACCGCGCGCTGGAAAGTGACCTGCGCCTGTGCCTGCAACGCATCGCCGCACAACACTGGAGGCTGCATGCGTAGTCAGGGAGTCCTGCACGTCGACACCGAAGTGCTGGTGCCGTTCTTCGACGTCGACAGCATGCTGGTGGTCTGGCACGGGCATTACGTCAAATACCTGGAAGTGGCGCGCTGCGCCCTGCTCGACCACCTCGGCCACAACTACCAGCAGATGCTCGCCTCGGGCTACGCCTGGCCGGTGATCGACCTGCAACTGCGCTACGTGCGCGGCGCGGTGTTCGGCCAGCGCCTGAACGTGCGCGCCAGCCTGGTGGAGTGGGAAAACCGGCTGAAGATCAACTACCTGATCAGCGACGCCGCCACCGGCGAGCGCATGACCCGCGCCAGCTCGGTGCAGGTCGCGGTGCATATCGAAAGCCGCGAGATGCAACTGGCCTCGCCCCAAGTGATGCTGGACGCCGTGAACAAGGTGCTGTCATGAAGCCGCTGCTGCGAAGCCTGCTCTGCCTCGGCCTGCTGACCGCCAGTGCGCTGGCCCAGGCGTTCGACCTGAACGACCTGCGCACGCAATTGAGCGCGCCGGAAGTGATCAAGGGCGAGTTCATCCAGGAAAAACACCTGCGCGCCCTGCCCCAGCCGCTGCTGAGCAAGGGCCGCTTCGTCCTGGCCCGCGACCACGGCCTGCTGTGGCTGCTGCAAACGCCGCTGCAACAGGATTACCGGCTCAACGCCAAGGGCATCGCCCGCCGCGATGCGTCCGGCTGGCAAATGCTGCCGACGCGCACCGCCGGCACCGAGCAGAACAAGCTGTTCTTCGCCGTGCTGCAAGGCGACAGCAGCGGCCTGGAGCGGGATTTCGAGCTGAGCCTGCAAGGCGACGCGCAGCACTGGCAATTGCGGCTGGTGCCGAAGTCGCTGCTGATCAAGCAGATCTTCAACCAGATCGACATCGACGGCGGCCGCTACGTCGAGCGCATCCAGTTGCAGGAGACTCAGGGCGACAGCACGGTGCTGCGCATGCCCTCGAGCGCCAGCGCCAGCCTGACCGACGCGGAGCGCCACGACCTTGTCGACTGAGCGCCTGCTGCCGCGACTGTTTCTGCTGATCCTCTGCACCGTCCTGTTGCTGGCGGGCTGGCAGTGGCATCGCGGCGCGCCGCTGTCCGCCGACCTGATGAGCCTGGTCCCCGGTGCCACCGAAGACCCGCTGGTCAAACGCGCCGAGCAGCGCATGCAGGAGCCGCTGAACCGCGAAATGCTGGTGCTGGTCGGTCACCCCGAACGCGATAAAGCCATCGCCCTCGCCGCGCAATTGGGCGAGCAATGGCAGGCCAGCGGCCTGTTCGAAAAGGTTCAGTGGAGCTTGCAGACCGACCTCGCCGCGCTGCGTGCGCAATTGCTGCAAGGCCGTCTGGCGATGCTCGCGGCGGCGGACCGGCGCACGCTGGTGGAAGCGCCCCAGACCTTTATCCAACAGCGCGTGCAAAGCCTGTTCGACCCCTTTTCCGGCTTCAGTCTGGTGCCGAGCCAGGACGACTGGCTCGGCCTGACCGGGCGTATCCAGAACAGCCAGCCGCGCCCGGCGGCGGTCCAGTTCGATACCGCCAGCGGCAGCCTGATCGCCGAGGCCGACGGCCAGCACTGGGTGTTGCTGCGTGCCCGCACCCAAGGCAACGCCTTCGACATGCAACTGCCGTTGCAGGTGGCCGGGCTGCTCGCCGACGGTCGCCACCTCGCCGACCAGCACGGCGCCCGGCTGATCGCCGCCAGCGGCCTGCTCTACGCCGCCGACGGCCAGCAGCAGGCGCAGCGCGAAATGACCTGGGTCGGTGGCGGCGCCACGCTGGGCATCATTCTGCTGTTGCTGCTGGCGTTCCGTCGGCCACGGGCGCTGCTGGCCTTCGTCCCGGTGCTGGTGGGCATGCTGTTCGGCGCCACCGCCTGCGTCGCCCTGTTCGGCCAGATGCATGTGATGACCCTCGTCCTCGGCTCCAGCCTGATCGGCGTGGCGGTGGATTACCCGCTGCACTACCTGTCGAAAAGCTGGAGCCTGCGCCCCTGGCACAGTTGGCCCGCGGTGCGCCTGACCCTGCCGGGCATGAGCCTGAGCCTGGCCACCAGTTGCATCGGCTACCTGGCGCTGGCATTCACGCCGTTCCCGGCGCTGACCCAGATTGCCGCCTTTTCCGCCGCCGGCCTGATCGGCGCCTACCTGAGCGCGGTGTGCCTGCTGCCGGCGCTGCTCAAAGGCGTCGAGCTGCAACCGGCGCAATGGCCGCTGACCCTCGCCACCGCGCTGGTCAACCTGCGCGAAGCACTTCTGCGCCGGGTGCCGAGCCCGGCCCTGCTCGGCGTGTTGCTGCTGTTCTGCCTCGGCGGCCTGTGGCACCTGGACACCCGCAACGACATCCGCCAGTGGGTCGGCAGTTCGCCGCGCCTGCTTGAAGAGGCCAAGGACGTCGCGCGCATCACCGGCTACCAGCCCACCAGCCAGTTCTATCTGGTGCGCGGCGCTGACCAGAGCCAGTTGCTGTCGCGCTTGCAGGCACTGGGCACGCGCCTCGATCAACAAGTCCAGGCCGGCACGCTGAAGGGTTACATGGCGCTCAGCCAGGCCATCGCCAGCCCCGCCGATCAGCAACAGGTGCGCGACGCGCTGGCCCGCCTGCCCGAACACTGGCAGCCGCTGCTGGACGTCGGCGTGCCGCCCGCCACGCTGGAAAACGAACTGAAAAACCTGCAAGCCCTGCCGACGCTGGATATCGATCAGGTCCTGGCCGGTCCGCTGGGCGAAGCCTGGCGTCCGCTCTGGCTGGGTGCCGACGACCAGGGCGTGGCGGCCATCGTCAGCCTTCAGGGCCTGAGCGATCCGGCCCTACTGCGCGAGCAAGTCGTGGACCTCGATGGCGTGCAACTGGTGGACCGCCTCGGCGACCTCAACCGCCTGTTCGCCGCGACCCAGATCAGCGCCGCCGAGTTGAAGCTGTTGTCTTGCGTGCTGATCGCCCTGCTGCTGATTCTGCCGTTCGGCTTCGGCGGCGCCCTGCGCATCGTCGCCCTGCCGCTGCTGGCGGCGCTGTGCAGCCTGGCCAGCCTCGGCTGGCTGGGCCAGCCGCTGACCCTGTTCAGCCTGTTCGGCCTGTTGCTGGTCACCGCCATCAGCGTCGATTACTCGATCCTCATGCACGAGCACATCGGCGGCAGCGCCGTCAGCCTGCTCGGCACCCTGCTGGCGGCCACCACCACCTGGCTGTCGTTCGGCCTGCTGGCGGTGTCGAGCACGCCGGCGGTGAGCAATTTCGGCCTGGCCGTGAGCCTCGGCCTGGCCTTCAGTTTCGTATTGGCCCCTTGGGCCGCCAGCCGCCACAGGGAGACGTCGGCATGACCATTCTGCTGTTCTGGGCCCTGGCCCTGTTGCTATTCCTGATCGCCAGCGAGATTGGCCGGCGCCTGGGCCTGATCAGCATCGTCAGCCAGTTGCTGCTGGCGACCCTCGGCCTGCCGCTGCTGATGCTGTTCTGGGTCGAGCCGAACTGGCAGCTCAGCGGCGCGGAACTGGTCGCGCCCGGCTGGCTGAAAACCCTCTACGGCATGAGCTTCGCCCTGCTGCTGGGGCACATCCTCTCGGATGTGGTGGAGCTGAAATTCGACCGGCAGAGCCTGAAGATCGCCCTGCCCAGTTTCCTCGTGCCTTTCGCCTGCGGCCTGGCCTGCGGCGCGTGGCTGCTGCCCGAGCAGCCATGGCTGACTTCGCTCGCCCTCGGCCTGGTCTTCGCCATCACCGCCATTCCGGTGCTGTACCTGTACCTGAGCAATATCGACTACCCGCCCGCCGCCACGCGCCGGCTGATGCAGGCGGCGATCATGATCGACGTGGTCTGCTGGCTGCTGTTCGGCCTGGGCAAGGGCAGCCTGCAACCGCTGAGCCTGATCCTGCCGCTGCTCGGCGCCTGCCTGCCGTTGCCGCTGTACGCCCTCGGCCTGCGTCGGCCCGGGTTCTACGGGCTGCTGTTCCTGGCCCTGCTGTTCATCGCCGAGCACTACCGCCTCAACGCGCTGATCTTCGGCATCGGTTACCTGTGCTGCCTGGCCTGGCTCAAATTGCCGCTGCGCATGCCGTTGCCGGCGCGGTGGATCAAGCGCCTGCAGAACGGCGTGGCGATTCCGCTGATCCTCACCTTCGGCATCATCCAGATTGACATCCATCACGTCCTGCAGGGCTTCAATGCGGTACATCTGGCCGCCCTGCTCTTGCTGCCGATCGTCAGCAAACTGCTGGGCAACTGGCTCGGCCTGGGCTGGGCGGGACCTTCGTTCGAGGGCGCGAGCAAGTGGCGGGAAACCCTGCTGCTGAACATTCGCGGCCTCAGCGAAATCGTCTTTCTCAACCTGCTCCTACAACAGCAGTTGATCAGCCCGGCGCTGTACTTCGCGCTGATGCTGATGAGCCTGGTCGCCACACTCATGCCCGCCATCGCCGGGCTGCACCGCATTCCTCTCAAGACTATCCCGACGGCAAGGAGGCCTTATGCCGAACACTGAACTGCAACAACGCCAGGTCCTGATCATCGGCGCCGGCCCGTCCGGCGCGATCGCCGCCGCCCTGCTCAAGCGCCACGGCCATGACGTGCTGATCATCGAGCGCCAGCGTTTCCCGCGTTTCTCCATCGGCGAAAGCCTGCTGTCGCACTGCCTCGATTTCGTCGAGGAAGCCGGCATGCTCGACGCCCTCGAAGCGGCCGGGTTCCAGCGCAAGAATGGCGCGGCCTTCGCCTGGGGCGACGAGTACAGTGCCTTCGATTTCGGCCAGACCTTCTCTCGCGGCAAGCCGACCACCTTCCAGGTGCAACGCGCGCGCTTCGACCAGTTGCTGGCCGACCAGGCCGCCCTGCAAGGCGTCGAGATCCGCTACGAAGAAGAAATCATCGCCGCGGACTTCGAACGCGAGCAGCCGCACCTGAGCGTCCGGCGCCTGGACGGCAGCGAGTACCGCGTCGAGGCGCAGTTCGTCCTCGATGCCAGCGGCTACGGCCGCGTGCTGCCGCGCCTGTTGGACCTCGAAGCGCCGTCCAGCTTCCCGGTGCGCCAGGCGGTGTTCACCCATATCGAAGACCGCATCGACCACCCAGGCTTCGACCGCGAGAAGATCCTCATCACCACCCACCCCGAGCACCGCGACATCTGGTTCTGGACCATCCCGTTCAGCGACGGTCGCTGCTCCCTCGGCGTGGTCGCCGCCGCCGAGCATTTCGCCAATGCGCCGAGCGACCTGGATGACTGCCTGAAAGGCTTCGTCGCGCAGACCCCGAGCCTGTCCAAAGTGCTGGCCAACGCCGTCTGGGACACCCCGGCGCGGACCATCGGCGGCTACTCGGCCAACGTCAAGACGCTGCACGGCAAAGGCTTCGCCCTGCTGGGCAACGCCGCCGAATTCCTCGACCCGGTGTTCTCCTCTGGGGTGACCATCGCCATGCGTTCGGCGAGCATGGCCGCGGCCGTGCTGCACCGTCAGTTGCAGGGCGAAACGGTGGACTGGGAAAGCGAGTTCGCCACCCCGCTGAAACGCGGCGTGGACACCTTCCGCGCCTATGTCGAGGGCTGGTACAACGGCGGCTTCCAGGACGTGATCTACCACCCGGGCAGCTCCGACGAGATCCGCGCCATGATCAGCTCGATCCTCGCCGGTTACGCCTGGGACCAGAAGAACCCCTTCGTCAGCGAACCCAAGCGGCGCCTGCGCATGCTTGCCGAGGTCTGCGCAAGGACGGCGGCATGAGCGAGCAACCGTTCTTCAGCGACAAGTACGTCGAGGAAACCCGCTTCGGCTTCTGGTTCCTGCGCAGCCACACCTGGCAGCACCATGTGCTGCGGGTGGCGATCAACGACCTGCGCACGCTGTTCGATCAAGAGCCGCCCAAGGCGCCGGTGCTGCTGGACGTCGGCTGCGGCCAGGGCCGGTCGTTCCGTCGCCTCAACGAAGTGTTCGCGCCCGGCCAGTTGCAAGGCACCGACGCCGACCCGCACAGCCTCGAACTGAGCCAGGCCGAGGCCCGCCGCCTGGGCCTGGACGTGGAGCTGCGCGGCAGTGACTGCGCGGCGCTGCAATTCGCCGACGCCAGCGTCGATATCCTGTTCTGCCACCAGACGTTCCATCACCTGGTCGAACAGGAAAAAGCCCTCGCCGAGTTCTGGCGCGTGCTCAAGCCCGGTGGCTACCTACTGTTCGCCGAGTCCACCGAGGCGTATATCGACACCTGGGTGATCCGCTGGCTGTTCCGCCATCCGATGCATGTGCAAAAGAGCGCCGAAGGGTACCTGCAGATGCTCCGCGACCAGGGCTTCGCGTTCACCCCGCGCAACGTCTCCTACCCGTACTTGTGGTGGAGCCGCTCCAGCGACTTCGGCCTGCTGGAGCGCACCGGCCTGCGCAAGCCGCCGCCCGTTGGCCAGCGTGAGGAAACCCTGGTCAACGTGGTGGCGCGCAAACCGCTGAACCCGGAAGCGCCGGCCTCATGAAACGCCTGTTGCCGTTTCTCGTCCTGAGCATCTGCCTGTTGCTCGGCGCCTGCGCCAGCAACGCGCCGCTGCCCGAACCGTTGCCGCCACTGGCGCTGCCGATGCAGTTGCATGTGCAGCGCGAACAGGCCGGGGAACGCCAGGACTGGTTGCTGGTGATCCAGCGCGAAGACCAGCGCCTGCGCTGGTCATTGATGGATTTGCTGGGCATTCCCCAGGCCCGGCAATTGCTGGACCAGGGCACGTGGCAGGCCGACGGCCTGCTGCCGCCCAACCCAGCCGCCCGTGAATTGTTCGCCGCGCTATTGTTCGCCCTGACCCCGGCCGATCAACTGCAACGCCTCTATCCCGCCGCGCGCCAGCAAGATACCCAGCGCTGGCTGGGCGAGCGCTGGCGGGTCGACTATCGACAAGCCGACGACTTCACCTTGAACCTTGGGCAGGGCCTGCGTTATCTAGTCAGCCCCCTGCCCCGCGAGAACACGCCATGACCGCTTATCTGAATGCCCTGGGCCTGGTCTGTGCCCTTGGCCGCGATCAGGCTGAAGTTGCCCGCGGCCTGTTCGCCGGTGACTGCTCCGGCATGCGCGAGGCCGATGGCTGGGTGGCCGGACGGCGCATCCCGGTAGCGGCGGTGCCCGGCGAACTGCCCGTGCTGCCGGCGCATCTGGCGCACCAGCAAAGCCGCAACAACCAACTGCTGTACGCCGCGTGCCTGCAGATCGAAGCGCCGCTGCGCGAGGCGATCGAGCGCTTTGGTGCGCTGCGGGTTGGCGTGGTGCTCGGCACCAGCACCTCCGGGATCGAGGAAGCCAGCCAGGGCATCGCCCAGCACCTGCGCGAGCAGCATTTCCCGCCGAGCTACGACTACGCCCAGCAGCAACTCGGCGCACCGGCCGCCTTCCTCGCCAACTGGCTGGAATTGAGCGGGCCGGCCTATGTCATTTCCACCGCCTGCACCTCCGGCGCCCGGGCCCTGATGAGCGCCCGCCGCCTGCTCGACCTGGGCCTGTGCGACGCGGTGATCTGCGGCGGCGTCGACAGCCTGTGCAAGCTGACCCTCAACGGCTTCAGCGCCCTTGAGGCGGTCAGCGCACAACGCTGCAACCCGTTCTCGGTCAACCGTGACGGCATCAATATCGGCGAAGGCGCGGCGGTGTTCCTGATGACCCGCAACGCCAACCCGACAGGCGCCACCGTCGCCCTGCTCGGCGCCGGCGCCAGCTCCGACGCCCACCATATTTCCGCGCCCGACCCCGAAGGCGCCGGCGCCTTGCAGGCGATGCGCAAGGCGCTGGAAAATGCCCGCCTGGAACCCACGCGGATCGATTACCTGAACCTGCACGGCACCGCCACCCGGCACAACGACGCCATGGAGAGCCTGGCGGTCAACGCCCTGTTCGGCGAGCGCCTGCCCTGCTCGTCGAGCAAGCCCATGACCGGCCACACCCTCGGCGCCGCCGGCGCGCTGGAAGCGGCGTTCTGCTGGCTGGCGCTGGCCGCCGACAACCGCGAAGGCCGCTTGCCGCCGCACGTCTGGGACGGCGCGCGCGACCCGCAACTGGCGCCGCTGAACCTGCTCGGTGGCGACCAGCGCCTGCCGCTGCAAGGCCCCCGGCACCTGATGAGCAACTCGTTCGCCTTCGGTGGCAACAACGTCAGCCTGATTCTCGGAGACACCCCATGATTGCCTGGCCACTGGCCGAACTGCTGCCCCATGCCGGCGACATGATCCTCATCGACGGGATCGAGTCGTTCGACGAGGAGCAGATCCACGCCCACGTCACCGTCCGCCCCGGCGGCCTGTTCAATCGCCCGGACGGCAGCCTGCCGGCCTGGGTCGGCATCGAACTGATGGCCCAGACCGTGGCCGCCTACGCCGGCTGCCGCGCGCGCCAGCAGGGCAAGCCGGTGGAACTGGGCTTTTTGCTCGGCACCCGCAAGTTCCAATGTGATGTCGAGCATTTCCCCGCCGATTCGCACCTGCGCATCCACGCCCAACGCTCGCTGGAAGACGAGAACGGCATGGGCGTGTTCGAGTGCCATCTGCACGGCCCTGGCATTTACGCCACGGCCCGCCTGAACGTTTTTCGCCCGCCACAGGCCGCCACGTACCTGGCCGAGGCGGGCTCCGAGGAGTCCCCGCAATGACTGACACCATCCTGGTCACCGGCTCCAGCCGTGGCATCGGCCGGGCCATCGCCCTGCGCCTGGCCCGCGCCGGCCACGACCTGGTTCTGCACTGCCGCAGCGGCCGCGCCGAAGCCGAGGCCGTCGCCGAGGACGTCCGCGCCCTTGGCCAGCAGGCCCGGGTGCTGCAGTTCGACGTCGCCGACCGCGCCGCCTGCGCCGCCATTCTCAACGACGACGTGGAAACCCACGGCGCCTATTACGGTGTGGTGTGCAATGCCGGACTGACCCGCGACGGCGCCTTCCCGGCGCTGACCGAGGACGACTGGGACGAAGTGCTGCGGACCAACCTCGACGGTTTCTACAACGTCCTGCACCCACTGATGATGCCGATGATTCGCCGCCGCGCGCCGGGCCGCATCGTCTGCATCACCTCGGTGTCCGGGCTGATCGGCAACCGCGGCCAAGTCAACTACAGCGCTTCCAAGGCCGGCGTGATCGGCGCCGCCAAGGCCCTCGCCATCGAGCTGGGCAAACGCCGTATCACCGTCAACTGCGTGGCGCCGGGGCTGATCGACACGGCGATGCTGGACGAGCACGTGCCGGTCGATGAACTGCTGAAAATGATCCCGGCGCAGCGCATGGGCACCCCGGAAGAAGTCGCCGGCGCGGTGAATTTCCTTATGTCGGCGGAAGCCGCCTACATCACCCGCCAGGTCCTGGCGGTCAACGGAGGCTTGTGCTGATGAAACGCGTGGTCGTCACCGGCATGGCCGGTATCACCTCACTGGGCAGCGACTGGCCGACCATCGCCGCCAACTTCGCCGCCAATCGCAGCGGCATCCGCCGCATGGACGAGTGGGACCGTTTCGAAGAACTCAACACCCGCCTGGCCGGGCCGGTGGATGATTTCGCCGTCCCCGCCAACTGGACCCGCAAGCAGTTGCGCAGCATGGGCCGCGTCTCGCGGATGGCGGTGGCGGCGTCGCAGAACGCGCTGCGCGACGCCGGCCTGCTCGACGACCCATCGATCCGCGACGGGCGCATGGGCGTGGCCTGCGGCTCGTCCACCGGTAGCACCGAAGACATCAAGGCGTTCGGCAACATGCTGCTCAACTCGGTGGCCGAGGGCCTCAACGCCAACTCCTACGTGCGCATGATGCCGCACACCACGGCGGCCAATATCAGCATCTTCTTCGGCCTGACCGGGCGCCTGATCCCGACGTCCAGCGCCTGCACCAGTGGCAGCCAGGGCATCGGCTACGCCTACGAGGCGATCAAGTTCGGCCGCCTGCCGATGATGCTCGCCGGCGGCGCCGAGGAACTGTGCCCGACCGAGGCCATGGTCTTCGACGCGCTCTACGCCACCAGCCTGAAAAACGACGCCCCGCAGACCACACCGAGCCCGTACGACAGCGGTCGTGACGGCCTGGTGATCGGCGAAGGCGCCGGCATGCTGGTGCTGGAAGAGCTGGAACACGCCCTCGCGCGCGGCGCGCACATCTACGCCGAGATCGTCGGCTTCGGCAGCAACGCCGACGGCCAGCACACCACTCGCCCGGAACAGGTGACCATGCGCCGGGCGATGGAACTGGCCCTGGAAGATGCCGCGCTGGCGCCCGAGGCGATCGGCTACGTCAACGGCCACGGCACTGCCACCGAACAGGGCGACATCGCCGAAACCCTGGCCACCACCAGCCTGTTCGGCCCACGAATGCCGATCAGCTCACAGAAAAGCTTCCTCGGTCACACCCTGGGCGCTTGCGGCGCACTGGAGGCGTGGTTCAGCATCGAAATGATGAACAGCGACCGTTATGTGCACACCCTGAACCTGGAAACCGTCGACCCGCGCTGTGGCGAACTGGATTATCTGTGTGGCGAGTTCCGCGCGATGAGCCATGGTTATGTCATGAGCAACAATTTCGCCTTTGGCGGGGTCAATACCTCGCTGATTTTCCGTCGCTGGTCCTGAACACCTGACAACACCTGGAGAGAAAGGAATGTCTTCACTCATTCGCGCGGCCCTGATGGGCCTGGTTCTGATCGGCCTCGCCGGCTGCACGAGCAAACCCCTGCTGACCCCGAAAGAACTGCTGGTGGTCGGCCACACCTACAGCCATGAAGAGATCAAGAAAGCCATCCTGACCGGCGCCGCCGAGCGCGGCTGGACCGTGCGCAACATCGGCGACGAGGTGATCCAGGCCGATATCCTGGTACGCAACACGTTCTACGCCCGCGTCGATATCACCTACAGCCTCAGCAACTATCGCATCGACTACCGCGACAGCCGCGAGATGGACTACAGGGACGGCAAGATCCACCGCAACTACAACCGCTGGGTCAAGAACCTGGACAAAAGCATCCTGCGCGCGCTGAAACGCATCGAAACCGACCGCATGGTTCAGCGCGCCGTCAGTGAACAACAATCGAGCACCGCTCACTAATCAAGGAGAGACATAGATGCGTCTGAAAACCTGGACCGCCACCACCGCCCTGCTGCTCTGCGCCCTGCCAGGCCTGAGCCAGGCGCGTGATACCGCGCTGTTCCTGCCCTTCGAGAAAGTCGTCCAGCAGATGACCGCCGAGAAGAAGCTGGACGGTTCGGTGAAGTTCTACCTGGCCGGCGTGCAGCCACGCGGCAAGGTCACCGTGGTGAGCCCGAGCGCAGTCACCAACAAGAAGACCAACGCCTTCAACAAGACTGACGAAGCCGCCTGCGAGTGGGCCCTGCAATCGGCGCTGCTGACCATGCAGGACGCCGCGAAGAAGGTGAACGCCAACGCCGTGACCAACATCGCCAGCTACTACAAGAAGAACGAGCGCAAAGACGCCACCACCTACGAATGCCACGCGGGTGCTGTCATGGCCGGTGTCGCGATCAAGGGCGACCTGTCCCGCGTCGACTGATTACGGTCACGCTTTGCGGGTGAGCAGCTCGACGAAGGCCCCGGCCATCGCCGAGGCCTGCTCCCGGCGCTGCACCAGCCACACCGCGGTCACCGCCTCGGCATCCAGCAGCGTGCGGTAGACCACCCCGTCGATCCGCATGCGCTGGAACGACGCCGGCAACACCGACACCCCCAACCCCGCCGACACCAGCCCGATGATGGTCATCACCTCGCCGGCTTCCTGGGCAAAGTGCGGGCTGAATCCGGCCTGCCGGGCCAGGCTGAGCAACTGCGCATGCAGGCCGCTGCCATAACTGCGGGGGAAAAATACGAAAGGTTCGTGGGCCAGGTCCGCCAAGTGCACGCCTTGTTCGCTGCCCTGCGCCAGCGGATGGGCGGCATTGAGCACCGCTACCAGCGGCTCGCGGAACAGTTCGGTGGCGATCAGACTGTCCGGCAGCGGCAAGGGCCGCATCAGCCCCACCTCGATGCTTTCATCCAGCAACGCATCGGCGACGTCGCGGCTGCTCATCTCCTTGAGGTTCAAGTGCACCGCCGGAAAACGCTGGCGGAAACTGTAGATCGCCTTGGGAATGCTGGAGTTGAACGGCGCCGACGAGGTGAAGCCGATCTTCATTTCACCCAGCTCACCCAACTGCGCGCGGCGCGCCACGTCGGCGGCCTTGTCCACCTGCGCCAGCACCTGGCGCGCCTCTTCGAGAAACAGCCGGCCCGCCTCGCTCAGCTCCACTCGTCGGTTGGTGCGCTCGAACAGCCGCGCGCCCAGCTCCTGTTCCAGCGCCTGGATCTGTTGGCTCAACGGCGGTTGGGATATCCCCAGCACCTGCGCGGCCCGGCCAAAATGCAGCTCTTCGGCGACAGCGATGAAGTAACGCAGGTGGCGCAATTCCATAAGGACTCCAATAGGTCGTAAAACCTCTTAAACAGGTCGAACAATATATTGGAAATGATCATTAGCCAGCTATATGCTTTTTTGCAGTTGCCCCCGAGGCCGCACCCCGCCGAGGTTTCCGTGAAAACTGCTGTCGCGCCACACGCCCACGAAGTTCCCCCCGCCCCGCTCAACGACGCGGCCGCCACGCTGCAAGACATCTGGATCGAAAAAGGCACCCCGGCCTTTATGCGCACCGTGCTGGCGCTGTTCTGCGGCGGTTTCGCCACGTTCGCCCTGCTCTACTGCGTGCAGCCGATGATGCCGCTGCTGTCGAAGGAATTTTCCATCAATGCCGCGCAGAGCAGCCTGGTGCTGTCGGTGTCCACCGGCTTGCTGGCGTTCGGCCTGCTGATTACCGGGCCGATTTCCGACCGTATCGGGCGCAAGCCGGTGATGGTCTTCGCGCTGTTCTGCGCCGCGCTTTGCACACTCGCCAGCGCGCTGATGCCGACCTGGGAAGGCGTGCTGGCAATGCGCGCGCTGGTGGGGCTGTCGCTGAGCGGGCTGGCCGCGGTGGCCATGACCTACCTGAGCGAAGAGATTCATCCGCAACACATCGGCCTGGCCATGGGCCTGTACATCGGCGGCAATGCCATTGGCGGCATGAGTGGCCGGCTGATTACCGGCGTGCTGATCGACTTCGTCAGTTGGCACACGGCAATGCTGGTGATCGGTGGCCTGGCCCTGATCGCGGCGGCGGTGTTCTGGAAGGTCCTCCCCGAGTCGCGCAACTTCCGCGCCCGCTCGATGAACCCGCGCAGCCTGCTGGACGGCTTCGTCCTGCACTTTCGCGATGCCGGTCTGCCGTGGCTGTTCCTGGAAGCCTTCTTGCTGATGGGTGCGTTCGTCACCCTGTTCAACTACATCGGCTATCGCCTGCTGGCCGAGCCTTATCACATGAGCCAGGCGCTGGTGGGGCTGCTGTCGATCGTTTACCTGTCGGGCATCTACAGCTCGGCGCAGATTGGTGCGCTGGCGGACAAGCTGGGCCGGCGCAAGGTGTTCTGGGGCACCATCGTGCTGATGTTCAGCGGCATGCTGATGACCCTGTTCACCGCTCTGCCGCTGGTGATCGTCGGCATGCTGGTGTTCACCTTCGGCTTCTTCGGCGCCCACTCGGTGGCCAGTAGCTGGATTGGCCGGCGCGCGCTGAAGGCCAAGGGGCAGGCCTCGTCGCTGTACCTGTTCAGTTATTACGCGGGGTCGAGCGTGGCGGGGACGGCGGGCGGGGTGGCGTGGCATTACGCCGGGTGGAATGGGATCGGGGTGTTTATCGGTAGCTTGCTGGTGGTGGCGCTGGGTGTGGCGGTGTACCTGAGCAAGCTGCCGCCGAAGGCCGCGTAAAATCTGGGGCCGCTATGCGGCCCCAAAATGCAGGATCAGTTCACGATCTCAACCACATCCACATCAATCTCCCGCGACATCAGGTGCTTTTCCACCTCTCCGGTGAGCTTGACCTTGGTCTTGTCATTGAACGCCACGGGCGGCAGGTCTTCGTTGTCGATTTCGACGGTGATGCTGCCGGTGTTGTCCTTGAACTCGTACTTGTCGTCGTTGTTGACCTTCTTGATCACATAACCAGTCAGCACGACCGGGGTGTCATCGGCGGCATCATTGGCCGCGGCCACGGTGGTGACGGATTGCGCACCCGGGCCGGTATAGCCGGCACCAGCCGCCAGGGCCGCGGTGCTGAACAGAGGAGCGAGGATAAGGGCGAGGTAACGGGTTTTCATGGTTCTGATCCTTGGCAGGTTTTGATGGGATCAGATTACCGGGCACGCCTGAATTGAAGCTTAATCCGCATAGAAAAACGCCCGGCTTGTGCCGGGCGTTTCACTTTTACTGGTGGTACTGGGCTGACAGCTCATGCACCGCGTTGATGAACGCGCCGGCATGCTCGGGATCGACTTCCGGGGTGATGCCGTGGCCGAGGTTGAACACGTGGCCGGTGCCATGGCCGTAGCTGGCGAGGATGCGCGCCACTTCGGCACGGATGGCTTGCGGCTTGGCGTAGAGCACGGTCGGGTCCATGTTGCCCTGCAGCGCGACCTTGTCACCGACGCGACGGCGGGCGTCGCTGATTTCACAGGTCCAGTCCAGGCCCAGCGCGTCGGCGCCGGCCTCGGCGATGCTTTCCAGCCACATGCCGCCGTTCTTGGTGAAGAGGATCACCGGCACTTTGCGCCCTTCGTGCTCGCGGATCAGGCCGCTGACGATCTTGCGCATGTAGGCCAGGGAGAACTCCTGGTACGCCGCCGCCGACAGGTTGCCGCCCCAGGTGTCGAAGATCTGCACCGCTTGCGCACCGGCGAGAATCTGGCCGTTGAGATAGCTGGTGACCGACTGTGCCAGCTTGTCCAGCAGCAGGTGCATGGCTTGTGGGTTGTCGTAGAGCATGGCCTTGGTCTTGCGGAAGTCTTTCGACGATCCGCCTTCGACCATGTAGGTCGCCAGGGTCCACGGGCTGCCGGAGAAACCGATCAGCGGTACACGGCCGTTCAGTTCGCGGCGGATGGTGCTGACCGCATCCATCACGTAGCCCAGGTCTTTCTGCGGATCAGGAATCGGCAGCGCCTCGATGTCGGCCAGGGTGCTGACGACTTTCTTGAAGCGCGGACCTTCGCCGGTCTCGAAGTACAGGCCCTGGCCCATGGCATCGGGGATGGTGAGGATGTCGGAGAAGAGGATCGCGGCGTCCAGCGGGTAGCGGTCCAGCGGCTGCAGGGTCACTTCGCAGGCAAATTGCGGGTTCATGCACAGGCTCATGAAATCACCGGCCTTGGCGCGGCTGGCGCGGTACTCCGGCAGGTAGCGGCCGGCCTGGCGCATCATCCACACCGGGGTGACGTCTACGGGTTGCTTGAGCAGGGCGCGCAGGAAACGATCGTTCTTCAAGGCAGTCATGTCGGCATCCGGAAAAAAAGTGCGGGCATTTTCTCAGACAGACAAAGAAAAGGCACGGTGGAGACCGTGCCTTTTGTCTATCAGAGTGCCCTGGGTCAATAGTTTTTATTGTTGCGCCCAGTGGTATATCACACGCCCAGGTAGTCGAGAATCCCTTCGGCGGCGTTGCGGCCTTCGAAGATTGCCGTTACCACCAGGTCGGAACCGCGGACCATGTCGCCACCGGCGAAGATCTTCGGGTTGCTGGTCTGGTGCTTGAACGCGCCCTTCTCGGGAGCGACCACGCGGCCCTGGCTGTCGGTCTGGATACCGAACTGCTCGAACCATGGCGCCGGGCTGGGACGGAAACCGAAGGCGATGACCACGGCGTCGGCCGGGATGATCTCTTCGGAGCCCGGGATCGGCTCAGGGCTGCGGCGGCCGCGGGCGTCCGGTTCGCCGAGACGGGTCTCGACCACTTTCACGCCTTCGACCTTGTCTTCGCCAACGATGGCGATCGGCTGACGGTTGTAGAGGAACTTCACGCCTTCTTCCTTGGCGTTCTTCACCTCTTTGCGCGAGCCAGGCATGTTCGCTTCGTCGCGGCGATACGCACAGGTCACGGCCTTGGCGCCCTGGCGGATGGAGGTGCGGTTGCAGTCCATCGCGGTGTCACCACCGCCCAGCACCACGACCTTCTTGCCCTTCATGTCGACGAAATCTTCCGGCGACTTTTCGAAGCCCAGGTTGCGGTTGACGTTGGCGATCAGGAAGTCCAACGCGTCATGCACGCCCGGCAGGTCTTCACCCGGGAAGCCGCCCTTCATGTAGGTGTAGGTGCCCATGCCCATGAACACCGCATCGAATTCTTCGAGCAGTTGTTCCATGGTCACGTCCTTGCCCACCTCGGTGTTCAGACGGAACTCGATACCCATGCCGGAGAAGACTTCGCGGCGATTGCTCAGCACGGTCTTTTCCAGCTTGAACTCGGGGATGCCGAAGGTCAGCAGGCCACCGATTTCCGGGTTCTTGTCGAACACCACCGGGGTCACACCGCCGCGCACCAGGATGTCGGCGCAGCCCAGGCCAGCAGGGCCGGCGCCGACAATGGCGACGCGCTTGCCGGTTGGCTTGACCTTGGACATGTCCGGACGCCAGCCCATGGCGAAGGCGGTGTCGGTGATGTACTTCTCCACCGAGCCGATGGTGACCGCGCCGAAGCCGTCATTGAGGGTGCATGCACCTTCGCAGAGACGGTCCTGCGGGCAGACGCGACCACAGACTTCCGGCAGGGTGTTGGTCTGGTGCGACAGTTCCGCGGCCGCGAGGATGTTGCCTTCGGAGACCAGCTTCAACCAGTTGGGGATGAAGTTGTGCACCGGGCACTTCCACTCGCAGTACGGGTTACCGCAACCCAGGCAACGGTGGGCCTGTTCGGCCGATTGTTGGGGTTTGAAAGGCTCGTAGATTTCCACGAACTCTTTCTTGCGCTGGCGCAGCAGCTTCTTCTTTGGATCCTTGCGCCCGACTTCGATGAACTGGAAGTCATTACTCAGACGTTCAGCCATTTTTCAAAACCTCTTTACCGCAGCTGCACGCTGCAAGACGATCACGTTAGCCGGCGGGCCCCGCGGGGCACCGCCGCTTGCAACTGCTTATTGCGGGTTGGCCCGGGTGCTGGAGAGCAGGTTCTTCAGGTTTGCCGCCTTCGGCTTGACCAGCCAGAAGCGACGAACGTAGTCGTCCAGGTTCTCCCAGAGCTCGCGGCCCCATTCGCTACCGGTTTCTTCGACGTACTCGGTCAGCACGCGGTGCAGATGGCTGCGGTAAGCCTCCATCGCCTCGCCGGTGATCCGCTGGATTTCCACCAGCTCATGGTTCAGCTTGTCGACGAAGCTGTTGTCCATGTCCAGTACGTAGGCGAAACCGCCCGTCATGCCGGAGCCGAAGTTGTAGCCGGTCTTGCCCAGGACGCAGACAAAACCACCGGTCATGTATTCGCAGCAGTGATCGCCGGTGCCTTCGACGATGGTGTGGGCACCGGAGTTGCGCACGGCGAAACGCTCGCCCGCGGTACCGGCGGCGAACAGCTTGCCGCCAGTGGCGCCGTACAGGCAGGTGTTGCCGATAATGGCGCTGTCCTGGGTGGCAAACGGGCTGCCGGCTGGCGGCACGATGGTCAGCTTGCCACCGGTCATGCCTTTGCCGACGTAGTCGTTGGCGTCACCTTCCAGGTGCATGTTCAAGCCACCGGCGTTCCACACGCCGAAGCTCTGACCAGCAGTGCCCTTGAAGCGGAAGGTGATCGGTGCCTTGGCCATGCCCTGGTTGCCGTGCAGACGGGCGATCTCACCGGAAATCCGCGCGCCGATGGAACGGTCGCAGTTGCAGATATCCAGGTCGAATTCGCCGCCGCTCAGGTCGCGGATCGCCGGAAGGGCCATCTGCACCATCTTCTCGGCCAACAGGCCCTTGTCGAACGGCGGGTTGCGGTCAACTCCGCAGAACTGCGGCTTGTCGGCCGACACGTGCGGGCTGCCCAGCAGCGGGCTGAGGTCGAGGTGTTTCTGCTTCTCGGTTTCGCCCGGCAGCATTTCCAGCAGGTCGGTACGGCCGATCAGCTCACCGAGGCTGCGCACGCCCAGGCGGGCCAGCCACTCACGGGTTTCTTCGGCGATGTAGGTGAAGAAGTTCACCACCATGTCGACGGTACCGATGTAGTGGTCCTTGCGCAGCTTGTCGTTCTGGGTCGCTACGCCGGTGGCGCAGTTGTTCAGGTGGCAGATGCGCAGGTATTTGCAGCCCAGGGCGATCATCGGCGCGGTGCCGAAGCCGAAGCTCTCGGCGCCGAGGATGGCCGCCTTGATCACGTCGAGGCCGGTTTTCAGGCCGCCATCGGTCTGTACCCGGACCTTGCCGCGCAAGTCGTTGCCGCGCAGGGTCTGGTGAGTTTCGGCCAGGCCCAGTTCCCACGGGGCGCCAGCGTACTTGATCGAGGTCAGCGGCGACGCACCGGTACCACCGTCATAACCGGAGATGGTGATGAGGTCGGCGTAAGCCTTGGCCACACCGGCGGCGATGGTGCCGACACCGGCTTCCGCCACCAGCTTGACCGATACCAGCGCCTGCGGGTTGACCTGCTTGAGGTCGAAGATCAGTTGCGACAGGTCTTCGATCGAGTAGATGTCATGGTGCGGCGGAGGCGAAATCAGGGTCACGCCCGGAACCGCGTAGCGCAGCTTGGCGATCAGGCCGTTGACCTTGCCGCCTGGCAGTTGACCACCCTCGCCCGGCTTGGCGCCTTGAGCAACCTTGATCTGCAGCACTTCGGCGTTGACCAGGTACTCGGGGGTGACACCGAAACGACCGGTGGCGACCTGTTTGATTTTCGAACTGCGGATGGTGCCGTAGCGGGCCGGATCTTCGCCGCCCTCACCGGAGTTGGAACGCGCGCCCAGGCGGTTCATTGCCTCGGCCAGCGCTTCGTGGGCTTCCGGCGACAGCGCGCCCAGGGAGATGCCGGCGGAGTCGAAGCGTTGCAGGATCGCTTGCAGCGGTTCGATTTCGCTCAGGTCCAGCGCCTGGTCGGCGGTCTTCACCTTGAGCAGGTCGCGGATCATCGACACCGGACGGTTGTCCACCAGCGCGGTGTATTCCTTGAACTTCTCGTAGTCGCCTTGTTGCACGGCGGCTTGCAGGGTGTTGACCACGTCCGGGTTGTAGGCGTGGTATTCGCCGCCGTGGACGAACTTCAGCAGACCTCCCTGCTGGATCGGCTTGCGCGGGCTCCAGGCTTCGGCGGCGAGCAGTTTCTGCTCGTTCTCGATGTCGACGAAACGCGCACCTTTCAGGCGGCTGGCAACGCCACAGAAGCTCAGGCCAACCACTTCTTCCGACAGACCAACCGCTTCGAACAGCTGTGCTCCGCGGTACGAGCCGACGGTGGAGATACCCATCTTCGACAGGATCTTCAGCAGGCCCTTGGAGATGCCTTTGCGGTAGTACTTGAAGACTTCGTCCAGATCGCCCAGCACTTCGCCGGTGCGGATCAGGTCGGCCAGCACTTCGTAGGCCAGGTACGGGTAGACCGCCGAGGCGCCGAAGCCGAGCAGCACGGCGAAATGATGCGGGTCACGGGCAGTGGCGGTTTCGACCAGGATGTTGCTGTCGCAACGCAGGCCTTTTTCGGTCAGGCGGTGGTGCACGGCGCCCACAGCGAGCGAGGCGTGAGCCGGCAGCTTGCCCGGTGCGATATGACGGTCGGTCAGCACCAGTTGGGTCTTGCCAGCGCGCACGGCTTCTTCGGCCTGGTCGGCGATGTTGCGCACCGCAGCTTCCAGACCCAGGCTTTCTTCGTAGTTGAGGTCGATGACATGACGCTCGAAGCCAGGGCGGTCGAGGTTCATCAGCGAACGCCACTTGGCCGGCGAGATGACCGGCGAGCTGAGGATCACCCGCGACGCATGCTCGGGCGATTCCTGGAAGATATTGCGCTCGGCACCGAGGCAGATCTCCAGCGACATGACGATGGCTTCACGCAGCGGGTCGATCGGCGGGTTGGTCACCTGCGCGAACTGCTGGCGGAAGTAGTCGTAGGTCGAACGCACGCGCTGCGACAGGATCGCCATCGGCGTGTCGTCGCCCATGGAACCCACGGCTTCCTGGCCCTGCTCGCCGAGCGGACGCAGCACTTGGTCACGTTCTTCGAAGGTGACCTGGAACATCTTCATGTATTGCTTGAGCTGGTCGGTGTCGTAGCTCGCCGCGCCTTGGTCGTCGCTCAGGTCGGCCTGAATGCGCAGGGCATTCTGGCGCAGCCAGCGCTTGTACGGATGGCGCGACTTGAGGCGGTTGTCGATGGCGTCGGTGTCGAGGATCTGGCCGGTTTCGGTGTCCACGGCAAAGATCTGGCCCGGGCCGACACGGCCCTTGGCGATGACATCTTCAGGCTTGTAGTCCCACACGCCGATTTCCGACGCCAGGGTGATGTAGCCGTTCTTGGTGGTGACCCAACGCGCCGGCCGCAGGCCGTTGCGGTCGAGCAGGCAGACCGCGTGACGACCTTCGGTCATCACCACGCCGGCAGGACCGTCCCACGGCTCCATGTGCATGGAGTTGTATTCGTAGAAGGCGCGCAGGTCGGCGTCCATGGTCTCGACGTTCTGCCACGCTGGCGGAATGATCATCCGCACGCCACGGAACAGGTCGATACCACCGGTGACCATCAGTTCGAGCATGTTGTCCATCGAGGACGAGTCGGAACCCACGCGGTTGACCAGCGGGCCCAGCTCTTCCAGATCCGGGATCAGTTCGTTCTCGAACTTGGTGCGACGGGCCTGGGCCCAGTTGCGGTTACCGGTGATGGTGTTGATCTCGCCGTTATGGGCGAGGAAGCGGAAGGGCTGCGCCAGCGGCCACTTCGGCAGGGTGTTGGTGGAGAAGCGCTGGTGGAACACGCAGATCGCGGTCTGCAGGCGCTCGTCACTGAGGTCCGGATAGAAGGCGGTGAGGTCCGCCGGCATCATCAGGCCTTTATAAATGATGGTCTTGTGCGAAAAGCTGCAGATGTAGTGGTCGGTGTCTTCGGCGTTGGCGACCGAAGAGCGGCGACGGGCACTGAACAGCTTGATGGCGAATTCCTGATCGCTCAGGCCTTCACCGCCGACGAACACCTGTTCGATCTGCGGCAAGCGCTCGAGGGCGAGGCGGCCGAGAACGCTGGTGTCGATCGGGACCTTGCGCCAGCCCACCAGTTGCAGGCCGGCAGCGAGGATCTCGCGGTTCATGTTTTCGCGCGCGGCTTCGGCTTTGGCGTCGTTCTGATTGAAGAACACCATGCCCACGGCGTACTGCTTGGGCAGTTCGTTGCCGAAATGCTCCTTGGCAACTGCGCGCAGGAACGCATCGGGCTTCTGCATCAGCAGACCGCAACCGTCGCCGGTCTTGCCGTCGGCGTTGATCCCACCGCGGTGGGTCATGCAGGTCAGGGCTTCAATAGCCGTTTGCAAAAGGTGGTGGCTGGGTTCGCCCGTCATATGGGCGATCAGGCCAAAACCACAGTTGTCCTTGAATTCTTCGGGATGGTACAGACCTGTTTTCATAGACACATTCTCACCAGGTTCGCCTCTCACAAAGGCAAATCTCTTTTTAATACAACCACTTACCATCCACGCCGAACGAACGCCAGCTTTGCGGGGGCAATACGGGTGCCATTGTTGCACAGCGACAGGGACGCCCACAAATTTGCTGACGAATCAGCGAAAATCCATGTCGCATTTTTGAATGTTTTTAAGCGAGTGCCGTGGTAACGGCGATGCTCGAGTCTGAAGCGTTTCAGCCTGGACTGCAACACGAGCTTGTGGCCGGCAGTCTGGGACAGAAAAGCCTGCCGCGTTCGACGCAGCAGGCTTGACTTGGGTTCAGGAGTCGCTCAGCAGGTGGCGGGGGTAGTGCCACCGAGCTATTTCAGCGGGTCGACAGGTCTTGTTGGACGCTGGCGACAGTGCGAGGCCAAGGTTTACCAGCCTGGACCTTGGCTGGCAAGGCCTTGATTGCATTGAGGGCTGCATCGCGGCTGGAGAAGTTGCCGTAGGTCACGACGTAGAGCGGCTTGCCCTGAAGGTTTTTCTTGAAGTAGCGATAGTCGCCACCCTCGGCTTTCACGTAGGCCTGGGCGGTGGCTTCGGAACTGGTGCCGAGAATCTGCACAACGTAGTTGCCCGGTGCTTGCGAGGCATACCAGCCACCACCGGCCGTGCCGGCAGGTGCCGCAGCCGGCTTGGCGGCGGGTTTTTCCGCAGGTTTGACGGCAGGAACGGCGGGCTTGGCAGTCGCCACTTCAGTCACGGGCTTGGGCGCAGGTGCAACCGGCTTGGCGGCTGCTGGAGCGACAGGCTGGTGAGCAGGCGCAACCGGCTGTGCGGAGGCGATGGTCTGAGACGGCTGGATCGGCTGCGCCGGGGTCGGCGCCGGGCCCGCTACCGCGCCCGCAGGCGGGGCGATGGTGGTCACCGTCGGCGGTTGCAGCGCGGTGTTGCCGGCAGGACCGGACTCTTCACCCTCACTCATGCCCGCCGCTTCAGCCAACGGGCCGCGCATTACCGGTTGCGACTGACCAACCAGCGGCAGTGGCATTGGCTGCGACGAACCAGCGAACTCGATCGCCGGGCCGCCATTGTTCGACTGTGCATTGCTCGGCTGCCCCTGCCCCAGCGGCAGTTGCGCCTGCTCGGCGGGTGCGCCGGTCTTTGGCTGGTCGCCTTTCTTCGGCATCAGCACGGCGGCGCCGACAGCGATCACTACTACGGCAGACAGCGCCAGCACATGTTTCTTCGGCATAGAGAACCCCACAGATGGTCGCTTCGCCGTCGAGCGGCTGGCGATCATGGCTTCGATCAAGGTATCGCGGGCGACCTGGTTGATGACCCCAGGCCAGCCGTCGGAGTTGTGGTGAATATCGACGACCTGCTCACTGGTGAACACCTCGATGCCACGCCCCGCACCTTCCAGACGTTGCTCCAGGTACTCCCGGGTCTCGTCTTCGGTGTAGGGTTGCAGCTCGATGACATGAAAACGCTCTTCCTCGATTTCCAGCGCTTCCAGGCCGGCGATCAGTGACGGCTCGCCGAACAGGAACACGTGGGGGCGACCTTCCGCGGTGCCCGCCGCCAGTTCCAGCAACGCTTGGAGTGCCGACTCGCCAAGTTGTTCCGCATCGTCGACCAGCAAATAGACTTCCTGGCCGGTCAGGCCCAGTTGCACCACCTGGGCGAGAATCAGCGGCACTTCAGCCTTGGCCACACCCAGCGACTGCGCCACCTGGGCGAGAACGCCGGCCGCATCGCTGGCGCTGCGAGCGGAAACCACCACGCTCTGCACCGACTGCTTGTTGGTGCTGGCCACCAGGGCCTGGCGCAGCAAGGTCTTGCCGGCGCCTTGCGGGCCGGTCACCACCAGCAACAACTGGCTGTAACGGGCGAGGTGGTGCAGTTGCCCCAGGACCGGCTTGCGCTGGGCAGGGAAGAATTTGAACCCGGGGACGCGAGCGGCGAAGGGGTCGTGATTCAACTGATAGTGGCCGAGAAAGGCCTCGTCGGCATGCAAACTGGTCATCGGACTCTCATCAACCTCAAAGCTGGGCCACGATTGCGCGGTAATCCGCCGCCAGCGTGGCCTGAAGAATCTCTTGCGGATAGTCGTCGGTTACCACGGCCTCGCCCATGTGACGCAGCAAAACCAGACGCAGACGGCCATCAAGCACTTTTTTGTCCACCGACATGTGTTGCATGAACTGCGCCGGCGTCATTTCCTCCGGCGGTACCACCGGCAATCCGGCGCGCTGCAGCAGGCGAATGCCACGGTCGCGTTCCTGCTGACTGATCCAGCCAAGGCGCATGGACATCTCCAGGGCCATGACAGTACCGGCTGCCACTGCTTCGCCATGCAGCCAGACACCATAGCCCATGTGCGTCTCGATGGCGTGGCCGAAGGTGTGGCCGAGGTTCAGCGTAGCGCGCACTCCGGTCTCGCGCTCATCGGCGCCGACCACGGCGGCCTTGGCTGCGCAGGAGCGGCGGATGGCTTCGGTCAGGGCGACAGCGTCGACGTTGCGCAGGGCATCGACATGCTCTTCGAGCCAGCCGAGGAAAGGTTCGTCGCAAATCAGCCCGTACTTGATCACCTCGGCCAGCCCCGCAGACAACTCGCGCGCCGGCAAGGTGCGCAGGCTGTCGGTATCGATCAACACCGCGTTGGGCTGATAGAAGGCGCCGACCATGTTCTTGCCCAGCGGGTGGTTGATGCCGGTCTTGCCGCCCACGGACGAGTCGACCTGGGACAGCAGCGTGGTCGGTACCTGGATGAAGTCCACGCCACGCTGGTAGCAGGCGGCGGCGAAGCCAGCCATGTCACCGATAACGCCGCCACCGAGGGCGACCACAGTGGTACGACGATCATGCCGTGCGGTGAGCAGGGCATCGAAAATCAGTTGCAGGGTTTCCCAGTTCTTGAAGGACTCGCCGTCCGGCAGCACCACCGGCAATACCGAGTAAGCACCAAGGGTACGGCTCAGGCGTTCGAGGTACAGCGGCGCGACGGTCTCGTTGGAAACGATGGCGACCTGCCGACCCGCGATATGCGGTGCCAGCAGTTCGGGTTGATCCAGCAGGCCCCCACCGATGTAGATCGGGTAGCTGCGTTCGCCCAGTTCGACCTTAAGTGTCTGCATGTGTCCCCACAAAGAACAAAGGCGCGGGCTCGAACATTCGGCCCGCGCGATAACGGATTGCCCTGTCACGGCATGACTGGTCGCCGAGGATAGTCATGCGCTAACGGGGCGGCAACTTCTGCAAGCGCTCAAGAATGTCCAGCACCACCATGCGTGGTGGCCGCTCGTCGGTTTCGACCACCAGGTCGGCAATCTCCCGATACAGCGGGTCGCGCATCGTCAGCAACGCTCGCAGGGTTTCCTCGGGATTCGCGGTACGCAGCAAGGGGCGATTGCGATCGCGGGCGGTACGTCCCACCTGTTGCTCCACCGAAGCATGCAGGTAGATCACCCGGCCGCCATCGTGCAAAGCCTTGCGGTTGGCATCGCGCATTACCGCGCCACCACCGGTCGCCAGGACGACGCCGTCGGCAGCGCACAGCTCGGCGATCATGGCCTGCTCGCGGTCACGGAAACCCGGCTCACCTTCTTTGTCGAAGATCCATGGGATATTGGCGCCCGTGCGCAATTCAATTTCCTTATCGGAATCCTTGAATGGCAGGCGTAGCTCTTTGGCCAGCAGGCGGCCGATGGTGCTTTTGCCAGCACCCATCGGCCCAACAAGTATCAAATTTCGCACAGAATCAATGACTCACAGCAATCGCCTGGTCATTCATGATACGCGGAGTCAGGAAGACCAGCAGCTCGGATTTTTTCTCGATGATGGCGGAGCGACGAAACAGCCGCCCAACATACGGCACATCGCCCAAAAATGGCACCTTATCCTGCACATTACTTTTGGTTGTCGAGTACACGCCACCGATGACGATGGTCTGGCCATCAGCAATCTGCACCCGCGCGTTCAGCTCGTTCTTGCGGATTGGCGGTACCGTGCCCTGAAGATTGAGGTAGTCCGGCTCGTCCTTGGTGACCTTGACCTGCATGCTCACCCGCCCGCCGGGCATGATCTGCGGCGTGACTTCCAGCGACAGCGACGCCTCGCGAAAGGTGGTCGATGTAGCGCCATTGGCCCCCGATTCCTGATAAGGCACCTCGCTGCCCTTGAGAATCCGCGCGGTTTCCTTGTCGGCGGTCATGACCTTGGGCTGGGAGATGATTTCGCCGTTTCCGGACTTCTCCATGGCGTTCAGTTCCAGATCCAGCAGCCGGCCATCGCCCACCAGGCCGAAGCCGATGCCTGACGTCGCCTTGTCCAACCCCAGATCGACGAAGGTTGGCGCCTCAGCCCCCACGGCTTTCAACCTGCCGCCCGCCAGCGAGCCGCCCCAGCGCACGCCCAACCCTCGCTCGTAGTCGACATTCACCTCGACGATACGGGCTTCGATCATGATCTGACGGACCGGAACATCCAGTTGCCCAAGCAACTGTCGCAGGATTTCCAGCCGCTCCGGACTCTGACTGGTGATCAGCATATTGGTGCGCTCATCGACGCTGATTGCACCCCAGGGCGCTTCGTCCGGGCTGTCCTGCAACAGCGGCTGGAACAACGCGGCAATATCCGTGGCCCGGGCGTGATTGACCTGCAGCAGGGCCTGCTCCCGCAACCCGGATGATGGCAGCCCCGCATTGTTCAACTCCGCCAGCGGCGCCACCATCAGCACGTTGCCCTCCAAGCGCTTGCCGAGCCCCTTGCTGCGCAGCACCGTATCGAGCGCCTGATCCCATGGCACGTCCTGCAAGCGCAGGGTCACAGAGCCTTGCACCGCGTCGCTGACCACCAGATTGACCCCGGTGAAGTCAGCCAGCACCTGCAACACCGCACGCACCTCGACATCCTGGAAATTCAGCGAAAGCGGCTTGCCGCTGTGACCTCCAGGCGCAGATACCGCGCCGACAAGGGGCGAAAACAGCACCAGCACGCATAACCCCAAGGACCTGAACATCCTGTTCATTCCGTCTCCTTTCACGCTAATCATCCCTCGGCCACCGATCCCAGGCGCAGTACGCGCGGGATCGGCCCAGCCGCTTCCGGCGCGATCAACTCGATCCGCCCCTCATCAATACTCGCTACCCGTTCCGGCCCCAGCAGATCACCCTCGCGCAGCGGATAAAGCACCTCACCGACCCGGACCAACGCCACCTGCCCTTGCTGGCCACGCAGATGCCCGACCATCGTCACCCCCGCCAAAGGCGCGGCCTCGCTCGCCAACGGCTCAGCGGCCGTGAATGGATCACGAGGCTCCGCAGACTGAAGCATCGACACCTCAGGCAAGGTATCAACCAGCGCAGCGCGGTAAGCCTGGAGGCGCAGTTGCACAACCAGCGGCCCGGAGGGACGGTCATCAGGTGCCGCCAGATGCAACTCCTGCAGCGCGACCAGCCGACCAAGCCCGGCAAGCCCCGAGAGAAACCCCTGTAACGCCGAGTAGTCCCCCGTGGCCTGCACCTGGATAGGAAGTTCGACGTGGTGCTCCCGTGTCCTGGCGTCCTCGACCGTCACCTGCTCGAACGTCAGCCCCACACCCAGGCGCGCCAGGTTTTGCAGCAGGCTCGCCAAGCCGTCGTCATCGAACAACTCGCGCCGATCACCCGCCAGTTCCGCCTCCAGTTGCCGCACCTGCTGCTGATGCGTTTCCAGGCGTGCCGCCAGTGCGGATCGGCCTTCCCAGTGGGACTGCGACTGACTGTGGCTAACTTCGGCCTGCTCAATGCGCTCAACCAGACCACGCCCATAAATGACGAAGCCCGCCAGCGGAATGATCAACAGGCAGCCGCCCATCAGCAGCGCCTTCACTGGCCAGGAGTACTTCACCAGCCTCGACCATACCGGCCCAGTGCTCAGCGACACGCTCATGACGGTTCTACAGCCGCGGCCGGGCGCAGGCTGACCGCTATCTGAAAGCGCTCGCCCTGGCTGGACGACTTCACCTCCTGGAGGTCCGGAGCACTCAAGCCAGGTGATTGCCCCAGGTTGCGCAGCAGGTGCGCGACGTCAGTGCCCGAGTGGGCCAGCCCGGACAGCCTCAGTTCATCACCGGCCAGTTGCAGCCCATCGAGCCGGACCTGTGCCGGCACGATCCGCGTCAGGTGGTTCAGCAGTTCGGCCCCGGATTGGCCTTGGCGCCGCAACGCCTGTAGTTCGTTGCGCTGCTCAACAAGGGCGTCACGCCGGACTACCAAGCCTTCGACCTCAGCCACGGGGCCATCAAGCGCGGCAGTCCGTTCATCCAGGCGGCTGTTTTCCTTCAATTGCGCGCTCAGTCGCTGATCGAGCAGTCCGAAGACGACCACCATCAGCAGTCCGCCCAGCAGCGCCGCCGCCAGCAACCCGTATTGAAAGGTGCGGATCGCCCGCTGACGCCGCCATTCCCGCCAGGGCAACAAATTGACCGCGTGCATCAGGCGTATCCTCGCAGCGCCAGCCCGCAGGCCACACCCAGCATCGGCGCTGCCTGACGCAGATCGGCGGCCCCCTGCTGTGGCTCAAGCAACGTCGCCAGTGGGTCAAACGGTTGCGTCACCACACCGAGGCGCTGCCGCAATTGCCCGGCCAGCCCATCCCAGTCAGCACGCGCACCCGCGAGCCAGAGCTGGTCCGGCATCGCACCCGGCTCACGCAGCAGGCACAAGTCGACAAACTCGACCAACCTCTCCAGTTGCGGCTCAAGCGGCACATGGCGCTCGCTGAACGACGGCGTGCCTTCCTTGGTGAATGCCTGGAACACCCAGCCATCCGCCTCCAGTTGCAGCACCGCCGCCAGTCCCGTCGGCTGGCGGTTCAACACCCGCTGCCAGGCATGGCTGTCGATGTCGACGATCCGCGCCCGCAAGCCGGCCAGGTCCATGACCGCTTCCATGCCGTCCAGCCACTCCTGGCGACAAGCCGTGAAGGCCACGCTCAGGAAGCCCGGGGCACCGGCAGATACCTGGTAATCGAGCGCGGCCTCTTCCACCGCGAAGGGAATGAATTGCTCGGCCTCGTCACGCAGCCGTTCGTCGATTTCATCGTCATCGAGCTCCGACGGCATTGCCACAGCATGCTGGATCACCACCGAGGCCGGCACCGCCAGCGCAACTTCGCGACGACTCGCGCCGCTGCGCGCAAAGGCGCGCATCAAGGCCGCGGCGACCGCCTCATGATCAATCACCCGGCCGTCCACCACGGCACCGCGCGAAAGTGGCTCGACCGCCCAGCCTCGTACGCGAAGCCCCTCCTCCCGGCGTTCCAGTTGCAGCACCCTGACAGCGCAAGAGGCGATTTCCACCCCCAGCAGTGAACCGGCATCCCAGCCTGAGCGTCCAAACATCCTGTTTCCTCATTTCCATCGAAAAAGCGAGAGCGTCCAGGATCAGGAAGACGCCACTGGCACCCTCCTGACTCCCGGTGCAAATCACGCGGGGAAGTGAAAATTGCTTATAATGCCCAGCGTTTTTCTGGCCCGCCGGGCCCTGCGCTCAACCCAAAACTCCAACTGGACATCCCAAAGCCTTGATACGCCTGCTGAAGTTCTTCTGGTGGTCTTTCGTCGCAGTCATTTGCGCAGCCGTACTCGGTCTGAGTGGCGCGTTTCTGTATCTTAGTCCCAGCCTCCCTTCGGTCGAGGCGCTGCGAAGCATCCAGTTGCAGATACCCCTGAGGGTGTACAGCAGTGACGGAAAGCTGATCGCCGAGTTTGGCGAAATGCGCCGCTCTCCAATCCGTTTCGCGGATATTCCCCCACACTTCATTCAGGCGTTGCTGTCAGCCGAGGACGACAATTTCCTCAATCACTATGGTGTTGACCCCAGCAGCCTGATGCGTGCCGCCTCTCAGTTGGTCAAGTCCGGGCACATCCAGACCGGCGGCAGCACCATCACCATGCAGGTGGCGAAGAACTTCTTCCTGTCCAGCGAGCGCAGTTTCTCGCGCAAGACCAACGAAATTCTCCTGGCCCTGCAGATCGAGCGGGAGCTGACCAAGGACGAAATCCTCGAGCTGTACGTCAACAAGATTTACCTGGGCAACCGTGCCTACGGCATCGAAGCCGCGGCGCAGGTGTATTACGGCAAGTCGATCCGCGACATCAGCCTGGCGCAGATGGCAATGATCGCCGGCCTGCCCAAGGCGCCGTCGCGCTTCAACCCGCTGGCCAACCCGGCCCGGGCCAAGGAGCGCCGCGACTGGATCCTCGGACGCATGTACAAGCTGGGCAAGATCGACGAGTCCAGCTACCAGGCCGCCCTCGCCGAGCCGCTGAACGCCAGTTATCACGTGCCGACGCCAGAAGTGAACGCACCGTACATCGCCGAAATGGCCCGCGCCGAGATGGTCGGCCGCTACGGCAGCGACGCCTACACCGAAGGTTTCCGGGTCACCACCACGGTGCCGAGCGACCTGCAGGCCATCGCCAACAACGCCGTACTCGACGGGCTCACCGACTACGACAAGCGCCACGGCTACCGCGGCCCCGAGTCGCGTCTGCCGGGCAAGACCCGCGCCGCGTGGCTGCAGGAACTGGGCAAGCAGCGCAACATGGGCGGCCTGGAGCCGGCCATCGTGATCCAGGTCGACAAGACTGGCCTGCGCGTACTGACCAAGTCCGGCGACGAGGCCACCGTTGCCTGGGACACCATGAAATGGGCGCGCCCGTTCCTCAACACCAATAGCCAGGGCCGCAGCCCGCAGCAGGCGAGCGATGTTTCGCAGGTCGGCGACCTGATCCGGGTCCGCCGGATGGACGACGGCAGTCTGGCCTTCAGCCAGGTGCCCGGCGCACAGAGCGCGCTGGTCACCCTCGACCCGAACAACGGAGCAATCCGCGCACTGGTCGGCGGCTTCTCGTTCGAGCAGAGCAACTACAACCGCGCCATGCAGGCCAAGCGCCAGCCGGGCTCCAGCTTCAAGCCATTCGTCTATAGCGCGGCACTGGATAACGGCTACACCGCCGCCAGCCTGGTGAACGACGCACCGATCGTGTTCGTCGACGAGTACCTGGACAAAGTCTGGCGTCCGAAGAACGACACCAACACCTTCCTCGGCCCTATCCGCATGCGCGAGGCGCTGTACAAGTCGCGCAACCTGGTGTCGATCCGCCTGCTGCAAAGCATGGGCGTCGACAAGACCATCGACTACATCGCCAAATTCGGCTTCAACAAGCAGGACCTGCCGCGCAACCTGTCCCTGGCACTGGGCACCGCGACCTTGACGCCGATGGAAATCGCCACCGGTTGGAGTGCTTTCGCCAACGGCGGCTTCAAGATCAGTCCGTACCTGATCGATCGTATCGACAGCCGTAATGGCGAAACCCTGTTTACCGCCAATCCGGCGCGGGTTCCGTCGGGGCAGGAAGACCAGGCCGGTATTGCCGCGCCGCAAGTGCAGGCGATCACTACCGATGCCACGGCAGCGCCTTCCACGCAGCCACAGGTGCCGCTGACCGCAGAGCGGATCATCGACGGGCGTACCAGCTACATCCTCACCAGCATGCTGGAGGACGTCATCAAGCGCGGCACCGGGCGTCGCGCCATGGCACTGGGCCGTAACGACCTGGCGGGCAAGACCGGGACCACCAACGAGTCCAAGGACGCCTGGTTCTCCGGGTACAACGCCGACTACGTCACGACGGTCTGGACCGGCTTCGACCAGCCTGAAACCCTGGGCCGTCGCGAGTATGGCGGCACAGTGTCGCTGCCGATCTGGATGAGCTTCATGGGCCCCGCGCTCAAGGGCAAGCCCGAGCACCGGCTGCCAGAGCCGGAAGGCATCCTCAGCCTGCGGGTCGATCCGGTCAGTGGCCGCGCGGCAACGCCGGGGACGCCGAATGCCTACTTCGAACTGTTCAAGGCCGAGGACACTCCGCCTTCGGTCAACGAACTGGGCAATGGCAGCGCACCGGGCAGCCCGCTGCCAGCGGATGAAGCGGCGCCGATGGATCTGTTCTGATCCCTGCATCCTGAAACCGGCCGCTCACGATTCTGCGGGAGCGGCCCTTCGCGGCTAACGGTTGGTCCCACAGGTTCCGCGCCAAACCACCCTGTTTGCCCAACAAAAAAGCCCCGACTCTCACGAGCCGGGGCTTTCTTTTGTTACGTCAGCGGATCAACCGTTGAACACTTCATCCACGCTGGTCAGCGGGTAGTGTTTCGGGTACGGCAGGGTCGCTACGCCAGTCTCGATGGCGGCTTTGGCCACAGCATCGGAAACGACGGTCAGCAGACGCGAGTCCATCGGCTTCGGAATGATGTACTCACGGCCGAATTCCAGACCCGCAACACCGTACGCGTCGCAGACTTCTTTCGGAACTGGCAGCTTGGCCAGGTCTTTCAGGGCGTTGGCGGCGGCGATCTTCATTTCTTCGTTGATGCGCTTGGCGCGAACGTCCAGGGCACCGCGGAAGATGAACGGGAAGCCCAGAACGTTGTTGACCTGGTTCGGGTAGTCGGAACGACCGGTAGCCATGATCACGTCGTTACGAGTGGCGTGGGCCAGCTCTGGCGAGATTTCCGGATCCGGGTTGGAGCAGGCGAAGACGATCGGGTTTGGCGCCATCGACTTCAGGCCTTCAGCGCTCAGCAGGTTCGGACCGGACAGACCGACGAACACGTCGGCGCCGTCCAGAGCGTCGGCCAGGCTGCGCTTGTCGGTAGCGTGGGCGAATACTGCCTTGTACTGATTCAGGTCGTCGCGGCCAGCGTGGATCACGCCAGTACGGTCAACCATGAAGATGTTCTCGATGTTCGCGCCCATGCTCACCAGCAGTTTCATGCAGGAGATGGCCGCAGCACCGGCGCCCAGGCAGACGATCTTGGCGTCGGCCAGGGTTTTGCCAGCGATTTCCAGGGCGTTGATCATGCCGGCGGCGGTCACGATGGCGGTGCCGTGCTGGTCATCGTGGAAAACCGGGATGTCGCACTGTTCGATCAGGGCGCGCTCGATCTCGAAGCACTCAGGTGCCTTGATGTCTTCGAGGTTGATGCCACCGAAGGTGATGGAGATGCGCTTGACGGTGTCGATGAAGGCTTGCGGGCTTTCGGAGTCGACTTCGATGTCGAACACGTCGATACCGGCGAAACGCTTGAACAGAACACCCTTGCCTTCCATCACTGGCTTGGAAGCCAGTGGGCCGAGGTTACCCAGGCCAAGAATGGCGGTACCGTCGGAGATCACTGCTACCAGATTGCCCTTGCCGGTGTACTTGTAGGCCAGCTCGGGATCGCGACCGATTTCACGCACCGGCTCCGCGACGCCCGGGCTGTAGGCCAGCGCCAGGTCACGAGCGGTTGCGGTTGGTTTGGTAAGCTCTACGCTCAGTTTCCCCGGACGAGGCTGAGCATGATATTCAAGAGCGGCAGTTTTCAGGTCTGACATGGTGGGCATTCCGCTTGTTTACTGTTCTGACGGACCGCCGAGGATACGCAAAGAGCCAAGGGCCGACAAGACTGCCCGGTCACTTGTGTCAAGGCCTTTAAGCTACGACTTTCCGCCAAGAGCCGCGTAGTACGCGGCTTTCGATGTGTACAATCGAGCAAAAAAATGTCCACAATTTTTTATCTTCTGGCCCTTTCCAGCATGCTCGGGTCGGTCAATTGCAGCCACCAACGCTGCTGACCCGGTTTCAGCGCCCCTTTGCGGGAACGATCCAGCACCGCTTCGAAATGGTCGCCAGAGAGAACGCCAAAGCCGGCAACTGCCAAATCGCGCCCACAAAAAAAGCGCCCACAAGGGGCGCCTTTTTTTGCAACCAAGCCAGACCTATAGGGCCAGCCAAGCGCATTCTTACTTCTTGCCGAACGTACCGAAACGATCTGCGAAGCGCTGTACGCGGCCGCCGGTATCCAGAGTCTTCTGCTTACCGGTGTAGAACGGGTGGCACTCGTTGCACACGTCGATCGGCAGTGGTTTGCCGAAGGTCGAACGGGTTTCGAACTTGTTGCCGCAGCTGCAGGTGACCGCAACCGCTTCGTAAACTGGATGAATATCTGCTTTCATGGCCATTTCCTCGACTGCGTGCCGCCACCCAACACCATTGTTGAATACCGCACGTAATTAGGCGGCGAATAATACCAGAGCGAAGCCTCAGCGCAAGTTGTCGCTTGCACCGACTGTCGTCTGCTAGGCTCGCGGGCATCTGGAATTACCCTTACAGAGAAGCCTCCGCGTGTCCGACGTCATTCTTCGCCTTGCCCTGCCCTCGCCACTACGGCGGCTGTTCGACTACAGGGCCACGGCGAGCATGGCGCGCCAGACGCTCACACCGGGCATGCGCGTGCGGGTGCCGTTTGGCCGCCGGGAGATGATCGGCGTCCTGGTGGAGGTCGCGGAACACAGCGAAGTGCCCGCAGACAAGCTCAAGCCGGCGATCGCCCTGCTCGACCCGGTCTCGCCACTGCCGCCGGCGCTGTTCAAACTCTGCCTGTGGACCGCCCAGTATTATCAGCACAGCCTCGGCGATACCCTGAGCTGGGCGCTGCCGGTGCTGTTGCGCCAGGGCGAACCCGCCGAAGCGCGCCAGGAACGCTTCTGGCAAGTCGCACTCAACGCTCGCCAGGATGATCCGCGCATCGCCCGCGCGCCGCGCCAGCGTGAAGCCCTCGCCACCCTCGCCCAGCACCCTCACGGCGTTGCCCATGGCCTGCTGGGCAAGTTGGGGCTGAGCAAGGACAGCCTCGACCTGTTGCTGGCCAAGGAGATGGTGGAGGTCGAAGTGCGCCGCCATGCCCCGCAAGCCCGCCACGAACATTGGCTGGCGCAGCCAGAACTGCCGCTCAACGATGAACAGCGCGCCGCCTTCCACGCCGTGCGCGCCGGTTTCGACACCTTCCACGCCTTCCTGCTGGCCGGGGTGACCGGCAGCGGCAAGACCGAGGTGTACCTGCAACTGATCCGCGAAACCCTCGAAGCCGGCAAGCAGGCGCTGATCCTGATTCCCGAGATCAACCTCGGGCCGCAGACCCTGGCCCGCTTCGAGCAGCGCTTCAACGCGCGCATCGCCCTGCTGCACTCGGCGGTCAACGACCGCGAGCGCCTGGACGCCTGGCTTGCCGCGCGCGACGGCGAGGCCGATATCATCATCGGCACGCGCTCGGCGCTGTTCACGCCGATGAAGAACCCCGGGCTGATCATCATCGACGAGGAGCACGACGGCTCCTACAAACAGCAGGAAGGCCTGCGCTACCACGCCCGCGACCTGGCGCTGGTGCGCGCGCGGCAAGAAAACATCCCGATCCTGCTGGGTTCGGCGACGCCCTCGCTGGAAAGCCTGCACAACGCCCACTCCGGCCGCTACGGCCTGCTGCGCCTGAACCACCGCGCCGGCGGTGCGCAAGCCCCGCGTTTCCTGCGTCTGGATGTGAAAAGCCGACCACTGGACAGCGGCATCAGCGGCCCGATGCAGCAGGCCATCGCCCAGACCCTCGCCGCCGGCCAACAAGTCCTGGTGTTCCTCAATCGCCGCGGCTTTGCCCCGACCCTGCTCTGCCACGACTGCGGCTGGCTGTCCGAATGCCCGCGCTGCGATGCGCGCATGACCGTGCACCAGCGCTCCGGCGAACTGCGCTGCCACCATTGCGGGCATGAAGAACGCATTCCGCGCCAGTGCCCGCAGTGCAACCACGTCGATCTGCGGCCGGTGGGCGCCGGCACCGAGCGCGCCGAGGAGCGCCTGAGCATTCTGTTCCCCGATTTCCCGGTTCTACGGGTGGACCGCGACAGCACCTCGCGCAAGGACGCGATGAACCAGTTGTTCAACACCATCCAGCGCGGCCAGCCGTGCATTCTGGTCGGCACGCAGATGCTGGCCAAAGGGCACCACTTCCCGCGGGTCACCCTGGTGGCGATCCTCGATGCCGACGGCGGGCTGTTCTCCGGCGACTTCCGCGCCGCCGAGCGCATGGCCCAGTTGATCGTGCAGGTTGCCGGGCGCGCCGGGCGGGCCGAGGAGCCGGGCAAAGTGATCATCCAGACCCACCTCGCCGACCATCCTTTATTGGTGCAACTGACCGAACAGGGCTATTTCGCCTTTGCCGAGCAGGCCCTGAGCGAGCGCCGCGCCGCCGGCCTGCCGCCGTTCGCGCACCTCGCCCTGCTGCGCGCGGAGGCGCACAAGCCGGGCCAGGCCGAAGGTTTTCTCGACGAAGCCTGCTCCGCAGCCGAACGATTGCTGGCCGAGCAAGGTCTGCATGGGATCGAATTGCTGGGGCCGGTCCCCGCGCCGATGGAACGCCGCGCCGGTCGCTACCGCGCGCAACTGCTGCTGCAGGCCAATGCGCGGGCGCCGTTGCATCGACTGATCAGTGCCTGGTTGCTAGTGTTGGAACAGTTACCCGGCGGGCGCCAGGTGCGCTGGTCGCTGGATGTGGACCCGGTAGATCTGTACTAGCGCCGGCCCAAAGGTTGGCAACCTTGCACCAGCAACGGATAATGCCCAGTTTTTCCACCTGCGCATCGAAGCGCCGCCGCGCTTGCGGTCGAAAGAGAATCCCATGAAAGACACCATTCGCCAGCTCATCCAGCAAGCCCTGACCCAACTCACCCTCGACGGTGTGCTGCCTGAAGGGCTGACGCCGGCGATCCAGGTGGAGAACGCCCGGGACAAGACCCACGGCGATTTCGCCAGCAACATCGCCATGATGCTGGCCAAGCCGGCCGGCATGAAGCCCCGCGACCTGGCCGAGAAGCTCATCGCCGCGCTGCCTGCCGATCCGCAGATCAGCAAGGTCGAGATCGCCGGCCCCGGCTTCCTCAATTTCTTCCAGAACACCCAGGCCCTGGCTTCGCGCCTGGACGCCGCCCTGGCCGATGCCAAGCTGGGCGTGCACAAGGCCGGCCCGCAGCAGAAAGTGGTCATCGACCTGTCCGCGCCCAACCTGGCCAAGGAAATGCACGTAGGCCACCTGCGCTCGACCATCATCGGTGACGCCGTGGCCCGGGTTCTGGAGTTCCTCGGCGACGAGGTGATCCGGCAGAACCACGTCGGCGACTGGGGCACCCAGTTCGGCATGCTGCTGGCCTACCTGGAAGAGAACCCGATCACCAGCGACGAGCTGTCGGACCTGGAAAACTTCTACCGCGCCGCCAAGAAGCGTTTCGACGAATCCGAAGCCTTCGCCGACCGTGCCCGTGGCCTGGTGGTCAAGCTGCAGGCCGGCGACGCCGACTGCCTGACGCTATGGACCCGCTTCAAGGACATCTCGCTGTCGCACTGCCAGAAGACCTACGAACTGCTCAACGTCAAACTGACCCCGGCCGACGTGATGGGCGAAAGCGCCTATAACGACGACCTCGCCAACGTGGTCAGCGACCTCAAGGCCAAGGGCCTGCTGGTCGAAAGCAATGGCGCGCAGTGCGTGTTCCTCGAAGAATTCAAGACCGCCGACGGCGACCCGCTGCCCGTGATCGTGCAGAAGGCCGACGGCGGCTATCTCTACGCCACCACCGACCTCGCGGCCGTGCGCTACCGCAGCAATGTCCTACACGCGGACCGCGCGCTGTACTTCGTCGACCAGCGCCAGGCGCTGCACTTCCAGCAAGTGTTCGAAGTGGCCCGCCGCGCCGGCTTCATCAGCCACCCGATGCAGACCGAGCACATGGGCTTCGGCACCATGAACGGCGCGGACGGTCGTCCGTTCAAGACCCGCGACGGCGGCACCGTGAAGCTGATCGACCTGCTGACCGAAGCCAAGGAACGCGCCTACACCCTGGTGAAGGAAAAGAACCCGGAGCTGCCGGAAGACGACCTGCGCGCCATCGCCAAGGTGGTCGGTATCGGCGCCGTGAAATATGCCGACCTGTCCAAGCACCGCACCAGTGACTACAGCTTCAACTTCGACCTGATGCTGAACTTCGAAGGCAACACCGCACCTTACCTGCTGTACGCCTACACCCGCGTGGCCGGCGTATTCCGCAAGCTCGGCAAGGACTTCAGCGAAGTTGAAGGTCAGATCGTTCTGCAGGCCCAGCAGGAACAGGACCTGGCCGCACGTCTGGCGCAGTTCGCCGAGATCCTCAACAACGTCGCCGAGAAAGGCACCCCGCACGTGCTGTGCAGCTACCTGTACGACGTGGCCGGCCTGTTCTCCAGCTTCTACGAGAACTGCCCGATCCTCGGCGCCGAAACCCCGGAACAACAACAGAGCCGCTTGCGCCTGGCGGCCCTGACCGGTCGCACCCTGAAACAGGGCCTGGAGCTGCTGGGCCTGGAAACCCTGGAGCGTATGTAAGTTGGCAGCCAAGAAGAAACCCGCCCCGAAGCGCGGCGCCAGCCGCTACCAGGCACCAGCGAAAAAGCCGATTCCGGGCTGGTTGTGGATGGCGATCGGCCTGACGGTCGGTGCCTTCATCGTGTTCCTGATGAAGCTCGAACCGGGTCGGGATGAGGTCAAGCGGGAGAAACCCGAGCAGCAGAAGGCCGAGAAGGTCGCCGAGGCGAACAAGACACCGCCAAGTCCACAGCAGCCGGTGAAGCCGAAGTACGACTTCTATACCCTGCTGCCGGAGTCGGAAGTGATCGTGCCGCCGGAAGCCGTGCCTGAGAAAACCCCGCCCGTCCCGGCGCAGCCGCCGGTCACGCCCGCGGAAGCGGCGAAGATCGACACCGCCCGGGCCCAGGCCGCGCTCAACGGCGAGGTTCCGCCTCCGGCGCCGCCGGTGATCAAGCCGGCCGCCACCACGCAGTTCTATCTGCAGGCGGGCTCGTTCCGCAAACAGGCGGATGCCGACAAAGTGCGCGCGCAGATCATCCTGCTCGGCCAGTCGGTGCAGGTGGAGTCCGGCACGGTCAAGGAAGAGACCTGGTACCGGGTGCTGGTCGGCCCGTTCAGCAACCGCGAACAACTGACCGTGGCCCAGAAGCAACTGGCCGGCAGCGGCTTCAACAACCTGCTGTTGCAGCAGCGCCAGACCCGCCAGTAATCCCCCGCGCCAAATGAAAAGGCCCTGATGAGAATCAGGGCCTTTTTTTCAGTAGCGCTGTTGCGCGTTCTTCATCGAAACCTGCGTATTCAGTGTCCAGAAGTCATACAGCACACCGAACAGGAACAACCCGCCAGTGAACAGGTAGATCACGCCCGTGATCCATTTGCCCTGATACATGCGGTGTACGCCGAACACCCCGAGAAAGGTCAGCAGCAGCCACGCCACGGTGTAGTCCAACGGACCGGCGTGAAAGCGCAGGTCGGCTTCGCGGTCCATGGCCGGGATCAAGAACAGGTCGATCAGCCAGCCGATACCCAGCAGCCCGATGGTGCAAAACCAGATCGTCCCGGTGACCGGCTTGCCGTAGTAAAAACGGTGCGCGCCCAGAAAACCGAATATCCACAACAGGTAACCAATGACCTTGCTGTGGGTGTCAGGACGCCCTTCCTGTTGATAACCGTTCATTCATAGCCTCGCGCGGTTAGAGAAAAATTTTCTAAGTAAATATGTGACTTTTTCCGATCGAGCCGACGTATGACACTTTTGAGACGACCAGTGGATCAGAAAATGACCAAAAAGCTGTTATAAAGTTGCGCGCCTACACCAACAAGAGCCCTGCCTAATGCGTTCATTTTTCAAGACATGGCTGACCATTTGCCTATTATTGCCACTGGCCGCCCACGCCACCAACCGTGAGCAACGTCTTCCCACCGGCTTTTCCGGATCGACCGCCCATTCCACGGCCACCCGCTCTACCAAGAGCGTAGCCAGCAAGCCCCAGCACTCGCGCCGCAGCCACGGCGCCTCGCAAACCGTGGCGCAAATGCCGCCGAGCCAGAGCAGCGACGTGCTCAGCCGCGCCGTCAACCAGCTGGGTACGCCTTATCGCTGGGGCGGCAGCACCCCGGGCAAGGGCTTCGATTGCAGTGGCCTGGTCAAATACGCCTTCAACGACATCGACGCCGTCGACCTGCCGCGCACCTCGAACGCGATGGCCAGTGGCGACCACGGCGTGAAAGTCGATCGCAGCGACCTCAAGCCAGGTGACCTGCTGTTCTTCAACATCAAGAGCCGCCGGGTAAACCATGTTGCCATCTACCTCGGCAACGACCGCTTCATCCACGCCCCGCGTACCGGCAAGCGCGTCACCATCGACACGCTGAACAAGCCGTACTGGGACAAACGCTACGTGGTGGCCAAACGCGTACTGCCGCAACAGCAAGAACAGTTGCGCCTGGCCAAACGCTAGAAGGCCGAGGGCGAACGCATGTTCGCCCGGGCACACTCCCCACTGATGTCTCCACGCGCCAGCAACCCCTGAAGACAACTGTCCAGGGTTTGCATCCCCTGTCCCGCGCCGGTCTGCATCGCTGAATACAACTGCGCCTGTTTGCCTTCGCGAATCAGGTTGCGCACAGCGGGGGTCGCCACCAGGATCTCCTGCACGGCGACCCGCCCGCCTGCCGCTCGCGGCACCAACACCTGTGACACCACGGCCCGCAGCGACTCGGCCAGCAAACTGCGCACCATCGCCTTTTCCTCGCCGGCGAAGACATCGACGATACGGTCAATGCTTTTCACCGCCGACGCCGTGTGCAGCGTCGCCAGCACCAGATGCCCGGTTTCCGCAGCGGTCAGGGCCAGGCGGATGGTTTCCAGGTCGCGCAGTTCGCCGAGCATGATGACGTCCGGGTCCTGACGCAGCGCCGCCCGCAAAGCCTGGGCGAAACCAAGGCTGTGGCGGTGGATTTCACGCTGATTGACCTGGCTGCGCAGCGGCTCATGGATGAACTCGACAGGGTCTTCCAGCGTGAGAATGTGCAAGGCGCGCTGGCGATTCAGATGCTCCACCAGCGCGGCCAGGGTGGTGGACTTGCCCGACCCGGTGGGCCCGGTGACCAGCACCAGCCCGGAGTCGACGTCCACCAACCGCTTGAACGCCTCTCCCAGCCCCAGTTGTTCCAGGCTCGGCACCCGCTCCGGCAGCAAGCGCAAGACCGCCCCGGCGCCATGCAATTGTTCGAAGGCATTCACCCGGCAACGCGGTGTGTCCGGCAAGGCCACGGCGAAGTCCAGGTCGCGGCGCTCCTCGAACTCGCGCTGCTGCCGTTCAGTCATGATCTGCGCAAGCAGCGCCCGCATCGTCGCCGGTTCCAGAGGCGGCAGATCCAATGGACGCATCTGCCCATCCACACGGATATTCGGCACCCGGCCAGCCGCCAGGTGCAGATCGGAAGCGCTCTCCCTGAGCGCCAGGGCCAACAGCCCGGTCATTTCCATAAGACTCCCCAAAGACTGACAAGCGGGTAGAATGCCCCGGACCCAATGACCCGCTGGCATCGAATCCATGTCCACCATAGCAGACAACCTTTCCACGCTTGCCGGCCGCATCCAGGGCGCCGCCGCGGCTTGCGGACGTGACCCTGCGAGCATCCAGTTGCTGGCCGTGAGCAAGACCAAACCCGCCGAAGCCGTACGCGAAGCCTTCGCCGCCGGCGTGCGCGATGTCGGCGAGAACTACCTTCAAGAAGCACTCGGCAAACAGCAACAATTGACCGACCTGCCCTTGACCTGGCACTTCATCGGCCCCATTCAGTCGAACAAGACCCGCGCCATTGCCGAACATTTCGACTGGGTACACTCGGTGGATCGACTGAAAATCGCACAACGCCTCTCGGAACAACGCCCGGCCAACCTGGCGCCGCTGAACCTGTGCCTGCAGGTCAACGTCAGCGGCGAGGACAGCAAGTCCGGCTGCACGCCCGAAGACCTGCCGGCCCTGGCCGCCGCCGTCGCCGCGCTGCCAAACCTGCGCCTGCGCGGCCTGATGGCCATTCCCGAACCCACCGACGACCGCGCGGCGCAAGACGCCGCCTTCGCCCGCGTGCGGGACCTTCAAGACAGCCTCGGACTGGGCCTCGACACCCTGTCCATGGGCATGAGCCATGACCTGGAAAGCGCCATCGCCCAAGGCGCGACCTGGGTCCGCATCGGCACCGCGCTGTTCGGCGCCCGCGACTATGGCCAGGCCTGATCCATGCACCTTTCACCTTCTTCTATCAAGGACCTGACATGAGCAAGACTCGTATTGCCTTTATCGGCGCAGGCAACATGGCCGCCAGCCTGATCGGCGGCCTGCGCGCCCAGGGCCTGGAAGCCGCGCAGATCCGCGCCAGCGACCCGGGCGCCGAGCAACGGGCGAAAATCCACGCCGAACACGGCATCGAACTGTTCGCAGACAACGCCAGCGCCGTCGAAGGCGCCGACGTTGTCGTACTGGCGGTCAAGCCGCAGGCCATGAAAGCGGTCTGCGAAGCCTTGAAGCCAAGCCTGAAACCCGAGCAACTGGTGGTCTCCATCGCCGCCGGCATCACCTGCGCCAGCATGAACAACTGGCTCGGCGCGCAGCCGATCGTTCGCTGCATGCCCAACACCCCGGCACTGCTGCGCCAGGGCGTGAGCGGCCTGTACGCCACCGCCGAAGTCAGCGCACAGCAACGCGAGCAAGCCGAGCAATTGCTTTCGGCGGTTGGCATCGCCCTGTGGCTGGACAGCGAGCAACAACTGGACGCGGTCACCGCCGTGTCCGGCAGCGGCCCGGCGTACTTCTTCCTGCTGATCGAGGCCATGACCGCCGCCGGCGAAAAACTCGGCCTGCCGCGAGAAACCGCCTCCAGGCTGACCCTGCAAACCGCCTTGGGCGCCGCTCACATGGCAGTGTCCAGCGATGTCGACGCAGCCGAGCTGCGCCGCCGGGTCACCTCGCCCAACGGCACCACCGAAGCGGCAATCAAATCGTTCCAGGCTGATGGTTTCGAAGCACTGGTAGAGAAGGCGCTGGGCGCCGCGGCACATCGTTCAGCGGAAATGGCCGAACAACTGGGCAACTAAGGAGCGTGAAATGATCGGACTGAGTACCGCTGCAATTTTCATCCTGCAGACCATCGGCAGTCTTTATCTGCTGATCATCATGCTGCGCTTCATCCTGCAACTGGTCCGCGCGAACTTCTACAACCCGCTCAGCCAGTTCGCCGTGCGCGCCACCCAGCCGCTGCTGAAACCCATGCGCCGGATCATCCCGAGCCTGTTCGGCCTGGACATGTCTTCGCTGGTGCTGGCGATCATCGTACAGATGGCGCTGATGGGCGCGATCCTGATGCTGCTCTACGGCACCATCGGCAACCCTTTGCAGTTGCTGATCTGGTCGCTGATCGGGGTCACCGCGCTGTTCCTCAACATCTTCTTCTACGCCCTGATCATCAGCGTGATCCTTTCCTGGGTCGCGCCAGGCAGCCACAACCCGGGCGCCGAGCTGATCAACCAGATCTGCGACCCGTTCCTCGCTCCGTTCCGCCGCATCCTGCCGAACCTGGGCGGCCTGGACATCTCGCCGATCCTGGCGTTCATGGCGCTCAAGCTGCTCGACATGCTGGTCATCAACAACCTCGCGGCCATGACCCTCATGCCCGAAGTGTTGCGTCGGCTGGTCTGATCGTAGCGTCAGCGACACCCGCCAGGCCCGCGCCACGAACACCCGTGGCGCCGGGCCCGGTATCGATTCCCGCATCCCCCGGCACATTGCTTGCCGCCCACTCCGGTGGTCTTTAGACTTACGCCTCATTCAGATGTGAGCAGGGTCGATGTCCACTGTCTTTCCCGAAGATTCGGTCGGTCTGGTAACACCGCAACTGGCGCAGTTCGACGAGCCCCTGGCCCTGGCCTGCGGTCGCGCCCTGGCCTCCTACGAGCTGGTCTACGAAACCTACGGCACGCTCAACAGCAGTGCCAGCAACGCCGTGCTGATCTGCCACGCGCTGTCCGGTCACCATCACGCGGCCGGCTACCACAGCGTCGATGACCGCAAGCCCGGCTGGTGGGACAGTTGCATCGGCCCCGGCAAGCCCATCGATACCAACCGTTTCTTCGTGGTCAGCCTGAACAACCTCGGCGGCTGCAACGGCAGTACCGGCCCGAGCAGCGTCAATCCGGCGACCGGCAAGCCCTACGGCGCCGACTTCCCGGTGCTGACGGTGGAAGACTGGGTGCACAGCCAGGCGCGCCTGGCCGACCGACTGGGCATCCACCAGTGGGCGGCGGTGGTGGGCGGCAGCCTCGGCGGCATGCAAGCACTGCAATGGACCATCACCTACCCGGACCGCGTGCGCCACTGCCTGGACATCGCTTCGGCACCCAAGCTCTCGGCCCAGAACATCGCCTTCAACGAAGTGGCACGCCAGGCCATCCTCACCGACCCGGAATTCCACGGCGGTTCATTCCAGGACCAAGGCGTGATCCCCAAGCGCGGCCTGATGCTGGCCCGCATGGTGGGCCACATCACCTACCTGTCCGATGACTCCATGGGCGAGAAATTCGGCCGCGAGCTGAAGAGCGACAAGCTCAACTACGACTTCCACAGTGTCGAGTTCCAGGTCGAAAGCTACCTGCGCTACCAGGGCGAGGAATTCTCCGGCCGCTTCGACGCCAACACCTACCTGCTGATGACCAAGGCGCTGGACTACTTCGACCCGGCCGCCAGCCACGGTGGCGACCTGGCTGCGACCCTGGCCCATGTCACGGCGGACTACTGCGTGATGTCCTTCACCACCGACTGGCGCTTCTCGCCGGCCCGCTCGCGGGAAATCGTCGACGCGCTGATCGCCGCGCGGAAAAACGTCTGCTACCTGGATATCGACTCGCCTTACGGCCACGACGCCTTCCTGATCCCGACCCCGCGCTACATCCAGGGTTTCACCAACTACATGAACCGCATCGTCTGCTGAGGAATCCATGAGAGCCGATTTGGAAATCATCCAGGACTGGATCCCCGCCGGCAGCCGCGTGCTCGACCTCGGTTGCGGTAACGGTGAACTGCTGGCTTCGCTGCGCGACACCAAGCAGGTCGCGGGCTATGGCCTGGAAATCGACGCCGACAACATCGCCCAGTGCGTGGCCAAGGGCGTCAACGTCATCGAACAGGACCTCGACAAGGGCCTGGGCAACTTCGCCAGCAACAGCTTCGACGTGGTGGTCATGACGCAGGCCCTGCAGGCCGTGGAGTACCCGGACCGGATCCTCGACGAAATGCTGCGGGTGGGCCGCCAATGCATCATCACCTTCCCCAACTTCGGCCATTGGCGCTGCCGCTGGTACCTCGCGACCAAGGGTCGCATGCCGGTCTCGGACTTCATGCCGTATACCTGGTACAACACGCCGAACATCCATTTCTGCACCTTCGAAGACTTCGAGGCGCTGTGCAGCGAACGCCGTGCGCAAGTCCTCAACCGCCTGGCGGTGGACAATCGTCACCGCAACGGATGGGGCGGCCGGCTTTGGCCTAATCTTTTAGGGGAAATCGGCATTTATCGTGTAAGCAGCCCCGGCCTGCAGGAGCACAAGGTCGCGGTCTAATTCGCCCAATCAGAGGATACGATCATGCGTCGCCTAGCCATGTTTCTGTTCAGCCTGTGCCTGGCCCTGCCAGTGCTGGCTGCCGATGCCGCAAAACCGGAGCGCAAGGAAGTCTTCGGCGATGTCACCGTGCATTACAGCGTCTTCAACTCCGCCTTCCTGCAGCCGACCACGGCACAGGCCAGCGGGCTGGTACGCAGCAAGAACCAGGGCGTACTGAATATCACCGTGCTCAAGGGCGGCAAGCCGAGCACCGCGAGCGTCAGCGGCACCATCAGCGACCTGACCAGCCGCAAGAGCAACCTGAGCTTCAAGCAGGTCACCGACCAGGGCGCCGTCTATTACCTGGCCCAGTTCCCGGTGGAACAGCCCGAAACCCTGACCTTCTCGATCACGGTCGGCTCGGGCGACGCCAACAACACCTTCAGCTTCAACCAGGAAGTCTTCCCAGGCGAATGATGAACATCAAGCAACTCGTATTGGCCAGCCACAACGCCGGCAAACTCAAGGAACTGCAGGCCATGCTCGGTGACACCGTGCAACTGCGCTCCATCGGTGAATTCAGCAGCGTCGAGCCGGAAGAAACCGGCCTGTCGTTCGTCGAGAACGCCATCCTCAAAGCCCGCAATGCCGCGCGCATCTCCGGCCTGCCGGCACTGGCCGACGATTCGGGCCTGGCGGTGGACTTCCTCGGCGGCGCACCCGGCATCTATTCGGCGCGCTATGCCGACGGCAAGGGCGACGCGGCGAACAACGCCAAGCTGCTGGACGCTCTGAAAGATGTCCCGGAAGCCGAACGTGGCGCGCAGTTCGTCTGCGTCCTGGCGCTGGTCCGCCACGCCGATGATCCACTGCCGATCCTCTGCGAAGGGCTGTGGCACGGGCGCATCCTGACCGCCGCCAGCGGCGAGCACGGTTTCGGCTACGACCCGCTGTTCTGGGTCCCTGAGCGCAACTGCTCCAGCGCCGAACTGGCCCCTGTCGAGAAAAACCAACTGAGTCACCGCGCCCGCGCCATGAGCCTGCTGCGTCAACGTCTGGGCCTGGCATGACCGAAAAAACGCCGGCACAGCCACTGCATCTGGGCGAGGCTGGCTTCACGTCCCAAACGCCAAGGGCGGCCTTGCCGCATCTGCCGCCTTTGGCGCTGTACATCCATATTCCGTGGTGCGTGCGCAAATGCCCGTATTGCGACTTCAATTCCCACGCCGCCACACCCGAACTGCCTGAAGACGCTTACGTCGACGCGCTGCTGGCCGACCTCGACCAGGAATTGCACGCCGTATATGGCCGGCCGATCAGCTCGATCTTCTTCGGCGGCGGCACGCCCAGCCTGTTCAGCGCCAAGGCGCTGGGCCGCCTGCTGGTCGGGGTGGAGCAGCGCATTCCGTTTGCCAGCGATATCGAGATCACCCTGGAAGCCAATCCGGGGACCTTCGAGCAGGAGAAGTTCAAGGCCTACCGACAGTTGGGAATCAACCGACTGTCCATCGGCATCCAGAGCTTCCAGCAGGCCAAGCTCGAAGCGCTCGGCCGCATCCATAACGGCGACGAAGCGATCCGCGCCGCCGCCATGGCGCGCAATGCCGGCTTCGACAACTTCAACCTGGACCTGATGCACGGGCTGCCAGACCAATCGCTGGACGACGCCCTGGCCGACCTGCAACAAGCCATCGACCTCGGCCCGACGCACCTGTCCTGGTACCAGTTGACCCTGGAGCCGAACACCGTGTTCTGGAACCAGCCGCCGGTGCTGCCGGAAGACGACATCCTTTGGGATATCCAGGAAGCCGGTCAGGCCCTGCTCGCGAAAAACGGCTTCCACCAGTACGAAGTTTCCGCCTACGCCCAGGCCGGACGGGCGGCCCGGCACAACCTGAACTACTGGAGTTTTGGCGACTTCATCGGTATCGGCGCGGGGGCGCACGGCAAGCTCAGTCATCCGGACGGGCGCATTCTGCGCACCTGGAAAACCCGTCTGCCCAAGGACTACCTGAACCCGGCCAAGGCCTTCAAGGCCGGCGAAAAGCTGCTGCCGGTGGATGAACTGCCCTTCGAATTCTTGATGAACGCCCTGCGCCTGACCGACGGCGTCGACGCTACGCTGTTCAGCCAGCGAACCGGGCTGCCACTGGAACAACTCACCGCGGCGCGCCGGGAAGCAGAACAAAAAGGCCTTTTACAAGTCGAACCGACGCGACTGGTCGCCACCGCGCGCGGCCAGTTGTTCCTCAACGACCTGTTGCAGTACTTCTTGACCTAAGGAAAGCGCATGGACCTGGTACTCGACCTGCTCTCAACCATCTCCCGCTGGAGCCGTAGCAACCTGTCGGAAATCTCGCTGGCGCTGGTCGGCTGCCTGCTGGTGCTGTTCGGCACCGACATCAAAAGCTGGGTCGAAGGACGCCTCGGCGGCCTGGCCGGGGCTTTGCGGGTGCCGTTCATGGCCTTGCTGGTGCTGATCGGCAGCGGCGCTGCGCTGATCTATGCCACCCCGTGGGTGGTGAAGGGACTGGGCCAGTTCAACAACTACGCGCTGGCGCCGGTGTTGCTGGTGGTGCTGGTATTGATCGGCGTTGTGGCTGATCGGCGGGGATAAAGCAATCGCGACGGTTCGTCGCCTCGACAAGCTCGCGCCTAAAGGTCCGGTGTATTCGAGACCAGTAGGAGCGAGCTTGCTCGCGAAGGACCGCACAGCGGTCCCGTTACATCAGTCAGCCAGTTTCTCGTACTTCAAATCCCAAACCCCATGCCCCAGCCGCTCGCCGCGGCGTTCGAACTTGGTGATCGGGCGTTCTTCAGGACGCGGCACATAGGTGCCATCCGCCGCCTGGTTGCGATAACCCGGCGCGACGTTCATCACTTCCAGCATGTATTCGGCATACGGTTCCCAATCGGTCGCCATATGGAATACACCGCCCACCTTCAACTTGCGACGCACCAGCTCGGCGAACTCCGGCTGGACGATGCGGCGTTTGTGGTGACGGCTCTTGTGCCACGGATCAGGGAAGAACAGCATCAGGCGATCGAGGCTGCCGTCAGCGACGCACGTGTTCAGCACCTCGATGGCATCGCAGTCATACACCCGCAGGTTCTTCAGGCCCTGGGTCAGCACACCGTTAAGCAGCGCGCCGACACCCGGACGGTGCACTTCGACACCGATGAAGTCCTGATCCGGCGCGGCGGCGGCCATCTCCAGCAAGGAGTGCCCCATGCCGAAACCAATCTCCAGGGTGCGTGGCGCCGAACGGCCGAACACCTGGTCGTAATCGACCGGGCTGTCGGCCAGCTTCAGGATGAACAGCGGGCCGCCCTGGTCCAGGCCGCGTTGCTGGCCTTCGGTCATGCGGCCGGCGCGCATCACGAAACTCTTGATACGGCGGTGTTGGCGCTCTTCGCCTTCGGCGGCGATCGGCGATTCTTGCGATTCAGTCATCAGAGGCTCTTACTTGATCAGGCCATCCAGCGGCGACGAGGCGCTGGCATAGAGTTTTTTCGGCATGCGGCCGGCCAGGTAGGCGAGGCGGCCGGCGACGATGGCGTGTTTCATGGCTTCGGCCATCATGATCGGCTGCTGCGCGTGGGCAATCGCCGAGTTCATCAGCACCGCCTCGCAGCCCAGTTCCATGGCGATGGTGGCGTCGGAAGCGGTACCGACACCGGCGTCCACCAGCACGGGTACCTTGGCTTCCTCGAGGATGATCTGCAGGTTGTACGGGTTGCAGATCCCCAGGCCCGTGCCGATCAGACCGGCCAGCGGCATGACCGCGATGCAGCCGGCTTCGGCCAGTTGGCGGGCGATGATCGGGTCATCGCTGGTGTAGACCATCACGTCGAAACCATCCTTGACCAGCACTTCGGCGGCCTTGAGGGTTTCGATCACGTTGGGGAACAGGGTTTTCTGGTCGGCCAGGACTTCCAGCTTGACCAGGTTGTGGCCGTCGAGCAGTTCGCGGGCCAGGCGGCAGGTGCGCACGGCTTCGACCGCGTCGTAGCAACCGGCGGTGTTCGGCAGGATGGTGTAGCGGTCTGGCGGCAGTACGTCGAGCAGGTTCGGCTCGCCCGGGTTCTGGCCGATGTTGGTCCGGCGCACGGCGACGGTGACGATCTCGGCACCCGAGGCCTCGATGGCCAGGCGGGTTTCTTCCATGTCACGGTACTTGCCGGTGCCGACCAGCAGGCGCGACTGGAAAGTACGACCGGCCAGGGTGAAGGGCTTGTCGCTACGAACGTTGCTCATCGGTAATCCTCTTGAAGGTTGAGGGACTTGCAGGTGAAGCGCGGGGGCCTAGCCGCCGCCGATGGCGTGGACAACTTCCACCTGGTCGCCTTCGCTCAACGCGGTGCTGTCGTGCTGGCTACGCGGCACGATGTCCAGGTTCAGTTCGACCGCCACCCGACGCCCAACCAGGTCGAGCCGGCTCAGCAGGGCCGCGACGCTTTCGCCGTCGGGCAATTCGAAGGGTTCACCGTTCAGTTGAATGCGCATGCGCACGGCCGCCATTATTTTTAGGGGCCCGCATTCTAGCGCCGATCCGCGCCCGAACCCAAGGCCGGGCGACACCATTCGTCACGATTTTCGACCCGCGAGTCAGTTCATCCGCCAGGCCGCCAGACCCAGGCACAACCAGCCGGCGAGGAAGGCGGTTCCGCCCAATGGCGTGATGATGCCGAGCTTGCTGATACCGCTCAGGGTCAGCAGGTACAGACTGCCAGAGAACAGCAGGATGCCGAGGCCGAACAGACCGCCGGCCCAGTTCACCAGCCGTCCCGGCAGGTGCACGCTGAGCACCGCGACGCCGATCAGCGCCAGCGCGTGGACCAGTTGATAGGTGACGCCGGTGTGGAAGATCGCCAGGTATTCAGGGGTCAGCCGGCCCTTGAGTCCGTGGGCGGCGAAGGCACCGAGGGCCACGCCGGTAAAGCCGAAGAACGCCGCAAGCATCAGGAAGCTACGAAGCATGGAACAACTCCTTGGGGTGCACAGGGCCTGTATAATGGCCCGCTCATCCGCCGCGGCCAAGCCATCACCATGCTGTCATCCGTATTTCGACGACTCGCTCGTGCCCTGCTCTGGTTCGCCGGAGGCAGCGTATTGCTGGTGCTGATCTTTCGCTGGGTGCCGCCGCCGGGTACGGCGCTGATGGTCGAGCGCAAGATCGAATCCTGGTTCGACGGCCAGCCCATCGACTTGCAGCGCGACTGGGAGCCTTGGGAACGAATCTCCGATGTGCTGAAAGTGGCGGTCATCGCCGGCGAAGACCAGAAATTCGCCAGCCATTGGGGCTTCGACTTCACGGCCATCCAGGCGGCGCTGGCGCATAACGAGCGCGGCGGCAGTGTCCGCGGGGCCAGCACCCTCAGCCAGCAGGTGGCCAAGAACCAGTTTCTCTGGTCCGGCCGAAGCTGGGTGCGCAAGGGGCTGGAAGCCTGGTTTACCGCGCTGATCGAATTGCTCTGGTCGAAGGAGCGGATCCTCGAGGTCTACCTCAACAGTGCGGAATGGGACGACGGCGTGTTTGGCGCCCAGGCCGCGGCTCGCCATCACTTCGGCGTCGACGCCAGTCGGTTGTCGCGCCAGCAGGCCAGCCTGCTCGCCGCCGTACTGCCCAACCCGCGCAACTGGAGCGCCAGCCAGCCGAGCACTTATGTAGCGCGGCGGGCCGGGTGGATTCGGCAGCAAATGGGGCAGTTGGGTGGCGACAGTTATCTGGAGCAGTTGCAGGGGCGATGATTTCGGCCCTACAGCCAATAAAAAAGCCCGACCTTTCGAGTCGGGCTTTCTATTTCTGACACCTGGAAAATCAGGCTGCGATCAGGGCTTTCACCTTGTTCATCGCGTTCTTTTCCAGTTGGCGGATACGCTCCGCCGAAACACTGTACTTGGCCGCCAGGTCATGCAGCGTGGCCTTTTCCTCGGCCAGCCAGCGCTGATAGAGGATGTCGCGGCTACGGTCGTCCAGGCCCTGCAATGCTTCGTGCAGGTTGTTCGAGGAGCTATCGCTCCAGTCGGCATCTTCCAGTTGGCGAGCCGGATCGTAGCGGTGGTCTTCCAGGTAGTTGGCTGGCGACTGGAAGGCGCTGTCGTCATCGGCTTCGGCAGCCGGGTCGAAGGCCATGTCCTGGCCGGTCAGGCGACTTTCCATCTCGCGGACTTCCCGCGGCTCCACACCCAGGCTTTCGGCGACGCGATGCACTTCGTCGTTGTTCAGCCAGGCCAGACGTTTCTTCTGGCTGCGCAGGTTGAAGAACAGCTTGCGCTGCGCCTTGGTGGTCGCAACCTTGACGATCCGCCAGTTGCGCAGGATGAACTCGTGGATCTCGGCCTTGATCCAGTGCACCGCGAAGGACACCAGACGCACGCCCATTTCCGGGTTGAAGCGTTTGACTGCTTTCATCAGGCCGACGTTGCCTTCCTGGATCAGGTCGGCCTGGGCCAGCCCGTAGCCGGAATAGCTGCGGGCAATGTGTACAACGAAGCGCAGGTGCGCAAGCACCATTTGCCGAGCAGACTCAAGATTTTGCTCATAGTAGAGACTCTCGGCCAGTTCACGCTCCTGCTCGGCAGTCAGCAGTGGAATGCTGTTCACCGTATGTACGTAGGCCTCCAGGTTCGCACCCGGGACCAAGGCGTAGGCAGGTTGCAACGAAGTGGTCATACGAAAAAACCTCCGACTCACTAAACTCGTGCCCATGGGCACTGCCAACATTGACCGGAAACCGCTAAACAAGTTCCCTGAAAACCAAAAGAGTCAATACCAGCAAAAAGACACTATCGTGGTGCCAGCTCACTCAGATGCCGGGCCACCGCGATCCATGCACCGATATACCCTAACAGTACCGCACCAAGCAAGAGCGACAGACCATCGGCAGACGGCACGCCCGCCAGGGCGAAATCGCTGCCATACAGCCCTGACAGGTCGACCACCGCGTCATTCAGCCAGTTCAGCCCGAATGCCAGCACGCCCCACGACAGAATCCCCGCGCCCAGCCCGTACAACGCACCCATATAAAGAAAGGGGCGACGCACATAGCTGTCGGTTCCGCCGACCAGCTTGATGACTTCGATTTCCGTCCGGCGGTTCTCGATATGCAGGCGGATGGTGTTGCCGATCACCAGCAGCAGCGCGGACACCAGCAGAACGGTGAGGCCAAAGACGAAGCGATCACCCAACTTGAGGATCGCCGCCAGCCGCTCTACCCAGACCAGATCGAGCTGCGCCAGCTCAACACGCGGCAGCTCCGACAAACGCTGACGCAAAGCTTCGAGGGTGGCTTTATCGACTTCCGCCGGGGTCACCACCACCACACCGGGCAGCGGGTTGTCAGGCAGTTCACGCAGCGCTTCGCCCAGACCGGACTGCTGCTGGAACTCGTTGAGCGCCTGTTCGCGGCTGACGTACTCGGCATCGGCCACGCCCGGCAGGGTCTTGATCTGCTCGCGCAGGGCCTCGCCATCACGGGCGCTGGCGTCCAGCTTCAGGTACAGGGAGATCTGCGCGGCGCGCTGCCAGGAGCCGCCAAGCCGTTCGATATTGCTCAGGATCAGCGACAGGCCCATCGGCAGGCTGAGTGCCACCGCCATGACCAGGCAGGTGAAGAAGCTACCGATCGGCTGCTTGCCCAAGCGACGCAGGCTGTCCACCAGGCTGGCGCGGTGGCTTTCCAGCCAGGCATGCAGCAGGGTGCGGAAATCCGGGCCGTCGTCATCGTCATGGCCCTTCTTCTTTTTCTCCGGTTGCGCGTCGGCCGGCTTCGGCGCTACCCGTTCGGATACTTTTGGACTGCGTGTCGCACTCATTGCCCGGCCTCCCCATCGCCGATCAGGCGACCGCGCTGCAGCGTCAGCATGCGATGGCGCATACGCGCGATCAGCGCCAGGTCGTGGCTGGCGATCAGCACGCTGGTGCCCAGGCGGTTGATATCTTCGAAAACACCCATGATCTCCGCGGCAAGGCGCGGGTCGAGGTTACCGGTGGGTTCGTCCGCCAGCAGCAATGCCGGGCGGTGAACGATGGCGCGGGCGATGCCGACCCGCTGTTGCTGGCCGGTGGACAGGTCGCCGGGGAACAGCGCGGACTTGTCGGAAAGCGCCACCCGCTCCAGTGCCGAGTCGACGCGTTTGGCGATCTCGACCTTGGACAGGCCGAGAATCTGCAATGGCAGGGCGACGTTATTGAAGACGGTGCGGTCGAACAGCAACTGGTGATTCTGGAACACCACGCCGATCTGGCGGCGCAGGAACGGGATCTGCGCATTGGTGATCTGGCCCAGATCCTGGCCGGCCAGCAGCAACTTGCCGCTGGTCGGACGCTCCATGGCCAGCAGCAGGCGCAACAGGGTGCTCTTGCCGGCACCGGAGTGACCGGTCACGAACAGAAATTCGCCCCGCCGTACCCGAAAACTCAACTCATGCAGGCCAACGTGACCATTCGGGTAACGCTTGGCGACCTGTTCGAATCGAATCATGGGTGCTCCCGCTCGGCAAACAGTGCTTTAACGAAGGATTCTGCTTCGAACGCGCGCAGATCGTCGATGCCTTCACCTACGCCAATATAGCGAATGGGCAGACCGAACTGCTTGGCCAGGGCGAAAATCACCCCGCCCTTGGCGGTGCCGTCCAGCTTGGTCAGGGCCAGGCCAGTCAGTTCAACGCTCTGGTTGAAGTGCTTGGCCTGGTTGATGGCGTTCTGGCCAGTGCCGGCGTCGAGTACCAGCAGCACCTCGTGTGGCGCATCGGCGTCGAGCTTGCCAATCACCCGGCGAACCTTCTTCAGCTCTTCCATCAGGTTGTCTTTGGTGTGCAGGCGGCCGGCGGTGTCGGCGATCAGCACATCGACACCACGGGCCTTGGCGGCCTGCACGGCATCGAAGATTACCGAGGCCGAGTCGGCGCCGGTGTGCTGGGCGATGACCGGGATGTTGTTGCGCTCACCCCAGACCTGCAACTGCTCCACCGCCGCGGCACGGAAGGTGTCGCCGGCGGCCAGCATGACTTTCTTGCCTTCGAGCTGGAGCTTCTTGGCCAGCTTGCCGATGGTGGTGGTCTTGCCGGCGCCGTTGACGCCAACCACCAGGATGACGAACGGCTTGCCCTGCGACTGAATCCGCAGCGGTTGCTCCACCGGCTTGAGCAGCCCGGCCAATTCGTCCTGCAGCGATTTGTACAGTGCGTCGGCGTCCGCCAGTTGCTTGCGGGCGACCTTCTGGGTCAGGTTCTGCACGATCAGAGAGGTGGCCTCGACACCGACGTCGGCGGTCAGCAGACGGGTTTCGATTTCATCAAGCAGGTCGTCATCGATGGCCTTCTTGCCGAGGAACAGGCTGGCCATGCCCTCGCCGATGCTGGCGCTGGTCTTCGACAGGCCTTGCTTGAGGCGGGAGAAGAAGCCGCCTTTGGTTTCTTCGACAACAGCGGGAACTGGCGCCGGCTCGACCACCGGAGCGGGGACGGGGGCAGGGGCTGGAGCCGCAGCGACAACCACCGGAGCAGGCTCGACGACCGGCGCGACGGGCTCGGGAGCAGGCGCGACGTGAACAGGCTCGGGTTGCGGGATTGGCGCGGGTTGCGGCTCAGGTTCGACATGAACGACTTCAACCGCCCGCTCGGGAATAACTGGCGGCTGGTGAGGTTCGAGGTCAGGCACCAGCGCGACCGGCTCTTCCGGCACCGGCAGCACCAGGCTGGACGGCGCGGCGAGCGGCGCTTCAGGCGCAACCGGAGCCAGCACTTCAGGGGCGATGGCCGGCGCCGCGCTGACCTGAGGCTCCGGCACTACGGCGGGAGCGGGCTCGGGAGCGATCGGGGCGGGGCTTTCAGGCTGTTCGACAACAGGTTGCTGGGGCTTCTTGCGCAGCCAGCCGAACAGGCCTTTCTTTTCACCGGGCGCAGCCGGCGTTTTCTTGTCGTCGTTGGAACCAAACATGGAAGACGGCTATCTCAGGGTGGCGATGCGCCTGCTTGGCGCGTCAGAATTCTTTTAACGCAGAAGAGACTCTTTTAAATCCGGCTCGTTCGTGCGCGTCGTCTATTTTGTCGAGGGGCCTTTGCGGCGACATCCTCGACAGGCATGGTCGCCAGGCAACCGGATCAGTATCCTAGCACCTCCTAGCCCGCCGACGCTAAGGCCATGCGGGCAGCCCAACAGGTTGAACTACGAATGAATGCTCTAGCCCGCCGTGCCGCTGGCCTGCTGCTCAGCACGATTTGCCTGCCCCTGGCGGCCCTCGCCGCCGACCCGCAACCCACCCACGAATTCATCCTCGACAACGGCCTGAAAGTCGTCGTACGCGAAGACCATCGCGCCCCGGTGGTGGTTTCGCAGGTCTGGTACAAGGTCGGCTCCAGCTACGAGACCCCGGGCCAGACCGGCCTGTCCCACGCTCTTGAGCACATGATGTTCAAAGGCAGCGAGAAGGTTGGCCCCGGCGAGGGCTCGCGCATCCTGCGCGACCTCGGCGCCGAGGAAAACGCCTTCACCAGCGACGACTACACCGCTTATTACCAGGTCCTGGCCCGTGATCGCCTGAACGTCGCCCTGGAACTGGAAGCCGACCGCATGGCCAGCCTGCGCCTGCCGGCCGACGAGTTCAGCCGCGAAATCGAGGTCATCAAGGAGGAGCGCCGCCTGCGCACCGACGACAACCCTGGCTCCAAAGCATTCGAACTGTTCAAGGCGATGGCCTACCCGGCCAGCGGCTACCACACGCCGACCATCGGCTGGATGGCCGACCTGCAGCGCATGAAGGTCGAAGAGCTGCGTCACTGGTACGAATCCTGGTACGCGCCGAACAACGCCACGCTGGTAGTGGTCGGCGACGTCACGGTCGATGAAGTGCGCAAGCTGGCCGATCGCTGGTTCGCCGGCATCCCGAAACGCACCCTGCCGCCAACCAAGCTGCCGCTCGAACTGGCCGAGCCCGGCCAGCGCCAATTGACGGTGCACGTGCGCACACAACTGCCGAGCCTGATCTACGGCTTCAACGTGCCGGGCCTCGCCACCGCGAAGAATCCTCGTGAAGTGCATGCCCTGCGGCTGATTTCGGCCCTGCTCGACGGCGGCTACAGCGCCCGCATGGCCAGCCGTCTGGAGCGCGGCCAGGAGCTGGTAGCCGGTGCCTCGACCCGCTATGACCCGTTCACCCGCGGCGACAGCCTGTTCGTGCTCTCGGCAACCCCGAACACGCAGAAGAAAAAGACCCTCGCCCAAGTCGAAACCGGTATCTGGCAGTTGCTCGACGAACTGAAGACCACCCCGCCCAGCGCCGAAGAGCTGGAGCGCGTGCGCGCCCAGGTGATCGCCGGCCTGGTCTACGACCGCGACTCCATCAGCAGCCAGGCCACCACCATCGGCCAACTGGAGACGGTCGGCCTGTCCTGGAAGCTGATCGACAACGAGCTGGACGAGTTGAAAAGCGTGACCCCCGCGGACATCCAGAACGCCGCGCGCACCTACTTCACCCGCGAGCGCCTGAGCATCGCCCATGTACTGCCCGAGGAGCGCGCCCAATGAGCCAGCAGACCATGCCCCGCTTCAACCTCAAGGGCCTCGGCATTCTCGCGCTGGCCGTAGCCCTGGCCGCGCCCGCCTACGCCGACAGCACCCCGGCCTCCGCCGCCAAGCCGACCAACACCCTGCAGTCGCTGGCCGAGCTGGATGGCAAGGCACCGAGCCACCGCGCCCTGAACATCCAGACCTGGAACACCGCCGAAGGCGCGCGGGTGCTGTTTGTCGAAGCCCACGAATTGCCGATGTTCGACCTGCGCCTGACCTTCGCCGCCGGCAGCAGCCATGACGGCGCCACCCCCGGCATCGCCTCGCTGACCAACGCCATGCTCAATGAAGGCGTGGCCGGCAAGGACGTCAGCGCCATCGCCCAGGGCTTCGAAGGCCTGGGCGCCGACTTCGGCAACGGCGCCTACCGCGACATGGCGGTAGCCTCGCTGCGCAGCCTGAGCGCTGCCGACAAGCGCGAGCCGGCGTTGAAGCTGTTCGCCGAAGTAGTGGGCAAGCCGACCTTCCCGAAAGACGCCCTGACCCGGATCAAGAACCAGATCCTCGCCGGCTTCGAGTACCAGAAACAGAACCCCGGCAAGCTCGCCAGCCAGGAACTGTTCGCGCGTCTGTACGGCCAGCACCCCTACGGCCACCCGAGCGACGGCACCGCCAAGACCATTCCGCCGATCACCCTGGAACAACTGCGCGCCTTCCACGCCAAGGCCTACACCGCTGGCAACACGGTGATCGCCCTGGTCGGCGACCTCAGCCGCGCTGACGCCGAGGCCATTGCCTCGCAAGTCTCCGCCGCGCTGCCGGAAGGCCCGGCGCTAGCCAAGGTCGAAGCGCCCGCCGAGCCCAAAGCCGGCGCGACGCACATCGACTTCCCGTCCAAGCAGACGCACCTGCTGCTGGCGCAACTGGGCATCGACCGTAACGACCCGGACTACGCCGCCCTCTCGCTGGGCAACCAGATCCTCGGCGGTGGCTCGTTCGGCACCCGTCTGATGAGCGAAGTGCGCGAAAAACGCGGGCTGACCTACGGCGTCTACTCCACCTTCGTGCCGATGCAGGCGCAAGGGCCGTTCATGATCAACCTGCAGACCCGCGCGGAACTCAGCGAAGGCACGCTCAAGCTGGTGCAGGACCTTCTCAGCGATTACCTGAAGACCGGCCCGACCCAGCAGGAACTGGACGACGCCAAGCGTGAACTGGCCGGCAGCTTCCCGCTGTCCAATGCCAGCAACGCGAGCATCGTCGGCCAACTGGGCGCCATCGGCTTCTATAATCTGCCGCTGACCTACCTTGAAGACTACATGCGCCAGTCCCAGGAACTGACCGTGGAACAGGTTCGCGACGCGCTGAACCGCCACCTGTCGGCCGACAAACTGGTGATCGTCACCGCCGGCCCCAAGGTGCCGCAGCAGCCGCTGCCACCACCCCTCGATAAACCCGCCGAGCAGCCGCTCGGCGTACCGGAGCATTAATGGCCAGTCCATCCAAGCCGCAAACGGGCCCAGGCCAGTTGCGCATCATCGCCGGCGAATGGCGCAGCCGTCGCCTGAGCTTCCCCAGTGCCCCCGGCCTGCGCCCGACGCCGGACCGGGTGCGGGAAACCGTGTTCAACTGGCTTGCCGCGCACATCGAAGGCGCCAAGGTGCTGGATGCCTTCACCGGCAGCGGCGCCTTGTACCTGGAAGCCCTGTCCCGCGGGGCCGGCGATTCCGTGGCGCTGGACAGCAATTCCGCGGCCATCGCCAGCCTGCGGCAGAACCTCGAACTGCTGCGCTGCCCGCGCGGCCAGGTATTCCAGAGCGATGCCCAGCGTTACCTGCAAGGTGAGCCCAAGCTCGCCTTCGACGTGGTGTTCCTCGACCCGCCGTTCCACCAGGACCTGCTGCCGAGCACCTGCGCCCTGCTCGAAGAGCGCGGCTGGCTGGCCGATCGCGCCTGGATCTACACCGAGAGCGAGACCTCGCCTTCGTCGCTGAACCTGCCGGGCAACTGGCGCCTGCACCGCGAGAAAAAAGCCGGTCAGGTGTACTACGCGCTGTGGGAGCGCGGCTGATCTGAGCCAAAACCGCCTGCGAGACCTAAGTACCGCAGGCGGTTTTTCCGGTCACTGACACTACTCCGCCCATCACCCGCGGAGCTTCCCACCATGCGATCACACCGCCGTCGGCATTACCTTGCCGGTACCTTGCTGGCTGCCCTTTCTTCAGCGGCCGCCGCAGATACCCCGACACCGCCACTCCAGCAGTTCACCCTCGACAACGGCCTGCGGGTTTACCTGCGCGAGGACCACCGGGCGCCCCTGGCGGTCTCTCAGCTCTGGTACCACGTCGGCTCCAGCTATGAGCCACCCGGACAGTCCGGCCTTTCCCACGCCCTCGAACACCTGATGTTCGAAGGCAGCGGCAAGATCGCCCCCGGACAGTACTCCCGGATCCTGTCGCGCCTCGGGGCCGAAGAAAACGCCTTCACCCTCGATGACGCCACCGTGTTCCACCAGACCTTGCCCGTCAGCCGGCTGGAAGTTGCCCTGGAGGCCATGGCCGATGCCATGGGCAGTGCGCTGCTCGGTGAGACGGAGTTCGACCGTGAAATCGCCGTCGTCATGGCCGAGCGTCGCACCGACCATGACGACGACCCGTTCGTGCTGACCCGAGAACGCTCGCAGGCACTGGCGTACAGCCAAAGCAGCTATCGCACCCCGACGATCGGCTACCGGCATGACCTCGAACGCATGGCTGTGAACGACCTGCGCAATTGGCACCAAGCCTGGTTCCACCCGAACAACGCCACGCTGGTGATCGTCGGCGACATCACCTTGAGTCAGCTCCGGCCACTGGTCGAGCGGCAGTTCGCCGGCCTGCGCAAAGCCGAACTACCCGCCAGCAGGTTGCCCAGAGAACTTGATCCGCCGGGAGAACGACGGCTGGAAGTGGCGTTGCCGGGGCTCAACGAAGGCGTGAGCATGCGCTTCAATGCACCCAGCCTCGCGACCGCCGAATCTCCTGCCCATGCCTATGCCCTGAGCCTGCTCTCGCACCTGCTCACGGAAGGTGTCAGCTCGCGCCTGACGCGCAAACTGGCGCGCGAGGAAGAACTGCTGACGTATATCAGCTCCGATTATTCGGCCTATCAACGAGGCGACTCGCTGTTCTCCCTCCACGCCTTCCCCAACGCGCAGAAGCAGATCAGCCTGCGCCAGGCGGAAGAGGCGATCTGGATCCTGATCGAGGACCTCAAACAGTCCCCTCCCAGCGAGCAGGAACTGCAACGCGCCAAAGCCCGCCTCACCTCCAGCATGGTGTTCGTGCGCGATTCGATGGATAGACAGGCCGACGCCATCGGCATCTTTTCCGCCAGCGGCCTCGACCCGACCCTGCTCGACACGGAAATCCGCGAGGTTCAGAAGGTCTCGGCGCTACAGATACAGGACGCGGTTCGCGACTACCTGACCCGTGACCGCCTGACCGTGACCTACATGCACGACAAGGAGCGCACGCATGAATGACCTGAACAGAGCCCTGCGAATGGGCGCCGGCCTGCTGTGCGCCTGGGCGTACGCTGCCCTCGCCACCGCGCAACAGAATGATGGTTTTGGCGGACTGACCTCGGTGGCGGGGCTGGACAGGCAGCAAACCGACATGCGCATTCCCAAGGTGCAGTCCTGGAACACCGAGGCGGGCAGCCGCGTGCTGTTCGTGCCGGCCCGTGAACTGCCGATGATCGACATCGAGGTGCGTATCGCGGCGGGCAGCGCGGCCGACGCCGACAAGCCGGGGCTGGCGGCACTGACGCTGTACATGATCGATGAAGACACCCGCGACAGAAGCGCCTATGAACTGGCCGAACGGCTCGACAGCCTGGGCGTGAAGTTCTCGAAGTCGATCCATCGGGACTACGTGAAGTTGTCGTTGCGCAGCCTCAGCGCGTCCGAACAACAGGACGCGGCGGTTGATCTGTTGATCGAAATGCTCGCCCGCCCGGCCCTCAAGGATGCGCAACTGCAGCTCATGAAGTCGCAATGGCTGGCCATCGAGGAACGGCGGCGCAATGTGCCTGCCGCGATGCTGAAGAACGGGTTGTACCGTCACCTGTTCGCCGGACACCCCTACGCCGAGCCGTCCCATGGCCTACCGGAGACGGTCAAGGCGTTGACCGTCCAAGAGCTGGAAAACTTCCACGCCAGCCATTACGTTGCCCGCAACCTCAGCCTGTCCATCGTCGGCGATCTCAGCCAGGCCGATGCCCAGGCCATCGCGCAGAAGATCAGCCAGGCCCTGCCGGCAGGCACCGCTCAGCCTCGACTGCCGGTTCCGGCCCTGGCCGAGCCGGAAATCCTCCACCTCGAACGCCCAGGCTCGGCGACCACCGTGATGCTGGCCTTTGCGCTAACGGTGCACCGAAGCGACCCCGATTACCTTCCGCTGCTGCTCGCCAGCGAGATTCTGGGCGGCGGCATCAGTTCCCGCCTGATGCAAGAACTGCGTGTCGCGCGTGGCCTGAGCTATGGCATCAGGGCCAATCTGATCGCTCTGGACTCAGCCGGTATGCTGGGGATCGAGTGGGATGTTGCGGCCGGCCACAACGACGCCTCCCAGGACCTGGTGCTGGAAACCGTGAAAACACTGATCAGCCAGGGGCCGACCCAGGAGGAACTGGACGAGGCCCAGCAGCAACTGGCCGTGCACACGCTAAAACAGGTGTCACAGAACGGATCGCTCGCGGAACTGCTGACCCAGTTCAACGGTGACCGGGCAGCACTCGACCAGTATTTCGCCAACCTCCAACACGCACCGACCCTGACGCCCAATGACATCAAGGCGGCGCTCCAGCGTCACCTGGACCCGGAGCGGGCCGTGTTCATCAGCATCGGCCCGGACGAGAAACAAACCGACCTGCCGCCTCGCTATCCGTCCGAAGCCCCACTCGCCGCGGTACAGCGTTACTGATTTGTGGCAAGTTAGGCAGGACATCACTGGATAACCGACATGTCCTGCCTTCCCTCCGATTTTCGCCCGGCCCTCGGCCTCTCCAACCCTCACCTGCAAACCCTCTGGGGTCCGCTGTGGCGCAAGTCGATAGCACTGGATCACCAGCGCGAACGCGTGTGGCTGGCCGACGGCGATTTCCTCGACCTGGACTGGAGCGGCCCCCGCGACAACACTTCGCCCCTGGTGCTCGTGCTGCACGGGCTCACCGGCTCGTCCTCCTCGCATTACGTGGTCGGCCTGCAACACGCGCTGAACGCCCGCGGCTGGGCCAGCGTGGCGGTGAACTGGCGCGGTTGCTCGGGCGAGCCGAACCTGCTGCCGCGCAGCTACCACTCCGGTGCCAGCGGAGACCTGGCCGAAGTGATCGCCCACCTCCGCGCCCTGCGGCCGTCGGCGCCGCTGTACGCGGTGGGTTATTCATTGGGCGGGAATGTGCTGCTCAAATACCTGGGCGAGACCGGCTCGGCGAGCCAGTTGCAGGCCGCCGTGGCGGTGTCGGTGCCGTTTCGCCTGGACCAGTGCGCCGACCGCATCAGCCTGGGCTTCTCGCGGGTTTACCAGCGGCATTTCATCCGCGAAATGGTCACCTACGTGAAGAACAAGGAGCGGCACTTCCAGCACCAAGGCCACCACGAAGGGCTGGAGGCCCTGGCCCGGCTCGGGCCGCTGACCAACCTGCGCACGTTCTGGGACTTCGACGGACGCATCACCGCGCCGCTCAATGGTTTCGATGACGCCCACGACTACTACAAGCGCTCGTCCAGCCGCTACTACCTGGGCGAGAACCGCACGCCAACGCTGATCATCCAGTCCCGCGACGACCCGTTCGTCTTCAGCCACAGCCTTCCCGAAGCCTGTGAGTTGGCCAGCAGCACCCGCCTTGAGCTACACGCTCATGGCGGTCATGTCGGCTTCATCGAGGGCAGTCTGCGCCAGCCGGGGTATTACCTGGAACGGCGTATCCCCGAGTGGCTGGCGCAGCAGGCGGGCCGTTAATCGCCGGTCGCGATTTGGTGCTGCGGATTATTGATCCACTCGCTCCACGAGCCCGCGTACAGCGGCGCCAGCGGATAACCGGCCAGGCTCAGGGCGAACAGGTTGTGGCAGGCGGTAACCCCGGAACCGCAGTAGGCCACCAGCGACTCCGGCTTGCGCGCACCGATCAGTTTAGTGAAGCGGGCCTTTAGCTGGTCGGCGGGCAGGAAGTGGCCGTCGGCACCCAGGTTGTCGGTGAACGCCGCGCATTGCGCGCCGGGAATGTGCCCGGCCACCGGGTCGATCGGCTCCACTTCACCGCGAAAACGCGGCAGGGCGCGGGCATCGAGCAAGGTCAGGGCCGGGTCGCCCAGACGCTCGCGCAATTGCTCGGCACTGATCAGCAACGCCGAATCCGGCTCGCCGCTGAACGTGCCTTCGCGCTTGTCCGCCAGGTCCAGGCTCAGCGGCAGGCCCGCCGCATGCCAGGCCTTGAGGCCACCATCGAGCAGGTACACGCCGCTGCGCTTGCCCAGCCAGGCGAGCAACCACCAGGCCCGCGCGGCGAATGCACCGGGGCCGTCGTCATAGAGCACCACGTCGCTGTCGTTATCGATGCCCCATTGCTGCAGGCGCTCGATCAACCGCTCCGGTTGCGGCAGCGGATGGCGTCCGGTCACACCCTTGACCACTGGCGCGCTCAGGTCGCGTTCCAGATCGGCGAAATGCGCCCCGGCAATATGCCCCTCGGCATAGCTGCGCTGGCCGTAATCCGGATCTTCCAGGGCAAAACGACAATCGAGAATCACCAGCTTCGGCTCGCCGAGGCGTTCCGCCAGTTGCCGGGGTGCGATCAGTTGCGCGTGAGGCATGACAGTCTCCATATCGATTGAACGGGGCGTTACTGCTCCAGCGCCTGCTGCAGCGGTACGTAGAACTCTTCGCAGAGCGCGTCCACCGCCGGGCGCGCCGTGGCGGTGACGAAACCGAGCTCCAGCACCAGCACCTGATAAACGCCGCGCTTGATGGCTTCTTCACTCAAATGCGCGGCATTTTCCCGGGTGGTGCAGAGAAAGCGGACCCAGGACGTGAGGATGATCCAGGCGTTGAGGGTCAGCGACTCGATCTGCACCGTGTTCATTTCCAGGATGTCCGCCTCGACAAAGCCGGTGTAAATGGCCTGGCCCTGCAACAGGCAACGCTGGGAAAAGCGCCGATAGCGGGCGGCCAGTTCCTTGTCGCTGTCGAGCAGGTGTTCGAGGTCGCGGTGCAGGAAGCGGTAGTTCCACATCGCCGCGAGGATCGCCTTCAAGTAGAAGCGCTTGTCCTCGACCGTGGCCAGGCGGCCTTTGGGCGGGTGCAGGAAACTTTCCACCTGTTCCTCATACTGACTGAACAACTCGGCAATGATTTCCTGCTTGTTGGCGAAGTGGTAGTAGAGGTTGCCGGGCGAGATTTCCATATGCGCGGCGATGTGGTTGGTACTGACGCTGCGCTCGCCCTGCTGGTTGAACAGCTCCAGGCTGTTTTGCACGATGCGCTCGCGGGTCTTGATACGCGGGGCCATGACGCCAGCTCCAAAAGCGTGAGCTTGAAATGTTTGGTTAATCTTACGGCCTCAATGGGGTGCGTGCATCTGCTGAATGCAGGGGAATTCAGCGCTGCGATGAGGCCCGACAGAGCCACACAAAAAGACCAACTAGAGTATATGCTCTAGCCGAAACAATTAGTCATGGAGGTTCCGATGTCCCAACTGGACTGGCTCGACGCCCTGTTCGAACAACAGCGCGACGCCTTCAACCGCCTGCCCATGCCACCCCTGGCCCAGCGCCGGCAATGGCTCAAGGCCCTGCGCCAGGCGCTGATCGAGCGACAGGACGAGTTGGTCACCGCCATCGATCAGGACTTCAACGGGCGCAGCGCCGACGAAACCCGGCTGGCTGAACTGATGCCCAGCGTGCTGGGCCTGGCCCATGCGGAAAAACACCTCGGCCATTGGATGAAATCCCGGCGCCGCAGCGTCGGCCTGGCGTTCCAGCCGGCCAGTGCGCGCGTGCACTACCAACCGCTGGGCGTGGTCGGGGTGATCGTGCCGTGGAACTACCCGCTATTTCTTGCCATTGGCCCGCTCACCGGCGCCCTGGCCGCGGGCAACCGGGTGATGCTCAAGCTCAGCGAAACCACGCCGGCCACCGGGCTGGTGCTCAAGAACCTGCTGGAATCGGTGTTCCCCACGGACATGGTCAGCGTGGTGCTGGGCGAGGCCGACGTGGGCGAGGCATTCTCCCGCCTGCCGTTCGACCACCTGCTGTTCACCGGCGCCACCAGCATCGGGCGCCATGTGATGCGCGCTGCCGCCGACAACCTCACCCCGGTGACCCTGGAACTGGGCGGCAAATCGCCAGCCATCGTCTCCTCCCGCGTACCGCTGGCCGACGCCGCCGAGCGCATCGCCTTCGGCAAGACCCTCAACGCCGGGCAGACCTGCGTCGCGCCGGACTATGTGCTGGTGCCGGAAGGGCGGATCGCCGGCTTTATCGACGCCTACCGCGAGGCGGTAAAACGCTTTTACCCACAGGTGCAGGGCAACCCGGACTACACGGCGATCATCAGCGATCGCCACCTGGCCCGGCTCAACGGCTACCTTGATGACGCCCGCCTGCAAGGCGCCACGGTGACCAATCTGTACCCGGACGAACCGCTGCAAGGTCGCCGCCTGCCGCCCTATCTGCTGCAAGACGTCCACCAGCAGATGCAGGTGATGCAGGACGAAATTTTCGGCCCGTTGCTGCCCATCGTGCCTTACCGGCATATCGACGAAGCCATTGCCTACATCAACCAGCGACCGCGTCCGCTGGCGCTTTACTACTTCGGCTACGAGCGCGGCGAACAGAACCTGGTGCTGGAAAACACCCATTCCGGCGGCGCCTGTCTCAACGACACGTTGCTGCATGTCGCCCAGGATGACCTGCCGTTCGGCGGCGTCGGCCCTTCCGGCATGGGCCATTACCACGGCTACGAAGGCTTCCAGACCTTCAGTCAGGCCAAGGGTGTGCTGGCCAAGCAGCGCCTGAACCTGGCGCGGCTGATCTACCCGCCTTATGGCAAGCGCCTGCAACAACTGGTGTACCGTTTCTTCATCCGCTGATCGCTGCACAGGCCCGACAATAATGACAACATGCCTGCCCGACGCCGCCGCGCTCAACCGCCGCGGCCTGCTCAAGTTCAGTCTTGGCGCCACGCTGTTTCTCGGCGGCGCCAGCTTGCTCGGCTGCTCCGCCGAAGCGCCCGCCAGCGGCTTCGCTGTGCTGCGCAAGGCTGATCTGCCGCTGCTGCGCGCCATCACCCCGGTAATCCTCGCGGGCGCCGCGCCCGCCAGCGCCACGGAAGCGGTCCTCGCCCGTCTCGACGACACGCTCGCCAGCCTCTCGCCGGAAATGCTCGGGCTCACCCGGCAACTGTTCGACGTGCTCGCCCTGCCGCTGACCCGCGGCCCGCTCACCGGCATCTGGGGCGCCTGGGAACAGGCCAGCCGCGAAGACATCCGCGCCTTTCTGCTGCGCTGGCAGGACAGCGCGCTGAACCTGCTGCGCCAGGGTTATTGCTCGCTGCTGCAACTGCTGTTGATGGCCTGGTACAGCCTGCCCGAATCCTGGGGCGCCTGCGGTTATCCCGGCCCGCCGACATTCTGACCCACAAGAGCCCGCCCATGCCCGTACCCGACCTGTTCCGCGACGGCCTCGCCCGTGGCTGGAAAACCCGTGACGGCTCCGCCCTGAGCCAGGACCTGACCCTGGAAACCGACATCGCCATCATCGGCAGCGGGGCGGGCGGCGCCACCAGCGCAGAACGCCTCAGCGAAGCCGGCTACCGGGTGCTGCTGATCGAGGAAGGCCCGCTGCAGACCAGCAGCGACTTCAAAATGCTCGAGCACGAGGCCTACGCCCGCCTCTATCAGGAAGGCATCGGCCGCATGAGCAAGGACGGCGCCATCACCATCCTGCAGGGCCGCGCCGTGGGCGGCACCACGCTGATCAACTGGACGTCCAGCTTCCGCACCCCGGAACCGACCTTGCAGCACTGGGCCCGTGAACACGGCGTCAGCGGCCTCGGCGTGGATGACCTGGCGCCCTGGTTCGAGCGCATGGAGCAGCGCCTGAACATCGCCCCCTGGCAGGTGCCGCCCAACGCCAACAACGACGTGCTGCGCCGCGGCTGCGTGGCCCTCGACCTGGACTGGAAGGTGATTCCGCGCAACGTGCGCGGCTGCGGCAACCTCGGCTATTGCGGCATGGGCTGCCCGCTCAACGCCAAGCAATCGATGCTGGTCACCAGCATTCCGGCGACGCTGGAAAAAGGCGGCGAACTGCTCTACCTCGCCCGCGCCGAGCGCTTCGAACACGACGGCCAGCGCATCCGCGAATTGCACTGTGTGGCCATGGACCCGCGCTGCGTCGCGCCCACGGGCCGGCGCATCCGGGTACGGGCGCGGCACTACCTGCTGGCTGGCGGCGGCATCAACAGCCCGGCCCTGCTGCTGCGCTCCGGCGCCCCGGACCCGCATCAGCGTCTCGGCAAGCGAACCTTCCTGCACCTGGTCAACTTCAGCGCGGCGCGTTTCGCCGAACCGGTGAACCCGTTCTACGGCGCGCCGCAGTCGATCTACAGCGACCACTTCCAGTGGCGCGGCGGCGTCAGCGGCGCCATGGGCTACAAGCTGGAAGTACCGCCGCTGCACCCGGCCCTGGCCGCCACGCTGCTCGGCGGTTTTGGCGAGGACAACGCGCTGCGCATGGCCGACCTGCCCCACACCCACGTGATGCTGGCCCTGCTGCGCGACGGCTTCCACCCGGACAGCGTCGGCGGCAGCGTGCACCTGCGCGGCGACGGCTCGCCGGTGCTCGATTACCCGGTTTCGGCCTACGCCTGGGACGGCGTGCGCCGCGCTTTTCACAGCATGGCGCAGATTCAGTTCGCCGCCGGGGCCGAGAGCGTCCTGCCGCTGCACAGCCATGCTCGCCCCGCAAAAAACCTGGCCGAGGCCCGCGCGATGATCGACGACTTGTCGCTGGAACTGTTCCTCACCCGCCTCGGCAGCGCCCATGTGATGGGCGGCTGCGCCATGGGCGAAGACCCGCGCCAGAGCGTCTGCGACAGTCTCGGCCGGCATCATCAACTGGAAAACCTGTCGATCCACGACGGCTCGCTGTTCCCCACCAGCATCGGCGCCAACCCGCAACTGTCGGTCTACGCCATCAGCGCCCGGCTCAGCGACCAACTCGCCGAACGCCTGAAAATGCCCGCATGACAACAGCGGGCCGCGCTGTCTATAGTCCGTTGGGCCGGTGATGGCGACTTGGCCCGACCGTATCGGCTGCGCTACCATCCGACTCCCTAACGCCCTCCTGCCAGGACGACGCGATGAACCGAGTGTTGTACCCGGGTACTTTCGACCCGATTACCAAGGGCCATGGCGATCTGGTCGAACGCGCCTCACGCCTGTTCGATCATGTGATCATCGCGGTTGCCGCCAGCCCCAAGAAAAACCCGCTGTTCCCGCTGGAACAACGAGTAGAACTGGCGCGTGAGGTCACCCGGCACCTGCCCAACGTCGAAGTCCTTGGCTTCTCCACGTTGCTGGCGCACTTCGCCAAGGAGCAAGGCGCGAATGTCTTCCTGCGCGGCCTGCGCGCGGTGTCGGACTTCGAGTACGAGTTCCAGTTGGCCAACATGAACCGGCAACTGGCGCCCGACGTCGAAAGCCTGTTCCTCACCCCATCGGAGCGTTATTCGTTCATCTCCTCGACGCTGGTGCGCGAGATCGCGGCCCTGGGCGGCGATATCACCAAGTTCGTCCACCCGGTGGTGGCCGACGCACTCACCGAGCGATTCAAGAAGTAATCTCAACTCCGGCCTGAAACCCGCGCCCGCGTGCACTGCGGGCGCTAATACGGCACAATTGCGCCCATTGGTTTTCAATTGCCAGTGCGCGAGAGCCTGGCCGGAGTCCCCATGTCCCTGATCATCACCGACGATTGCATCAACTGCGACGTCTGCGAACCCGAGTGCCCGAACGCCGCCATCTCCCAGGGCGAAGAGATCTACGTGATCGACCCGAACCTGTGCACCCAGTGCGTCGGCCACTATGACGAACCGCAATGCCAGCAAGTCTGCCCGGTCGACTGCATCCCGCTGGATGAAGCCCACCCGGAAACCGAAGACGAGCTGATGACCAAATACCGCCGTATTACCGGCAAGGCCTGATGCGGGGCGTCGCCCCTCTCCGATCGTTGTTCCTCGGCGCCAGCCTGGCGCTGTGCAGCATTGCGGCCCTGGCCGACGGACCGGGGCGCGCGGCAATCGCCACGCCTCACCCTGAAGCCACCGCTGCGGCGCGTGAAATCCTCAGTCAGGGCGGCAACGCCTTCGACGCGGCCATTGCCGTGAGCGCCGCACTGGCCGTGGTCGAGCCCTATGGCTCGGGCCTGGGCGGTGGCGGCTTCTTCCTGCTGCGCCAGCCCGGCACGCCCACCGGCTACCGCTTTATCGACGCCCGCGAAAAAGCGCCCGGCAACGCCACGGCGGACATGTACCTGAAAGACGGCAAGGTCGAGCCCGGCCTGTCGATCAACGGTCCGCTGGCGGCGGCCATTCCCGGCTTGCCCGCAGCGCTGGACGAACTCGCCGCGCGCTACGGCAAGCTTCCTCTACGCAGTAGCCTGGCCCCGGCGATTCGCCTCGCCAACCAGGGTTTTGCCGTCGATCGCATCTACCGCGACCGCGCCACGATGCGCCTCAGCGCCCTGCGTGATGACGCGGAAAGCGCACGGCTGTTTCTTGATCGCAATGAAGTGCCGGCCCTCGGCCAAGCGATCCGCCAGCCGGAACTGGCCGCAACCCTGCAACGCTTGGCAGATCAGGGCCGCGACGGTTTTTACCGGGGTCCGGTGGCGCAAACGCTGGTGCGGGAAGTCAACGCCGCCGGCGGCATCTGGAGCCTGGACGACCTCGCCAACTACCGCACCGCCGAGCGCGAGCCGCTGCGCTATCGCCTTGCCGACCAGCGCGAACTGATCAGCGCCCCGCCGCCGTCCGCTGGCGGCGTGGCTATCGCCCAGAGCCTGGCGATGCTCCAGCGCCTGCCATGGCAAAGCGCCGACAAGGTGCAGCGCGCCCACTATGTGCTGGAAGTCTTGCGCCGGGCCTACCGTGACCGTGGCCTGCTTGGTGACCCGGACCATGTGGATAATCCCGTGCCGCGCCTGCTGTCGCGCTCGCACCTGGTTGAGCTGGCCGACAGCATCGACGTGCACGACGCCACACCGAGCAGCCGCCTGCCGCCGTCGCCCGCCTGGCGCGAAGGCGACCACACCACCCACTTCGCGGTGATCGACGCCGACGGCAATGCCGTGGCGGCGACCTTGTCCGTCAACCTGCCTTTCGGCGCAGCCTTCACCGCGCCCGGTACCGGCGTGGTGCTGAACAATGAAATGGACGACTTCGCCGCCGACCCGCACGGCAGCAACAGCTACGGCCTGAGCGGCAGCCAGGCCAACGCCGTGGCGGCCGGCAAGCGACCGCTGTCGAGCATGAGCCCGAGCTTCATCGAGAGCCCCGGAGAATTCGCCACCTTCGGCACGCCGGGCGGCAGCCGGATTCCGAGCATGGTGCTGCTGTCAATGCTGGAGTATCTGGACGGTCGGCCAGTGAGCACCTGGCCAGCGGTGCCGCGCTATCACCACCAGTATTTGCCGGATGTGGTGGAGCATGAGCCGGGCGCGTTCAGCGAGACGGAGCAGGAGGCGCTGCGGGCGCGCGGTTATGAGCTGAAGGATCTGGGGCGCAGCTACGGCAATCAGCAGGTGCTGTTCTGGGACAAGCGGGACGGGCGGCTGGAGGCGGCGAGTGATCCGCGTGGGGTGGGCAGTTCAGAGGTGGTGAAGCCCTGATGGCCTCATCGCTGGCAAGCCAGCGATGAGGCCAGCAAACTCAACAACGATCTACTTCTGACACCGCGGACAAAACACACTCGCCCGCTGCCCCAGCTTCACTTCCCGCAACACCGTGCCGCACACCTTGCACGGTTCTTCGCCCCGCCCATAAACAAACAGCTCCTGCTGGAAGTACCCCGGCTGACCATCCCCGCCGATAAAGTCCCGCAAGGTGGTGCCGCCTCGCTCGATCGCCGCCGCGAGGATGCGCTTGATCTCGATCGCCAGCCGCAGGTAACGCGCCCGGGAAATCCCGCCCGCCTCGCGGCGCGGATCGATACCCGCCGCGAACAGCGCTTCGGTCGCGTAGATATTGCCAACCCCGACCACCACAGCGTTATCCATGATGAACGGCTTCACCGCCATCGACCGCCCGCGGGACAGCTGGAACAAGCGCTCACCATCAAACAGGTCGGTCAGCGGCTCCGGGCCGAGCCGGATCAGCAGCTCATGCTCCAGCGGCGTCTGGCTCCAGAGCATCGCGCCGAAGCGCCGCGGGTCGGTGTAGCGCAGCGCCAGGCCGGACTCCAGCTCGATATCCACGTGCTCGTGCTTTTCTGCCGGCAAGCCGATTTCCACCAGCCGCAGGTTGCCAGACATACCCAGGTGGCTGATCAGCGTCCCCACCTCGGCATTCAACAACAGGTATTTCGCACGCCGCTCCACCGAGACGAAACGCTGCCCGGACAGGCGCACGTCGAGGTCTTCGGGGATCGGCCAGCGCAGGCGACGGTCGCGCACGATCACCCGGCTGACGCGCTGGCCTTCGAGGTAAGGGGCGATGCCCCGGCGAGTGGTTTCGACTTCAGGTAGTTCCGGCATGGATCAATGGCTGCCCAGTTCGCGGATGGTTTGCTTGAGGCTCTCGAAGTCGTATTCCGACAGGCCGATATAGTCCAGCACCAGGTGCCCGACGGTATTCCATTCGTGGTCCACGCTCTGGTTGCCCAGCACCCGGTGCGATGCGCAGATGTGCTCGGCCATCTTCAGGATCGCCAGCAGGTTTTTCAGCGGCGCGTTGCGCGGCGAGTCGTCGCTGAACACCGCCAGGGCGTTGTGGTGGTTGGCGATAGCGTTGCTGACATGCTCCGGCAGGCGCCAGGACTTGGCCGTGTAGTAGCCCACCACCGCATGGTTGGTGTTGAACACCTGGTTCTCGGTATCCACCACCCGCTGGTTGTCGCCGGCGCTGGCGTAGGCGTCTTCCAGCACCCTCATGTATTCGGGGAAACGCTTGAGCATCAGCGGCACGCCGCAATCGTGGAACAGACCCAACGCGTAAGCCTCGTCCACCGCCTGGGAGCCAAAGCGCTTGGCCAGGGTCAGGCTGGTCATCGCCACGTCCTGGGCCGTGTCCCAGAAACGGTTGAGGGTGACGATGGTTTCATCGCTCATCTCGCCCTTGATCGACTGGGCGTTGATGAGGTTGATGATCGAGCGGCTGCCCAGCAGGTTCACCGCGCGCTGGATCGAGGCGATCTTGTTGGTCAGGCCGTAATACGGCGAGTTGACGATCTTCAGCAACGCGCCAGACAGGCCAGGGTCCTGGGAAATCAGCTTGGCGATCACCTCGAGGTCGGGATCGGGCATGTACTGCTCCATCTGCAGGTCCACCATGATCTGCGGTTGGGGCGGGACGCTGATGCCTTGCAAGGCTTGCTGGATCTGTTCGGCGGTTAGTTCCGGGGTCATAAATTCACACTCGCGGCTGACGGCGAATTCTAACCTGATCAGTACAGTGGGGCGCCACGCAAAATACCGTCCGCTGGCCTGCAATTTGTCGCGCCGGCGCAGTGCTCGCCTGGTCGACAGGCTATACTCCCGCTCTTTTTTCCCGGAGCGACGTCATGTCCCTGCCCACCCTTCGCCTCAAAGCCAACGCCGACCGCCGCCTGCGCGCTGGCCACCTGTGGGTCTACAGCAACGAAATCGACGTCGCCGCCACCCCGCTGCACGGCTTCAAGGCCGGCGACCAGGCCGTTCTGGAAACCGCGGGCGGCAAGGGCCTGGGCATCGTCGCCCTGAGCCCGAACAACCTGATCTGCGCCCGCCTGCTGTCGCGCGACGTCAAGCTGGCGCTGGACAAATCGCTGCTGGTACACCGCCTGAACGTCGCCCTGTCGCTGCGCGAGCGCCTGTTCGACAAGCCGTTCTACCGCCTGGTCTACGGCGATTCCGACCTGCTGCCGGGCCTGGTGGTCGACCGTTTCGGCGACATCCTCGTGGTGCAACTGGCCTCGCCGGCCATGGAGCGTCAGCGCGATGACGTCCTCGCCGCGCTGATCCAGGTGCTCAAGCCGAGCGGCGTGCTGTTCAAGAACGACTCGTCCGCCCGCGATGCCGAAGGTCTGGAGCGTTATGTCGAAACCGTCTACGGCGAAGTGCCGGAGTGGGTTGCGCTGGAAGAGAACGGTGTGAAGTTCGAAGCGCCGGTGATGGAAGGCCAGAAGACCGGCTGGTTCTACGACCACCGCATGAACCGCGCGCGCCTGGCGCCGTACGTCAAGGGCAAGCGCGTGCTTGACCTGTTCAGCTACATCGGCGGCTGGGGCGTGCAGGCTGCGGCCTTCGGCGCCAGCGAAGTGTTCTGCGTCGACGCTTCCGCCTTCGCCCTCGATGGCGTGGAACGCAACGCCGCGCTGAACGGCTTCGCCGAGAAAATGACCTGCATCGAAGGCGACGTGTTCGCCGCCCTGCGCGAACTGAAGGCCTCGGAAGAACGCTTCGACGTGATCGTCGCCGACCCGCCCGCCTTCATCAAACGCAAGAAAGACCTGAAAAACGGCGAAGGCGCCTACCGCCGCCTGAACGAACAGGCCATGCGCCTGCTGAGCAAGGACGGCATCCTGGTCAGCGCATCGTGCTCGATGCACCTGCCGGAAGACGACCTGCAGAACATCCTGCTCACCAGCGCCCGTCACCTGGACCGCAACATCCAGCTCCTCGAGCGCGGCGGCCAGGGCCCGGACCATCCGGTACACCCGGCAATCCCGGAAACCCGCTATATCAAGAGCATCACCTGCCGCCTGCTGCCTAATAGCTGAGTGCGTCAGTGAAATGAAAAATCCCGGCCTGGTGCCGGGATTTTTTATCGCCCCAGTTTCTCCAGCGCGGCATCGGCGAGGAAGGAAGAGCGGCTTTTCACGTTGTGGTCGCGAACATAGCGGTCGATACGCTGAATGACAAAACCTGGCAGGGTGACATTCACTTTCTCGGTCTTGCCCAAGTATGGCGTGACGTCGATTTCGAGCATTCCCCACCCCATGCCCGCGAAATCGGGATTGCTGCGATGAGTAGCCGCGCTGGTGGGCATAGGAATGGACTGACCGCTCCCGACAATCTCTTCCAGCATGATGTGCGCAACCTCGACTGCGGCGGCATAGGCATCCTCGAAGGTATCGCCTGCGGTGACCGCACCAGGGATATCCGGAATCTGGATGCCCGTGGCGGTCTTTTCATCGCCCCATTCGATGCAGATCGGGTATTGCATGTTTGACTCCTGCGAAGTTGCAAAAGGCGAGCCCGGGTTATTTCAGCCCAGCCCGTTCCCTGATGCTTTTTACAGTGCCCAGCGGCAGGTCCTTTTTGGGATGGGGCACGGGGATTGAGTTTGGATTGCGGGGGTGCTTGAAAATGTGATGGCTTCCCGTGACACGCTTCAAAAACCAACCAGCAGCTTCAAGCTCCTTGATCAACAGTCTGCTTTGCACCTCCATCTCTCCCTGATGAGCGAAGGAGCAAACATAAGCGCTGAGCCATCAAAGCACCCTGAAAAAGATGTGTCCAGAGTTATCTTTTAATGGCCTGCTGCCGGGCGCTACTGACTAGATCCTGCCCAACATCGACCTCACCACCCGCCGATGAAACGGCGCGATCAGGCGCATGTAGAAGCGGCCCAGTGCATTGTGCGGTTCGACGATGGAGGTCAGGCTGAGCTGGTTGTTCGGGTCCAGGTGCACGGAAATCAGGACATCCAGGTGGCTGTCCTTGAGCGACAGCACCAGTTCCTTGTCCGTCACGGCGGCGATCTGGAAGAAATCGAGGTTGTCGCCCACCCGCGGGGTCTTCTGCTCGCGCAAGTTGAAGCCGGCGACCGGCTTGAGGCCGAAGGGCCGGACCATCATGTCGCGCAGGCGGATCGCCTGGTTGACCCAATCCGGCACCGCGCGGCTCATCCGCTGGTAGGCATCCAGCGCGGTCAGGCCCTGTTCGGGCGTCACCCGGCGGGCGAAGCAGTCGAAGAACCAGGCCGTGGTGGACAGCATCCGCAGGACGCTGCTGGCGGGAACATCGGCAGGGTGGACCATAAACTCCTCCATGGAAGTCCAAAGCGAGAAGTCGATCACGGTAGCGCTCCGCCGCCCGGAAAGCGACCCCGACCAAAAAAGGGCTTGTCTGCGCCACAAAGCGCCGGGCCGCGCGCGCCAACTGTCTATTGCGCCATTCCCTAAGCCCGCCAGCGGTGTAGAATCGGCCTATTCATCGCCAGTCATCCCCCGGCGGGTTTATGAGCTCTGGCCGAGCGCACGGCGATCCCGCGGCGTCTTCGGCTTCATCCGTACCAGCGGCCACCTGCCTTGCGGTACCAAGGACAAGAGAAGCTCACTCCCCTCATTGATACCTGATTAGCCGCCAGGAGTGCTTCATGCCTGATTACCGTTCCAAAACGTCCACCCACGGCCGCAACATGGCCGGTGCCCGCGCGCTGTGGCGCGCCACCGGTATGAAGGACGAGGACTTCAAGAAGCCGATCATCGCGATCGCCAACTCGTTCACCCAGTTCGTCCCGGGCCACGTGCACCTGAAGGACCTGGGCCAACTGGTCGCCCGCGAAGTGGAACGCGCAGGCGGCGTGGCGAAGGAATTCAACACCATCGCGGTGGATGACGGCATCGCCATGGGCCACGACGGCATGCTCTATTCGCTGCCAAGCCGCGAGATCATCGCCGACTCCGTCGAGTACATGGTCAACGCCCACTGCGCCGACGCCATCGTCTGCATCTCGAACTGCGACAAGATCACCCCCGGCATGCTGATGGCCGCCCTGCGCCTGAACATCCCGGTGATCTTCGTTTCCGGCGGCCCGATGGAAGCCGGCAAGACCAAGCTGGCCAGCCACGGCCTGGACCTGGTCGACGCCATGGTCATCGCCGCCGACTCCACCGCCAGCGACGAGAAAGTCGCCGAGTACGAGCGCAGCGCCTGCCCGACCTGCGGTTCGTGCTCCGGCATGTTCACCGCCAACTCGATGAACTGCCTGACCGAAGCCCTGGGCCTGGCCCTGCCGGGCAACGGTTCGACCCTCGCCACCCACAGTGACCGCGAGCAACTGTTCCTCAAGGCTGGCCGCACCATCGTCGAGCTGTGCAAGCGCTACTACGGCGACAACGACGACAGCGTGCTGCCGCGCAACGTCGCCAACTTCAAGGCGTTCGAGAACGCCATGATGCTCGACATCGCCATGGGCGGCTCGACCAACACCATCCTGCACCTGCTGGCCGCGGCCCAGGAAGCCGAGATCCCGTTCGACCTGCGCGACATCGATCGCCTGTCGCGCAAAGTGCCGCAACTGTGCAAGGTCGCGCCGAACATCCAGAAGTACCACATGGAGGACGTCCACCGCGCCGGCGGCATCTTCAGCATCCTCGGCTCACTGGCCCGTGGCGGCCTGCTGCACACCGACCTGCCGACGGTGCACAGCCCGAGCATGGAAGAAGCCATCGCCAAGTGGGACATCACCCAGACCGACGACGAAGCCGTGCACACCTTCTTCAAGGCAGGCCCGGCCGGCATCCCGACGCAAACCGCGTTCAGCCAGTCGACCCGCTGGGAAACCCTGGACGACGACCGTGAACACGGCTGCATCCGCAGCGTCGAGCACGCCTACTCGCAAGAAGGCGGCCTGGCCGTGCTGTACGGCAACATCGCGCTGGACGGCTGCGTAGTGAAAACCGCGGGCGTCGATGAGTCGATCCACGTGTTCGAAGGCAACGCGAAGATCTTCGAAAGCCAGGACAGCGCGGTGCGCGGCATCCTCGCTGACGAAGTGAAGGAAGGCGACATCGTCATCATTCGCTACGAAGGTCCGAAAGGCGGCCCGGGCATGCAGGAAATGCTGTACCCGACGTCGTACCTGAAGTCCAAGGGCCTGGGCAAAGCCTGCGCCCTGCTGACCGACGGCCGTTTCTCCGGCGGCACCTCGGGCCTGTCCATCGGCCACGCCTCGCCGGAAGCCGCTGCGGGCGGCGCCATCGGCCTGGTGCAGGACGGCGACAAAGTGCTGATCGACATTCCGAACCGCTCGATCAACCTGCTGGTCAGCGATGAAGAACTGGCGGCACGTCGCATCGTCCAGGACCAGAAAGGCTGGAAGCCGGTCGAACAGCGTCCGCGCAAGGTGACCACCGCGCTGAAAGCCTACGCCCTGCTGGCCACCAGCGCCGACAAAGGCGCGGTGCGCAACAAGGCCCTGCTCGACGGGCTGTGAGTTGTAGATCGAAATGAAAAAACCGGCGCCCTTGGGTGCCGGTTTTTTTATGGGGATCCTGCCGTGGGCTCAGGGGCCTTATCGCTGCGGTTGGGGGGCGCCGAGCCGCAGCGATGAGGCCGTGCGAACTATTGAATGTCTTCGGGCGTCACCACCACCCAATTCTTGTCCGCCGTCACCGGCAACCCTTCCCTGGCCTGGGCAGCCGCGTGCTTGGCCATCATTGCGTTGATCTGGTCCATGTATTTGGCCTTGCGGTTGATCCACAGATGAACCCCGCCCTTGGCCACATCGACACTGTGGAACAGCATGTAGCCGTCGCTGCTCGGGGTGTCGCCGCCCACCAGCACCGGTTTCTTCCACTCATCGATGTAGGTGAGGATCGCCGCCTGCTTGCCCGCCATCCAGGTCGCCGGGGTCCACAGGTACGGGGTCAGTTCCAGGCCGAGGTTGGCGGCGGGGTCGTACTGGCCGGCGCTGATCTGCTTGCGCGCGGTAGTCAGGGCGCCGCTGGCGCGGTCCTTGAGCAACAGGCTGACGCCGATGACGTTCTGCGGCTTCACGTTGTAGCCGTACTTCGGATCGGCAGCGACCATTCGCACCAGTTCTTCGGAAGCCGCCGTCATCACGTAGACCTCGATGCCGTTCTCCATCAGCTTGTTGAACAGCTCGGTCTGCCCGGTGAACACCTTGGGCGGCTGCACCTCGATGGCCTTGACCTGATCGCCCTCGAAATAGGTGCTCGGCACCGGCTTGCCCGACGCCATCAGCTCATCGACGTAGCCTTTGAGTTCCTTGAGGGTGAAGCCGGAAAATACCTGCGCGACCCACGGGTAGCAGACCATGTCGTCGATTTCGCAGAGGCGGTAGTAGTAACTGAACAGGCTTTCCTTGTGCTCGGCGGTGTCCTTGAACGGGATCAGCTTGAGCGAGGGGTCGAGCTTGTCGCGGGTCAGCAGGCCTTTGTTTTCCATGAACGGCAGCAGCGACTCTTCGAGGTCGAAGCGGTAGCTGGTGTTGTCCATGTCGAACACCGCGTAGTTACCTTTGTGGGCATTGGCGGCGATCATCGCGTCGAGCTGCTTCGCGGCCGGGGCCGGCCAGTGTTTCAACTCCACCGCCAGGGTCTGCCCGGCGAACAGCAGGGCCAGGCCGGCGGCGAGGATTTTCGGAGCGAACGTCATGTGCGGGTCTCCTGCAAAAGGGTGCGCTCCACCCTAAGCAGTCCACCGTCACCGCCCAACTCTGACAACGACGTCGACAACGGCCTCAACGGCAGCCACTTGTCCAAAAACGACCTTCTGTTATTCCAGAAACGACACTCGTCATTCCATATCGATATAAAGTCCTTTGTTTTCAGACTGTTAGCATTTTCGTTTCAGCTATCGCCCACAGCGGCGATGCGCGTCGTTTTTTCTGGAGCTTCAATGAACCTGCCGCTGTTTCTCAATCTGCTGGTGTTCCTGGCGTTGCTGCTGGGCCTGGCTCAAACCCGTCACCGCAACTGGAGCCTGGCCAGGAAGGTGCTGATCGGCCTGGTGCTGGGCGTGTTGTTCGGCGCCGCGCTGCATGCGATCTACGGCGCCGGTAACCCAGTGCTCAAAGCCACCATCGGCTGGCTCGACCTGGTCGGCAACGGTTATGTGCAACTGCTGCAAATGATCGTCATGCCGCTGATCTTCGTCTCGATCCTCGGCGCCGTGGCGCGGCTGCACAATGCTTCGTCGCTGGGCCGCATCAGCGTGCTGACTATCGGCACGCTGCTGTTCACCACCGCGATCGCCGCGCTGATCGGTATCGTCCTGACCAACCTGTTCGGCCTGAGCGCCGAAGGACTGGTGGCCGGCACGCAGGAAACCGCGCGCCTGCAAGTGATCCAGAGCGATTACGCGGGCAAGGTCGCCGACCTGAACATCCCGCAACTGCTGCTCTCGTTCATCCCGAGCAACCCGGTGGGCGACCTGGCCCGGGCCCGGCCGACCTCGATCATCGGCGTGGTGATCTTCGCCGCCTTCCTCGGCGTGGCCGCGCTGCAACTGCTCAAGGACGAACCGGAGAAAGGCAACCGCGCCCTCGCCGCCATCGAAACCCTGCAAGCCTGGGTGATGCGCCTGGTGCGCCTGGTGATGAAACTGACCCCGTATGGCGTGCTGGCGCTGATGACCAAAGTGGTCGCCAGTTCGAACCTGGACGACATCCTCAAGCTGGGCAGTTTCGTGGTGGTGTCCTACATCGGCCTGGCGCTGATGTTCGTGGTGCATGGCGTGTTGCTGAGCCTTTCCGGGGTCAACCCGCTGCGCTTCCTGCGCAAGGTCTGGCCGGTGCTGACCTTCGCCTTCACCAGCCGCTCCAGCGCCGCCAGCATCCCGCTGAGCATTGAAGCGCAAACCCGTCGCCTGGGCGTGCCGCAGGCCATCGCCAGCTTCGCCGCGTCGTTCGGCGCTACCATCGGCCAGAACGGTTGCGCCGGGCTGTATCCGGCAATGCTGGCGGTGATGGTCGCGCCGGCAGTCGGCATCGACCCGCTGAATCCGCTCTGGATCGCGACGCTGGTGGCAGTGGTGACCTTGAGTTCGGCCGGGGTGGCCGGGGTGGGTGGCGGGGCGACCTTCGCCGCGCTGATCGTGCTACCGGCGATGGGCTTGCCGGTGGAGCTGGTGGCGCTGCTGATCTCGGTCGAACCGCTGATCGACATGGGCCGCACGGCGCTGAATGTCAGCGGCGCGATGACGGCGGGGACTATCACCAGCCAGATCATGGGGCAGACCGACAAGGCGCTGCTGGCGGCGGATGAGCAGGTGCAGTTGAGTCACTCGTAGGACTCTGATCGCTGCGGTTCGGCGCACCGAACCGCAGCGAAAGGACCGTAAAGCGGTCCCAAAACCTCAGCCCCGCTCCCAAACCTCAAAGTGATACACCGGCTTCCCTTCCTCCGCCGGCGCCTGCTCGCTGGACACCTTGGTCCAGACCCGCTCATCCACCGCGGGAAACCAGGCATCGCCTTCCGGGCTCAATTCCACCCGGGTCAGGTACAAGCGATCCGCCAGTCCCGTCTCCAGCGCCTGCCCGTAAAGCTGCGCGCCACCGATCAGCATCAGCTCATCCACACCCTGCTCCGCCGCCCACTGGTCGGCGCGGACGATAGCGTCTTCCAGCGAGGCGAACACTTCGGCGCCTTGCAGTTGCAGGCCGGTCTGGCGGCTGACCACCAGGTTCAGCCGGCCCGGCAAAGGGCGGCCCAGCGAATCCCAGGTCTTGCGACCCATGATGATCGGCTTGCCCAGGGTGGTGGCCTTGAAGTACTTGAAGTCCCCCGGCAAATGCCAGGGCATGCGATTGTCGATGCCGATGACGCGGTTCTCGGCGAGGGCCGCGATCAGGCTGAGAGGGCGTGATGTTTTCATGGCGGCGAGGATAGCAAAGCCCGTTCGCGGATGCCTGGGTTATGCTTCCAGACTGACTCGCTCAACGGAAGCTGTACGTGACTGGACTGACCGACCTGGACAAGCGCTGGCTGACCGAAGCGGTGCGCCTGCGCGAAGAACACACGGGGCCCCTGGAAGACCAGGAAGCCAATCGCCGCGCCCGCCAACAGGGCGGCGACCTCGCCCGGCGCATCGAACACCGCGCCCTGTTCCTGGCCGAACGCGACGGCCTGGGCCAGGCGCTGGAACACTACAAACGCGGCGCCCGCCTGGCCTTGCTGGCACTGCTGGTTGTGGCGCTGGTCAGCGGAGCCGGGCTGGCCTTTGCCGCCCTTGGCGACGGGCAACGTCCGGTGAATGTGTTCTGGGCCCTGGGCAGCCTGCTCGGGCTCAATCTCCTTTTACTGCTGGGCTGGGCCACCGGCCTTTCCATGGCCGGCGATCAGGGCGCGAGCCTCGGCCGGCTGTGGCTCTGGCTCAGCGAAAAACTCGCCCGCGACGCCAAAGCCGCGCACCTCGCTCCAGCCCTGTTGGTGCTGTTGCAACGCCAGCGCCTGACCCGCTGGCTACTCGGCACGCTGGTCCACGGCCTCTGGCTGCTGGCCCTGCTCGCCGCGCTGGTGTTGCTGTTGATGCTGCTCTCGACCCGGCGCTACGGCTTCGTTTGGGAAACCACCCTGCTCCAACCCGATACCTTCGTCAGCCTCACCCAGACCCTCGGCGCCCTGCCGTCCCTGCTCGGATTCAGCACCCCGGACGCGGCGATGATCCGCGCCAGCGGCGACAGCCAGCCGGCGTTGGAACTGAGTCGTCAGGCCTGGGCCGGCTGGCTGCTCGGTGTGCTGGTGGTCTACGGCATCCTGCCGCGCCTGCTGCTGGCGGTGCTCTGCCTGTGGCGCTGGCGTCAGGGCCGCGCGCGCCTTGCCCTCGACCTCAAGCTCCCCGGCTACAGCGCCCTGCGCGAAGCGTTGATGCCCAGCAGCGAACGCCTCGGCGTGAACGACGCCGCGCCCGATCAGTTGCCGCAAATCGAACGCGGCCAGGACGACGTGCAACACGACGGCGCGCTGCTGGTGGGCCTGGAGCTGGACGATCAACGCCCGTGGCCGCCCGCCCTGCCGGCCTCGGTGACCAACGCCGGCGTGCTGGACAGCCGCGAATCACGCAAGCGCCTGCTGGAACAGCTCAGCCACTTTCCTCCGGCGCGCCTGGCGATTGCCTGCGACCCACGGCGCTCGCCGGATCGCGGCAGCCTCGCGCTGCTCGCCGAGCTGGCGCGCAGCGCGGCGGCCACGCGCATCTGGCTGATGCAGCCGCCACCCGGCCAGGCGCTGGACGCGGAGCGTCTGGGCGACTGGCATCAGGCCCTGGACCAACTGGCCTTGCCCCACGCCGACACGGCACCGTTGAACTGGCTGGAGCACGGTCATGACTAAAGCGCTGAAGCTGGCCGTGGTCGGCCACACCAATGTCGGCAAGACCTCGCTGCTGCGGACCCTGACCCGCGATGTCGGCTTCGGCGAAGTGTCCCATCGCCCCAGCACCACCCGGCATGTCGAAGGTGCGCGGCTGTCGGTGGACGGCCAGCCGCTGCTGGAGCTGTACGACACGCCCGGCCTGGAAGACGCCATCGCCCTGCTCGATTATCTGGAACGACTGGAACGCCCCGGTGAGCGCCTCGACGGCCCGGCCCGGCTCGAACGCTTCCTGCAGAGCAGCGAGGCGCGCCAGCGCTTCGAACAGGAGGCCAAGGTGTTGCGCCAGTTGCAGGCCAGCGACGCCGGGCTCTATGTGATCGACGCCCGCGAACCGGTGCTGGCCAAGTACCGCGACGAACTGGAAGTGCTGGCCGGCTGCGGCAAGCCGCTGCTGCCGGTGCTCAACTTTGTCGCCAGCAGCGACCACCGCGAACCCGACTGGCGTGAGGCCCTGGCCCGGTTGGGGCTGCACGCGCTGGTGCGTTTCGACAGCGTTGCGCCACCCGAAGACGGCGAACGACGGCTGTACGAAAGCCTCGCCCTGATGCTGGAAAACGCCCGCCCGGCCCTGCAACGGCTGATCGACGACCAGCAGGCGCAACGGCAGCTTCGCCAGCACAGCGGCAAACGCCTGATCGCCGAACTGCTGGTGGATTGCGCAGCGTGCCGGCGCAGCGTGGTGGCCAAGCCGGACGAAGAAGCCGCCGCCGTGCGCGAACTGCGCGAAACCATTCGCCAACGTGAGCAACGCTGCGTCGAAGCGCTGCTCAAGCTGTATGCCTTCCGCCGCGAAGACGCCAACGCCAGCGACCTGCCGCTGCTGGACGGGCGCTGGGGCGATGACCTGTTCAATCCGGAAACCCTCAAGCAACTGGGCATTCGCCTGGGCGGCGGT
>NZ_JANLOA010000041.1:0-349 GCF_025466035.1 Pseudomonas sp. 20P_3.2_Bac5 | reverse complement strand
CATCTCGATGGCGTCATTGCGCCAGGCATTCAGTTCCTGAACGATGCCAATCGGGTCATCGAGGACAACGGCGACACCGCCTCCGTCCATCAGGCGCTCCAGCGCGTTGCGGTAGATGGAATCCATGTCCCTGGGTACGTCTCCGGGGGCAAGTGCGCTGCGAAAGGGCGGGAATGCCTGTTTCTCCAGCATGGCCCTCGCGGCGACATCACCGACGGCCCGAAACTCCGCGACGAGGCTGTCGACATGCGACGGGGTAATGACATCGTCGAACACGCCACAACTGTTGGCCAGCGTGCGCAGATCAAACTTCTGCAGGCGGTCACGGTAGCGGTTGCTGCTCAGGTGA
>NZ_JANLOA010000111.1:0-349 GCF_025466035.1 Pseudomonas sp. 20P_3.2_Bac5 | reverse complement strand
CCACCTGAGCAGCAACCGCTACCGTGACCGTCTGCAGAAGTTTGACCTGCGCACGCTCGCCCACAGTTGTGGAGTGTTCGACGATGTCATTACCCCGTCGCATGTCGACAGCCTCGTCGCGGAGTTTCGGGCTGTCGGTGATGTCGCCGCGAGGGCCATGCTGGAGAAACAGGCATTCCCGCCCTTTCGCAGCGCACTTGCCCCTGGAGACGTACCCAGGGACATGGATTCCATCTACCGCAACGCGCTGGAGCGCTTGATGGACGGCGGCGGTGTCGCGGTTGTCCTTGATGACCCGATTGGCATCGTTCAGGAACTGAATGCCTGGCGCAATGACGCCATCGAGATA
>NZ_JANLOA010000002.1:0-349 GCF_025466035.1 Pseudomonas sp. 20P_3.2_Bac5 | reverse complement strand
ACCTGCGGTTTCCAGGTGCTCGTAGTTGCCGCCAGTCACACCGGTGATGCTGTTGGTCAGCGGCGTGTTGGTGTTCAACACGTTATTCGGTGCGATGAAGTCCACCGAGCCGCTGCTTGCATTAACCGGGATGGTGATCGACTGGCCGTTAGCCAAGCTGATGACCAGTGGCGCGCCGGTTACTGGCGCCGTTACCGAAGCGGTGTAGGTGACGACGCCGCCTTCAACAGCGCTGGCAGTAGCAGTCAGGGTCACTGTCGACGTATCGATCGAGTCAGTCACAGCAGTGACGGCTGCAGTCGGGCTAACTTCCAGATGTTCGAAATCACCACCGGTGGTGCCAGTGACG
>NZ_JANLOA010000059.1:0-393 GCF_025466035.1 Pseudomonas sp. 20P_3.2_Bac5 | reverse complement strand
TGACGAATGGCGCGCGGGTATCGCGGCGGGCTACACCAAGACCAGCCTCGATGCCAGCAAGCGCAACTCGGATGCGTCGGTCGACAGCTACCACCTGGCCACCTACCTCAGCTACCAACTCGACGCCTTCGCCGCACGCATGGGCGCCGGTTATAGCTGGCACGACATCGACAGCAAAAGGCATGTCGCGGCGGGCAGCTACAACGAAGAGCTGAAAGCCAAGTACAAGGCCGGCACCGCGCAGGTCTTCGGCGAAGTGGGTTACACCGTCGAAGCTGGCGGCGTGGCGCTGGAACCGTTCGCCGGCATCGCCTACGTCAACTACGACAGCGACACCGGTCGCGAGAAAGGCGGGGCGGGTGCGTTGGAGGCCAGTTCGAAACAGGACGCGAC
>NZ_JANLOA010000008.1:0-421 GCF_025466035.1 Pseudomonas sp. 20P_3.2_Bac5 | reverse complement strand
CACCGTCCAGGAAGGCGGCCAGATCACTTACACCGCCAAGCTGACCAACCCAGCCGGCACGGAAATGAAGGTCACCCTGAGCAACGGTGAAACCATCACCATCGCCAAGGACGCCACTGAAGGCAGCATCACCATCGCCGCCCCGAAAAACACCGTGTACGTGGACAGCGGCAACGTCAGCGCCACCATCACTGGCACCACTGGCGGCGATTTCGAGAAGCTGAATGTCAGCTCGGCGCCTGCGGTTACCGCGGTCACCGACACCATCGACACCTCGACCGTGACCCTGACGGCGACTCCAAGCGTGGTAGAGGGCGGCGTCGTCACCTACACCGCCACCGTCAGCGCTCCGGTCACCGGCTCGCCTCTGGTGATCAGCCTGGCCAACGGCCAGAGCATCACCATTGCGGTCAACGCCAGC
>NZ_JANLOA010000052.1:0-436 GCF_025466035.1 Pseudomonas sp. 20P_3.2_Bac5 | reverse complement strand
TACCACGGTGAGCCAAGGCGTCCTGTCCGTCACTGGCCAGGGCGTGCTGGGCACCTCTGGGCTGACCGTCGCCAACGGCGCCACCCTCGCTGGCACGGGCCGCATCGACGGCGCCGTGACCCTCGCCGATGGCGGCCATGTGCAGCTCGCGAGCAGCACCACCCTGACCACCGGCAACCTGACCCTCAACAACGATTCCAACCTCGACGCCTTCCTCGGCGCCGCGGTCGCGGGCCAGGCCGGAATGCTCAAGGTCAACGGCAACCTGGTGCTCGACGGCAAGCTCAACGTCACCGACGCCGGCGGCTTCGGCCTCGGCGTGTACCGCCTGATCGACTACACCGGCAGCCTCACCGACAACGGCCTGGCAATCGGCACGATCCCGGGCGGCCTGGTAGCGGGCGACCTGGAAGTGCAAACCAGCGTCAACAATCAG
>NZ_JANLOA010000090.1:0-436 GCF_025466035.1 Pseudomonas sp. 20P_3.2_Bac5 | reverse complement strand
CACCACGGTGAGCGAAGGCACCCTGTCCGTCACCGGCCAGGGCGTGCTGGGCACCTCTGGGCTGACCGTCGCCAACGGCGCCACCCTTGCTGGCACGGGCCGCATCGACGGCGCCGTGACCCTCGCCGATGGCGGCCACGTGCAGCTCGCGAGCAGCACCACCCTGACCACCGGCAACCTGACCCTCAACAACGACTCCAACCTCGACGCCTTCCTCGGCGCCGCGGTCGCGGGCCAGGCCGGGATGCTCAAGGTCAACGGCAACCTGGTGCTCGACGGCAAGCTCAACGTCACCGACGCCGGCGGCTTCGGCCTGGGCGTGTACCGCCTGATCGACTACACCGGCAGCCTCACCGACAACGGCCTGGCGATCGGCGCGATCCCCGGCGGCCTGGTAGCGGGCGACCTGGAAGTGCAAACCAGCGTCAACAATCAA
>NZ_JANLOA010000122.1:0-476 GCF_025466035.1 Pseudomonas sp. 20P_3.2_Bac5 | reverse complement strand
GATGTCTGACCCCAAAACGCTCACTCCAGAGCAGCGGATCAAAGAGCTTGAGCAGCAGCTTGAGCTGATGAGCCAGAAGGCCCAGTTCTTTGAGACGGTCGTTGATGTTCTGAAAAATGACTATGGTGTCTCGGTCGTAAAAAAGCGATCCGGCAAGTCCTCTCGCAAGGTCAAGTCGCAGGACTGAGCATTGCCAGGGCTTGTCAGTTTCTAGGCATCAGTCGACAGGCTTACTACAAGCGCAACCGAGTTGCTGATGGCAAAGAACGCCAGGCAGACCGGGTGGTTGAGTTTGTACAGCAAGTCCGGATGCGCCAGCCTCGCCTGGGTACACGCAAGCTGCACTATCTGCTGCATTGCCAACCTGACAGACGATTCCAGGTCGGCCGAGATAGGCTGTTCCAAGTCTTGGGAGAGCGCCGTTTGCTAGTGCTGCCTAAGCGGGCCTACCACAAGACAACACAAAGCTTTCATCG
>NZ_JANLOA010000056.1:0-592 GCF_025466035.1 Pseudomonas sp. 20P_3.2_Bac5 | reverse complement strand
ATACGTGGACAGCGGCAACGTCAGCGCCACCATTACCGGCACCACTGGCGGTGATTTCGAGAAGTTGAACGTCAGCAGCACGCCAGCGGTAACCGCCGTCACCGACACGATCGACACTTCGACCGTAACCCTGACTGCGACGCCAAGTGTGGTAGAGGGCGGCGTCGTCACCTACACCGCTACCGTCAGCGCACCGGTCACCGGCGCGCCACTGGTCATCAGCCTCGCCAACGGCCAGTCGATCACCATCGCGGTCAATGCGTCGAGCGGCTCGGTGGACTACGTCGCACCAAACAACGTCTACAACACCAACGCAGCGCTGACCAACAGCATCACCGGCGTCACTGGCGGCAACTACGAGAAGCTGGTCACGGCCGGAGCGCCGTCCACCACCGTGACGGATAACCCCGCTCACCTCGACACCACTGGCGTCTCGCTGACCGCCACCGGCACCGTCCAGGAAGGCGGTCAGATCACCTACACCGCCAAACTGACCAACCCGGCCGGCACTGAAATGAAGGTCACCCTGAGCAACGGTGAAACCATCACCATCGCCAAGGACGCCACCGAAGGCAGCATCACCATCGCCGCG
>NZ_JANLOA010000113.1:0-603 GCF_025466035.1 Pseudomonas sp. 20P_3.2_Bac5 | reverse complement strand
GTCTTTCTTGAACTGCCGCGTGGATTTGCGCTTATCAGAGGATTGATGGTTTGGTTCGCTCCTGCCCAAATCATCATGACTGGAGGGATGTTATGGCTTTTCTTGTCAGACTGGCGTGAGCTGAGTCCTGAAGAATGGATCATGTTTGTCTTCGGAGCTTTCGTCGGAGTTTGGTCACTCCTGCTCTGTGTGAAATTCGATGCAGTACCTCCCCGAGATCAACCTCTCCGCTTCAACCGCACCCGCCAACGCCTCTACGCCTACAACTTCAACTACCGCTGGTGGAACCCCTTCGAACGCTGGCGGGTCGAGCCGGTGGCGTACGACTGGCCACAGGTCCGCGCCGAGCGCTGGCTGAAGCGCGGCGCGACTTCGCATGGAGTCGTCATCAAGGGCGGCGTGGTGCTCTCCATCGTCAGGCCGGGCACCAATGAAGTCATTGACCGCTTTCCCCTCACCACCATGGGCGCCGACGCCCACGCCTGGGCTTACATCTGCACCTACATGCAGCAAGGCCCCGACGCACTGCCACCCCCAGGCCCGCCGAAAGACCACAACGATGTGGGATTAAACATCGCGTTGCTGCTGGCACCCAAGGTCAAG
>NZ_JANLOA010000095.1:0-142799 GCF_025466035.1 Pseudomonas sp. 20P_3.2_Bac5 | reverse complement strand
TTTGGGGGGGGGGGGGGGGGGGGTGGTGGGGGGGCGGGGGGGGGGGGGGGGCGCGGGGGGGCCCCCCCCCCCCCCCCCCGGCCGAGCGCAAAAAGGCTCAGCCGCCCGAAGCGAGCTGAGCCATGCGTTGCAGCACGGCGTTCAGACCGTTGCTGCGCGAAGGGGAGAGCTGCCGGCCGAGGCCGAGCTGATTGAACCAGTCGGGCAGGTCCAGCGTGCGCAGTTCGGCGCTGGACAAGCCCTCGACCCGCACCAGCAACAACGCCAGCAAGCCGCGAATCAAGCGCGCATCGCTGCCCGCGGCGAAACGCCAGCGGCCGTCTGCTTCATGGGCCACCAGCCACACCTGGCTTTCACAGCCATGGACGCGATTGGCGTCGGACTTTTCCTCATCACTCAGCGGCGCCAGCCGTTCGCCCCACTGCATCAGCAGGCGGGCGCGCTGTTCCCAGCCCGCCGCGGCGTTGAAGCTGTCGAGTGCCTCTTGTGCACCGGGGGCGAGGCTCATCGCAGCAACTCCAGGGCTTGGTCCAGCGCGTTGAAGAAGTGCAGCAGGTCGTCCGAATCGTTGTACAGCGCCAGCGACACGCGGATCGCGCCGTCGAGCCCGAGGCGATTGACCAGTGGCATGGCGCAGTGATGGCCGGCGCGCACGGCGACACCCTGCTCGGTCAGCAGGTGCGATACATCGGCGTTGTGCACGCCATCCACCACGAAGCTGGCCAGGGCCGCCTGCGGAGCGCCGAGCAGGCGAACGCCTTCGCGATCCTGCAGGCCGCGCAGCAGATGGCGGTGCAGCGCGGCTTCATGTTCGGTGACGGCGTTCTGGTCGAGGCTGGCCAAGTAGTCGAGGGTCGCGCCGAGGCCGATCACGCTGGCGATCGGCGGCGTACCGGCTTCGAAGCCAAGTGGGGCGGGGCGGAAGCTCGACTCTTCGTAACCGGCCAGTTGCACCATTTCGCCGCCGAACTGCCAGTGGCGCAGCAGGGCCAATGCCTCGTGGCGCCCGTAGAGCACGCCGAGGCCGTCCGGGCCGTAGAGCTTGTGGCTGGAAAAGACGTAGAAATCACAACCCAGCCGGGCAACGTCGTGCCGGCCGTGGACCACGCCTTGTGCACCGTCGACCACAGTCAGCGCGCCTTGGGCGCGGGCATGGTCGAGCAACGGCTGCAACGGCTGCCAGGTGCCAAGGACATTGGAGAGCTGGCTGACCGCCAGCAAGCGAGTGCGCGGGCCGATGAGTTGCAGGGCGGCGTCGAGGTCGATCTGGCCGCGCCCGTCCAGCGGCAGGATCACCAGCTTCAGGCCGCGGCGCTTGGCCAGTTGCTGCCACGGCAACAGGTTGGCGTGGTGTTCGAGGGCGCTGACAGCGATTTCCTCACCGGCCTCGAAACGTCCTTCGAGGGCATAGGCCAGCAGGTTCAGTGCCGAGGTGGCGCCGTGGGTGAAGACGATTTGTCCGCTGGCACTGGCATTGAGCCAGAGCGCGACTTTTTCCCGGCTGGCCTCGAAGGCCTGGGTCGCCAGGGCGCCCGGCAGGTGCTGGGCACGGTGCACATTGGCTGCGCCATGGGCGTAGTAATGGCTCAGCGCATCGAGCAGGGCTTGGGGTTTCTGGGTGGTTGCCGCGCTGTCCAGATAGGTCTGGTGCTGGCGTTGCAGGGCGGCGATGGCGGGAAAATCCGCGCGCCAGGGAGAGGGTTGGAACATGATCGTAGGGCCTGAATATCGGGTCTGGCGAAAGGCCAGACCCGATCGTACCACTTAGTTGTGGGCGTGCAGCGCTTCGTTCAGCTCGATGGCCGACTTGTGCGTCTTGCACTCGACAGCGCCGGAAACCGAGTTGCGGCGGAACAGCAGGTCGGTCTGGCCGGCCAGGTCGCGGGCCTTGACCACTTTGACCAGTTGGTTCTGCTCGTCGAGCAGTTGCACCTTGGTGCCCGCAGTGATGTACAGGCCGGCTTCGACGGTGTTGCGGTCGCCCAGCGGGATGCCGATACCGGCGTTGGCGCCGATCAGGCAGCCTTCGCCCACTTTGATGATGATGTTGCCGCCACCGGACAGGGTGCCCATGGTCGAGCAACCGCCGCCCAGGTCCGAACCCTTGCCGACGAAGACGCCCGCGGAAACGCGGCCTTCAATCATGCCCGGGCCTTCGGTGCCGGCGTTAAAGTTGACGAAGCCTTCGTGCATGATCGTGGTGCCTTCGCCGATGTAGGCGCCCAGGCGGACACGGGCGCTGTCGGCGATACGCACGCCGGTCGGCACGACGTAGTCGGTCATCTTCGGGAATTTGTCTACCGAGAACACTTCCAGCAGCTCGCCTTTCAGGCGCGCTTCCAGTTGCTGCTCGGCCAGTTCGGCCAGGTCGATGGCGCCCTGGCTGGTCCAGGCGACGTTCGGCAGCAGCGGGAAGATGCCGGCCAGGCTCAGGCCGTGCGGCTTGACCAGGCGGTGGGAGAGCAGGTGCAGCTTGAGGTACGCCTCGGGCGTCGAGCTCAGGGTGGCGTCTTCGGCCAGCAGCGTGGCGACCAGCGGCTTGCTGCTTTCAGCAAGGCGGGTCAGCAGGGCGGATTGCAGCGGATCGACAGCCTTGATCGCTTCGGCCAGTTGCGCGGCCTGGGACGTGGTGAAGGTGATGGCCTGGTTGCCGCCTTCATAACCCAGCAATGGGGCGACGGCGGCGACCAGTTCGGCGGCCGGGTTGAGCAGTGGCTGGGCGTAGAAGACTTCCAGCCAAGCGCCTTGGCGGTTCTGGGTGCCGACACCGAAGGCCAGGCTGAACAGGGAAGTGGACATGCAGTTACCTCGTACTGAAATTGATGAAAAGCGTGCGGCTCACTTCAGCGCGGCCGCGTACAGGTCCGGTTTGAAACCCACCAGGGTCTTGTCGCCCAGGTCGAGTACCGGGCGCTTGATCATCGACGGTTGGGCGAGCATCAGTTCGACGGCCTTGGCCTGGTCGATGTCGGCCTTCTGGGCGTCATCGAGCTTGCGGAAGGTGGTGCCGGCGCGGTTCAGGATCACGTTCCAGCCGTGCTCGTCGCACCAGCGGTTGAGGCTGTCCCGGTCGATGCCCTGGGTTTTGTAATCGTGGAAGGCGTAGTCGATGGCTTGTTCTTCGAGCCAGCTACGTGCCTTTTTCATCGTGTCACAGGCTTTGATGCCGTAAAGAGTGTAAGCCATTGAACATTAAGGGTTGTCGGGCGTTCCCGCAGCAACCCCGCGACTCCTCGGAATTTTGGGTGGGCTGGATTATGCGGCAACAACGGGCACGGCGCCACGGCTGTGGCGCCGGCATCGGACATGCGTGTATCAGGGTGCGACGAGTAACTGCCGGGACTCGATGAAAATCACCCCGGCTTCCTGCATCTCCGCCATTGCCCGCTCCAGCGAGCCGTCGCTGTCGATGGCCCGGCAGGCGTCCAGCACCACATAAGTGACGAAACCCTTGCCCCGGGCATGCAGCGCCGTCCAGGCGACGCAGAAGTCCAGCGCCAGGCCGACCACGTAGACGGTGGAAATACCCTTTTCCTGCAAGTAGCCGGCGAGGCCCGTGGTGGTCTTCTGGTCGGCTTCGGTGAATGCCGAGTAACTGTCCACCGCCGGATTGCCGCCTTTGCGCACGATCAACTGGGTATGGGGGATGTTCAGCAACGGGTGAAACAGCGCGCCCTCGCTGCCCTGGATGCAGTGATCGGGCCACAGCACCTGCGGCCCGTACGGCAATTCGATGACCTCGAACGGCTTGCGGCCGGGATGGCTTGAGGCAAACGAGGCGTGACCGGCGGGGTGCCAGTCCTGGGCCTGGACCACATTGCGAAAACCGCCGGCGATGCGGTTGATCAGCGGCACGATCTGGTCGCCGCCGGTCACCGGCAGGGCACCGCCGGGAATGAAGTCGTTCTGCACGTCGATGACGAGCAGGGCGCGATCGGGGCTATCGTTGTTCAGGTCTGGGGCCATCGGACGCTCTTCCTTGTAATCACGGTATGGGAGGGTAAAACCGATGCAGCAGGATAAAAGTCTTGTGTAGCATGGTGTTACACATTCTCCGCCGACCTGCGACTTATGTTCAGCGGTCGCTCGGTGGTCGAGGTCGTTACTATATGTGTCCAATGGCACTCGGCTGTCCAGCGTGCCAGGGAATGCTTTCGAATCGAACAGGAAACACGCCGTATGCAGTCAGCCTATACCGTCCTCATCCTGCTGATGCTGGTCAGTGTCTCCAAGCTGGTGGGGCGAATGATCCCGCTGCCGTTGCCGCTGGTGCAGATCGCCGCCGGTGCCTTGCTGGCCTGGCCGACCCTGGGTTTGCATGTGGCGCTGGACCCTGAACTGTTTCTCTTCCTGTTCCTGCCGCCGCTGCTGTTCTCCGATGGCTGGCGCATGCCCAAGCGCGAACTGTGGCGCTTGCGCGGGCCGATCCTCACGCTCGCGGTGGGGTTGGTGCTGTTTACCGTGGTTGGCGCCGGTTACTTCATCCACTGGATCATTCCGTCCATTCCGCTGCCCGTGGCCTTCGCGCTTGCCGCGGTGCTGTCGCCGACCGATGCCGTGGCGGTGTCGGCCATCACCCAGGACCGCCTGCCGACGCCGTTGATGCACATGCTGCAAGGCGAAGCGCTGATGAACGACGCGTCGGGCCTGGTGACTTTCAAGTTCGCCCTGGCGGCAGCCATCACCGGGGTGTTTTCCCTGGCCGAGGCCAGCCTGACCTTCGTCCTGGTGGCGCTCGGCGGCCTGGCCATCGGCGTTGCCTTGAGCTGGCTGGTGGGCCGCCTGCGCACCTGGATGATCGCTCGCGGCTGGGACGACCCGGCTACCCACGTGGTGTTCATGTTGCTCCTGCCGTTCGCCGCTTATGTACTGGCCGAGCGCCTGGGCGCTTCGGGCATTCTCTCGGCCGTGGCGGCGGGAATGATGCAGAGCTGGCTCGACCTGCTGCCGCGGCAGACCAGTACCCGACTGCTCAACCGCAGTGTCTGGTCGCTGCTGGAATTCGCTTTCAATGGCCTGATCTTCCTGCTGCTGGGCCTGCAATTGCCGGACATCATCAAGGCGGTGACCAGCCACGAAGCCTCGCTCTGGCCGACCCTGGCCTGGCGCTGCCTGGAGGTGGTGGCGATCTTCGGCGTGTTGCTGCTGCTGCGCTATGTCTGGGTGCAGAGCATCTGGCGACTGATCGGCATGGTGCGTCGCTGGCGGGGCAAGGGCGAGTTGGTACTCGGCCCGAATGCGCGCTCCTGCTGGCTGCTGACCGTGGGTGGCGTGCGCGGGGCGGTGACCTTGGCGGGTGTGATGTCGGTGCCGCTTCTGATCAGTGCCGGCAAGGATTTCCCGGAACGCGACCTGCTGATTTTCATCGCCGCCGGGGTGATCCTGCTGTCGCTGGTGTCGGCCTGCATTGCCTTGCCGCTGTTGCTGCGCGGCGTCGAGAAAAGCGCGGACGACGCCCTGCAACAGGAAGCTGATGAAGCCTGGCGCCGCACTGCCGAGGCGGCGATTCACGCGCTGGAAGCAGAAGAAACCGCCGAACCTGGCGCACAGCAGGATGCTTCGCAGGCGGCACTGGCGGCTGAACTGAAAGCGCGCCTGATGGCCGAGTATCGCCAGCAACTCGATGCCTATAACGACAGCGCCGAGGCCCGCGCGCTGGCCGAACAGATGGATCAACTGGAGCGCCGCTTGCGTTTGCGTGCGCTGCGGGCGCAGCGTCTGGAGCTGTATCGGCTGCACCGTCATCACGAGATCGGCGACGATGTGGTGCGCAGGGTGCTGGGGGAACTGGATTTGAGCGAGGCCAACCTGGGGCAGGTGAAGTGAACCCGGCTTACGCTGCCCTTGAGCTCCATCGGTATGTAGAGGGTCAGCGAGTCAATTCAGTGGGCCCAGCACCTGTCGAAAACGCTCCTCACCCTGGGGCGTTTCCCGGGTCAATCGGATTTCCAGGCCTCGCGGGCCGTTTTTACGATTGCCGTTCAACTGGCGCCAGCCTGCGCCGGGCTCCCAGATACGCACCTGCAGGCTGGTGATATTACCCAGTACCGCCACGCCGTCGCGAGACGTGGGCGTCGGCAAGGGGAAGCGATCCCGGGCAGCAGCGCTGGCACGGTACAGCGTGTCCCCCTCCAGCCACCAGCGAACACGCTGCAAGCCACTGTCCGAAGTTGCCGCGCTGCGGATCACGTCGAGACGGAAGCTGTTGTTGTCGGTACTGCGGACGCTGATGACCTTCGACTTCGCGGCGTGTTGGGGGTCGTTGTTGTTCAGGTCCGGCGCCTGCAACTCGACGTTCGCCCGCAAAGCCACATCTCGCTCCAGTTGGTGCAGGGTGTGCAGGACCTCCCGGTTTTGTTCTGCGTCCCTCTGCAAATGACTGTCGGTGCGCGTCACGCTGTCCAGACCACGCCACGCAATCAGACTGACGATTGCCATCAGCAGAATCGCCACCATGACCTCGATCAGGGTAAGGCCGCCCTGTCTGCGCTTCATGGCTCGTTCACTACCCTGATTTGCCCGTCGGCCGTCCGCTGCACGGCGAGGGTGTTGCGACCGTCGGAGAGTGCCAGTTGCATGGGCGGGTTGAACCACTCCCCATTCAAGATCACTCGCTGTTTCGGTGTGACGCTTATCTTGAGGTCCGGCGTTTCCCAGGTGCGCGGATACAGGTGTGAATCCTGGGTGAAATGATCGAAGCCGAACCCCTGGTCACTGCGACGGCTGAAATGAAAACCCTTGCCATCGGATTCCAAGGTGATCGGGCGCCCATCGACTTGCGCCTCGGCCTGGGCAATTTGCAGCAACTGGACCAGCCGATTGGCATCCTTGCGCAAGCGTTGTTGCGGATCTGGCTTGATGCTGATGCTGACGGCCGCGCTGGCGATTCCAACAATGATGAGCACCACCATCAGTTCGATCAGGGTAAAACCCTTTTGTCCGTATTGGGGCATGGCCAACGTTCCGTCGTTGTTTATCGGTCCTGTAGACTGCAACACCAGACAACAGGGAGGTTTTGTCTTGGCATTCACTTTTCGTGTAGCGGCGCCGCACATTCTGCAAGGCGCGGCCCTGATCGCGGCGCTGGCGGGCGTGTTGGTCTGGTCAGCGCTGTTGCTGACGTCGGCCGAATCCAATGCACCGGCGGCAACGCGCCCTGATCCAGAGGCCCGCGCCGACACACCCGCATTGCGATGGTTTTCCAGCCAGCCTGTGATGATGGACATCAAGGTGTCCGGGGTGATGGCCGGTGCGCAAGGCGCGGTGGCCATCATCAGCCTCAACAACGGCCCGCCCCGCAGCTTTCTCACCGGTGACCGCCTGGCCAACGGTTTGCGCCTGCTGGCGATAGAAGGGGATGCGGTCATCGTCGAGCGAGGTTCGGAGCAGAGCCGATTCAAAGTCAGCACGCTGCCGGACTCCCCTGTATTACCTCGATTGACTCGTCCATGAACACGCTCCTGGCGTTATTCCATTGTCTGGCTGAGGAGCGTGTCGAGCCGAGCCAGCGGCGGTGCCTCGCGCAGGCCATCTGAAACCAGGACCGTGACGTGCATCAGCCGCCCATCGGCGCTTGGAGCAATGGTCTGCTCACAACGAAGTTGCAACCTTCCCTGATCACATTCAAAACGCTTCAGGCCCGCGGAAAAGCGTCCTTCAAGTCGTAGCTCGGCGATCTGGCTTTGCGCCGCCAGCAGCGCCATCGAGCGATCACGCAGCCGTTCGTTGATTTGAGTCATCAGGCCCGCGATGCGAACGGCCGCCGACATCGCAATGGCAATGATCGTCAAGGCCACAAGGACCTCGATCAAGGTGAATCCACGCTCCTTGCGCAACGTCTCCATGAATGACTCTTGGCTGAAAACAGGGGCGCAGAATAGCACCCGGGCCCGAGGAAATGGCGAGGCGCCCCAGGTGGTATTTGTATTTTTCATCGGACCGGTTTTGTTACACTGCGCGCCGAATCGCAACCAAGCCAAGGAAGGTGGAAATGGATTTCGCGCGCGCCAAATATCAGTCCGCAAACCGTCGCGGTCAACGTGGGTTCACGCTGATAGAAATCATGGTAGTCGTGGTTATCCTCGGTATCCTCGCGGCCATGGTCGTACCCAAGGTGCTCGATCGTCCTGACCAGGCCAGGGCCACGGCGGCGAGGCAAGACGTCGCGGGGCTGATGCAGGCGCTGAAGCTTTATCGTCTCGACCACGGTAGCTACCCCAGCATGAATCAGGGGCTCAAGGTGCTGGTGGAGCGTCCGGCCGACGCGAAAAATACCCACTGGCGTTCCTATCTGGAGCGCCTGCCCAATGACCCTTGGGGTCATCCGTATCACTACTTGAATCCCGGCGCCAATGGCGAAGTCGACATCTTTTCTCTGGGGGCCGACGGCCAGCCGGATGGCGAAGGCGCGAATGCCGATATCGGCTCCTGGCAGCTCTAAGCGCCGCCATGAAATCGTATTCGCGGACATTGCCCAGGCAGAGGGGCATGGCGATCATCAGCGCCTTGTTGATCGCGGCGGTAGTGGCGGTGATTGCCGCCGGCATGCTGACCCGCCAGAGTGTACTCACGCGGTCACTTGAGGCAGAACAGTGTCGCGTGCAGAGCCATGCGGTACTCCTGGGGGGGCTGGAAGTCAGCCGGTACGTCCTTCTGGATTCTCGCAAGCGAGATCGGCTGACCCGACCTGACCAGCCATGGGCACAACTCATTCAGACCGTCGTTCCGACCCCCCGGATGGGACCGTTCGAAGGTCGATTGGTCGATCAGCAAGGCAAGTTCAACCTGCGCAACTTGCTGGCTAATGAGCGCGTTGATGCCGATCAGGTGCGCAGTTTCGAGCGGTTATGCGAAATAATTGGCATCGATGCCGGTCTCGCGCAGCGTATCAGTCAACGGGTCATTGCTTCCTATCCGCGAGTTCCCGGGCCACAAGTGTCGGAGCAATCTGCTACCCAGAACAGCTTCGCCAGTGGTCGCTCCACCTCTCCTGGCTACATTCACAAACCGCTGCCTGCTGCCCTGCCGATGTTGCGCAGCCTGGAAGGTTTGCGTGGCCTCGATGGCATGAACGAGGCGCTACTTGCCCGGCTGGATCAATTCGTCAGCATCATTCCGGTCAATGCCTGGGTCAACGCCAATACCGCCAGTGCGGAAGTCCTGGCCGCGATGGTGCCGGGGTTGTCTCTGACGCAGGCCAGAGCAGCCGTGGCGGAACGTGACAGCGGTCTCTGGTTCATAGACCGAGGCGATATCGGCAATCGTCTGCGCTTGCCGCAGTTGAGTATCGACGGGCTCAAAGTCGGCATTAGCAGCGAGTGGTTCCTGCTTCATGGCCAGACCCGCTGCGAGAAGCGTCGCGTCGGCATGGACGCGCTTCTGCATAGTCCGGAACAGGGCGTGCCCAAGGTGATCTGGTCGAGGCCGGGAGTATGACGCTGCTGAGAATCGCATTGCCGCCACTGGAGCACCTGACGGCAAACACCGAGCTTGAATTCGCTTGTCTGGAACACCGCGGCCGTGTCGGGCAGACCGGCGTCAGCACGCTCATGCAGATAGGACAGCAAACCGGGTCGCGAGCCGTCGAGTGCTTTCTTCATCCTGCGGACAGCGTAATGACCAGCATCGAACTGCCGCCGCTTTCTGCCGCGAGAGTGCGGGCTGCGGTGGGGTGCGCTGTACAGACGCTGATCCTTGGGGACAAGGACCGCCTGCATGTCGCCCATAGCGCCCGGGATGGCAACGGGCAGGTTCATGTGAGCTGGTTGGCCAAGGCTGAGCTGGATCGCCTCGCCCGGCTGTTGGCCCAGCATCGATTGACCTTGCGTGGCCTTTATCCCGCGCCTTACAGGCTTGCCTTGCCGCCTGCCGGACACATAAGCGCCTGCTTGCTGGACGACCACTTGCTGTTACGCCAGAGCGCTGAGCAAGGGGCCGTGGAGCCATTGATGGAAGACCGCCTGGATGACTTGCTGGCGGATGGCGACAGGGTGAATTGGATTGGCCAAGGCGCTCGCGGCGAGAGCCTCGACGAAAAGCCTGCAGCGCTTTATTGGTCAGGTATTGCGCCGAATTGGGGGCTTCACGGAGGTGTTCGGCAAGCGGATACCGGGCGGCGAAGCTGGGGGCGGGCGCTCGCTTGCTGCGCAGTGGCATTGGCTGTCTGGGGGATCGGGTTGAATCTGTACGCCGCCCGTGAAGCCCTCCAGGGCCAGCAGCTCAAGGCGCAAATGACACAGCGGGTGAAGCAGGCGTTCCCCGAATTGCCGGTGATCCTCAATCCGCTGCAACAGGCCCGGCAGCAACTCACTGCCCGCCAGCAAGGCACGGCGGACGATCCCGCCCAAGGCTTCAATCGTCTGGTGTTGCAGGCTGGCAGCAGCATGCCGTTCATGAGGGGCAGCGTACAGCGGCTGGTGTTCGCCGACGGTGCGTTGCAACTGAGCCTGCTGGCCGAGGCCAGCCGATCGGACAACGACAAGGGCTGGCAAGGTGCACTGGCTCAGGCGGGCATCAGCGTCAGTGCCACTGATGACGGCTGGGTTTTGCGCCCGGCAGCCGAGGTGATCTCCACCGACGACAGCAGCGGAGCAGAGGATGAATAACCCAATCCTTGCCAGGCATCGGGCCGGGTGGCGGCGCCTGAACGTTCGATTGCAGACCGGTTGGCAGGCATTGACCCTGCGGGAAAAGCGCATGGTCGGCGGTATGGCGGTGCTGCTGCTGGGGCTGTTTTTCTGGGTGGCATTGATCCAGCCGCCGCTTGCGAAGATCGCTTATTGGCAAGCCGAGGCACCGAAACTGCGCGCCCAGACCGAAGCACTGGACGTGCTGCTGCGGGACGTCAGCCCCCGGCCCGACGGACAAAACCTCGAACACGCGCTGCAACAGACCTTGCAGGCCGGCGGGCTGGGCGGCCACTACCAGTTGCAGGCTGCACCGTCCGGGGGCTGGCAGTTGACCTTCGATGCCGCACCCGCCGATGCGGTGCTCGACTGGCTGCTGAGCCGCCCACGGCAATTTTCGCTGCAAGTGGTCGAGGCCCGTCTGCAACGTGCAGGCGGCGCTGCGACCGATGATACCGCCGGCACTCTGTCAGGCACTGTACGCATGGATCAGGCGCTGGGCGCTAAGGAAGCTTCATGAAGGGGTCAGGTTTCAACCCGGTGCGCAAGGCATTGCCAATGCTGTTGATGGCGTTGAGTGCGTGCAGTAGCACCACACCGCAAAACCAGCCGCCGTTGCTGGTGGACAGCGAGCTCGGCCGGCCCTTGGCCAATACCCAGCGCAGTGGCGACGCGGTGCTGGATCGCGAGCGGATGCAGGCCCAGGCCAGGCCCGTCCCCAAGCAACGGCACAACATCACCGAACGGCCCCGCACTGCTTCTACGCCACACGCGGCGGTCAATCCGCTGGGCGACCAGTTGGTGACCCTGAACTTCGTGGAGGCCGATATTCAGGCAGTGGTGCGGGCACTGTCCCGCTCCACCGGCCAGCAGTTTCTGGTCGATCCGCGGGTCAAAGGCAACCTGACGCTTGTGTCCGAGGGCCAGGTGCCGGCGCGCCAGGCTTACGAAATGCTGTTGGCGGTGCTGCGCATGCAGGGCTTCAGCGTGGTGGATGTCGGTGGCGTGGCCCATGTGGTGCCGGAAGTCGACGCCAAATTTCTTGGCGGACCGGTCTACAGCGCCGACAAGCCGGCCGGCAATGGCATGCTCACCCGCACTTTCCGCCTGCAGTACGAAAATGCAGTCAACCTGATCCCGGTGCTGCGGCCGATCGTCTCGCCGAACAATCCGATCAACTCCTATCCCGGCAACAATACCCTGGTGGTCACCGACTACGCTGCCAACCTTGAGCGGGTCGCAGAGCTGATCGCCACCATCGATATCCCGAGTGCCATCGACACCGACGTGGTACCGATCCACAACGGCATCGCCGCCGACATCGCGCCGATGGTGGCCGATCTGCTGGAGACATCGGGCAACGATCTGACCCAGAAAATCGTGGTGATCGGCGATCCGCGCTCCAATACCATCATCATCCGCGCCGGCAGCCCCGAGCGCACCGAGCTGGCCCGCAACCTGATCTACAAGCTCGACAACGCCCAAAGCAACCCGAGCAACCTGCATGTGGTTTACCTGCGCAATGCCCAGGCCGGCAAGCTGGCTCAGACCTTGCGGGGTTTACTGACCGGCGAAAGCGACAGCAACACCAGCGATAGCGCGCGCTCGGCACTCAGTGCCATGGGCGGCAATTCGAGCGGGCAGGGCAGCCAGAGTGGTATGCAAACCAACGGCACCGCTTCAACGGCCCATAACGGCAGCTCGGGCGGCAACTATGCCCAGGGCAGCAGCGGCGGCAGCAATGCGCAGGACAGTGAACAGAACGTCGCGTTCAGCGCGGGTGGCGTGACCATCCAGGCCGACGCCACCACCAACACATTGTTGATTTCGGCAGCGGAACCGCTGTACCGCAACCTGCGGGAAGTCATCGATCTGCTCGACCAGCGCCGTGCGCAAGTGATGATCGAAAGCCTGATCGTCGAGGTCGGCGAAGACGATGCCAGTGAATTCGGCGTGCAATGGCAGACCGGCAATCTCGGTGGCAAGGGTGTGATCGGCGGCGCCAATCTGGGCGGCTCCGGAATCAACCTCAACGGCAAGACCAGTCTAGATGTTCTGCCCCAAGGGCTGAATCTCGGCTACGTGAATGGCAGTGTCGACATCCCCGGCATCGGCAAAATCCTCGATTTGAAAGTCCTGGCCCGGGCCTTGAAGAGCAAAGGCGGCACCAACGTGCTGTCGACACCGAACCTGCTGACCCTGGATAACGAAGCCGCGAGCATTTTCGTCGGCCAGACCATTCCGTTCGTCAGCGGCAGTTACGTTACCGGTGGCGGCGGAACCAGCAACAACCCGTTCCAGACCGTGACCCGTGAAGAGGTCGGGTTGAAGCTCAACGTGCGACCGCAGATTTCCGAGGGCGGCACGGTCAAGCTCGATATCTATCAGGAAGTCAGCAGCATCGACGAGCGGGCATCGGCCTCCGCTACGTCGGCGGGGGTCGTCACCAGCAAGCGTGCGATCGACACCAGCATCCTGCTCGACGACGGCCAGATCATGGTGCTCGGCGGTCTGTTGCAGGACGGCTACAGCCAGAGCAACGAAGCGGTGCCATGGCTCGGCAGCCTGCCGGGGATCGGCGCGCTGTTTCGTAACGAACGCCGCTCGATCAACAAGACAAATCTGATGGTATTCCTGCGCCCGTACATCATTCGCGACAGCGCGGCGGGGCGCAGCATCACCCTCAATCGTTACGACTTCATGCGTCGCGCCCAGGGCGGATTGCAACCGGAGCGCAACTGGGCGATGCCAGACATGCAGGCTCCGCAGCTGCCGACCGCAGCGCAGGGCGTCCCGGCTCCGGGGGCAGTTTCAGCGCCGAGGGCGACCATCAGGGCGGTGCCGCTGGATGGAGGCCCGAACCTGTGAGCGCACTGCCCTACGCCTGGGCCAAGGCCCAGCGCATTCTGTTGCGTGAAGGGGTGCTGACGGTGTGCCCGTCGACACCGGGTTGGTCGATCAGCGAGGTGCGTCGCCAGTTCGGCCCGGCCAGGCTGGAGCGGGTGCGCGATGACGAACTCGACGGTCTGCTGGCCACGGCCTACGCCGATACCGGCAGCGCGGCGGCAGTGGTCGGTGCGGCAGAGAACGAAGTCGACCTCGACCGCCTGATGCAGGACATGCCGGAAATCACCGACCTGCTCGACACACAGGACGGCGCGCCGGTGATTCGCATGATCAACGCCTTGCTCACCCAGGCGGCGCGTGACGAGGCCAGCGACATCCATATCGAACCCTTCGAAACCCATTCGGTGGTGCGCTACCGGGTCGACGGCACCCTGCGCGACGTGGTCTCGCCGCGCAAGGCACTGCATGGCGCGCTGGTGTCACGGATCAAGATCATGGCCCTGCTCGACATCGCTGAAAAGCGCTTGCCCCAGGACGGTCGTATCACCTTGCGCGTGGCCGGGCGGCCGATCGACATCCGCGTCTCGACCGTGCCCACCGGTCATGGCGAACGGGTGGTGATGCGCCTGCTCGACAAACAGGCTGGGCGATTGCATCTGGAAACGCTCGGCATGGACGCGCAGGTGCTGGCCAGGCTCGACCAACTGATCTGCCAGCCCCACGGCATCGTGCTGGTCACCGGCCCGACCGGCAGCGGCAAGACCACCAGTCTCTATGCGGCACTGGCGCGGCTCGACGCCAGCACCAGCAATATCCTCACCGTGGAGGACCCGGTGGAATATGACCTGCCGGGCATCAGCCAGATCCAGGTCAACGCCAAGATCGACATGACCTTCGCCCTGGCCCTGCGGGCGATTCTCCGGCAAGACCCGGACATCATCATGATCGGCGAGATTCGTGATCTCGAAACCGCGCAGATCGCCGTGCAGGCTTCGTTGACCGGTCACCTGGTGCTGGCGACCCTGCACACCAACGATGCCGTGTCGGCGGTCAACCGGTTGGTCGACATGGGCGTCGAACCGTTTCTGTTGGCGTCGTCGATGCTCGGCGTGCTGGCGCAACGACTGGTGCGGCGCCTGTGTTCGCAGTGCAGGCAGCAAGACCCGGCAACCCCCGGCACCTGGCGTCCAGTGGGCTGTGAGGCCTGCAACCACACGGGTTACAGCGGTCGTACCGGGATTCATGAGTTGTTCTGCATCGACGACGATATCCGCACCCTGATCCATCAAGGCGCCGGAGAGCAGGCCTTGCGGGCAGCCGCGCAGCAAGCCGGGATGCTCAGCTTGCGCGAGGACGGCGAGCGCTGGATCCGCAGCGGTGTCACGGCCCCTGAAGAAATCTTGCGTGTGACACGGGACACCTGATGAACCGCTACCGTTTTGAAGCTGCTGATGCCAGCGGCAAGATCGAGTCCGGACACCTCGAGGCCGATAGCCAGAGTGCGGCGCTAGGCGTGCTGCGCAGTCGGGGTCTGACGGCGCTGTCGGTGCAACAGGAGAATCCTGCGGCCCATTCCGGTTCCGACAGTCTGTTCAGCCCGCGGCTTTCGGACAACGACCTGGCCTGGGCCACCCGGCAACTGGCGAGCCTGCTCAGTGCCAGCCTGCCGCTGGAAGCTGCGCTGAGCGCTACGGTGGAGCAGTCCGAGAAAAAGCATATCGCCCACACCCTCAGTGGCGTGCGTGCCGATGTACGCAGCGGCATGCGCCTGGCCGAGGCGCTGGCGGCGCGGCCTCGGGATTTTCCCGAAATCTACCGGGCGTTGATCGCGGCGGGGGAGGAGTCCGGGGACCTGGCGCAGGTGATGGAGCGGCTGGCGGATTACATCGAGGAGCGCAACAACCTGCGCAGCAAGATACTCACGGCGTTCATTTATCCCGGCGTGGTCGGACTGGTGTCGATCGGGATCGTGATTTTCCTGCTCAGCTACGTGGTGCCGCAGGTGGTGAGTGCGTTTTCCCAGGCCCGTCAGGATTTGCCGTGGCTGACGCTTGCGATGCTCAATGCCAGTGACTTCATCCGCACCTGGGGCTGGTTATGCGCTGCCGTCATGACCGGTGCGTTTTGGAGCTGGCGACTTTATTTGCGCAACCCGACGGCGCGTTTGAGCTGGCACCATCGGGTGCTGAAGCTTCCCCTGATCGGTCGTTTTGTCCTGGGATTGAACACGGCAAGGTTCGCCTCCACGCTGGCGATTCTTGGCGGCGCCGGGGTGCCGCTCTTGCGGGCGCTGGAGGCGGCACGTCAGACCCTGTCCAACGAACGCCTGAGCCTGAGCGTCAGCGAGGCCACGGCCAGGGTACGAGAAGGCGCGAACCTGGCGGCGGCGCTCAAGGTGGAGAATGTGTTTCCGCCGCTGTTGATTCATTTGATTGCCAGCGGTGAGAAAACCGGGTCGCTGCCGCCGATGCTCGAGCGCGCTGCACAAACCTTGTCCCGCGACATCGAGCGCCGGGCCATGGGCATGACCGCGTTGCTTGAGCCGCTGATGATCGTGGTGATGGGCGGGGTGGTGCTGGTGATCGTCATGGCGGTGCTGTTACCGATCATCGAGATCAACCAACTGGTGCAATAGGATGAACAGCCCTCGTCGCCGAGCGCTATTTTGGGTGCACAACTGACAGAAACATCAGTTGTGCACCGGGCGGGATGCTAGCGCAGATTGTTCAACCTTCGATAAACGCCCGAATACGCTTCGCCGCTTCCACACACTCCGCCAGCGGTGCCACCAGCGCCATGCGCACGCGGCCGGCACCCGGGTTGACGCCGTCAACGTCACGGGACAGGTACGAGCCCGGCACCACGGTCACGTGCTGTTGCTCGAACAGGTCACGGCAGAACGCGGCATCGTCGTTGCCCGGGACTTTCGCCCAGAGGTAGAAGCCGCCATCCGGTTTTTGCACGTCCAGCACCGGGCCGAGGATGTCCAGTACGGCGTCGAACTTCTCGCGGTACAGGTCGCGGTTGTCGCGCACGTGGGCTTCGTCGTTCCAGGCAGCGATGCTCGCCAGTTGGGTCTGCACCGGCATCGCGCAGCCATGGTAGGTGCGGTACAGCAGGAAGCCCTTGAGGATGTCGGCGTCACCGGCAACGAAACCGGAACGCAGGCCCGGCAGGTTGGAGCGCTTGGACAGGCTGTGGAACACCACGCAACGCTTGAAGTCACTGCGGCCCAGTTCGGCGCAGGCGCTGAGCAGGCCCGGCGGCGGGGTTTGTTCGTCGAAGTACAGTTCGCTGTAGCACTCGTCGGCGGCGATGACGAAGTCGTATTGGTCGGCCAGGGCGATGAGTTTCTTCAGGGTTTCCAGCGGCACCAGGGCGCCGGTCGGGTTGCCGGGCGAGCAGAGGAAGAGGATCTGGCAGCGCTGCCAGACGTCCGCCGGCACCGCGTCGAAGTCCGGGTTGAAGCCGTTCTGGTCCAGGCATGGCAGGTAGTGCGGCTTGACGCCGGCCAGCAGCGCCGCGCCTTCGTAGATCTGATAGAACGGATTCGGGCTGATGATCAGGCCGTCATCGCTGCGATTGACTACGGCCTGGGTGAAGGAAAACAGCGCTTCACGGGTGCCATTGACCGGCAGCACATGGCGGGCGGCGTCGAGCCAGCCGGCCGGCACGCCGAAGCGGCGCTCGCACCAGTGGGCGATGGATTCGCGCAGGGCCGGCAGGCCGAGGGTGGTCGGGTACACCGCCATCTGGTCGAGATTGTCGGCCAGGGCCTTGGCCACGAAAGCCGGCGAGGTGTGCTTCGGCTCACCGATCGACAGGGCGATGGCGCGCTTGTCCGCCGCAGGGGTGACGCTGCCCAGCAGGGCGCGCAGTTTCTCGAACGGGTAGGGCTGAAGCTGGTTCAAAGCGGTGTTCATCGGCGCGGGTTCTCGTCAAAGCATTAAATGGTCAGGCGAAAGGGTTCATTGCCACTGGCCTGGTCGACGCGCAACTGTTCGACGATCGCGTCCTGCAGGCGGCTGCACAGTTGTGGGTCGGAAAGCGGTTGGTTGTCGGCGTCGGTAATGAAGAACACGTCTTCCACGCGCTCGCCGAGGGTGGCGATCTTGGCGTTCTGCAGCGACAGGTCGAAGTCCAGGAAGATCTTGCCGATCCGCGCCAGCAGGCCCGGGCGGTCGGGCGCGATGATTTCGAGGATGGTCACCGGGCGCTGGGCATCGTTGAGGATGGTCACCTGCGGCGCGAAGGAGAAGTGCTTGAGCTGGCGCGGCACCCGGCGATGGATGATGTTCGGGTAGTCGTCCGGGTTGCGCAGGGCTTCGGTCAGGCCGTCGCGGATCTGCTTGATGCGCTGCGGGTTGTCGCCGATCGAGCCGCCGTCGTTGTCGAGCACGATGTAGGTGTCGAGGGTGAACTGGCTGCTGGAGGTGATGATCCGCGCGTCATGGATGTTCAGGTTGAGCTGGTCCATCGCCGCCACGGTCACGGCGAAGAAATCATGCTGATCGGGTGCGTAGATGAAGATCTGCGTGCCGCCTTCGAATTCGCGCTGGGTGGTTTCCTTGATCAGCACCAGCGGGCCGCCATCGGCGGGCTGCTGGAGGATCGCGTCGGAGTGCCAGGCGACATCGGCGGCGGTGTGGCGCAGGAAATAGTCGTCGCCCAGTTGCGACCAAAGCTGTTCGACGTCGTCCTGGTCGGTGCCTTCGCGCACCAGAATGTCGAGGGCGGCGCTTTGCGTCTGGCGGATCTGCTCTTCACGGTCCAGCGGGTTTTCCAGGCCGCGGCGCAAGGCGCGCTTGGTCTCGGTATAGAGCTGGCGCAGCAGGCTGGCGCGCCACGAGTTCCACAGGCTGGGGTTGGTGGCGTTGATATCGGCCACGGTCAGCACGTAGAGGTAGTCCAGATGCACCTGGTCGCCGACCATCTGGGCGAAATCGTGGATCACCTGCGGGTCGGAAAGGTCTTTGCGCTGCGCGGTGGTGGACATCACCAGGTGGTTCTGCACCAGCCAGACGATCAGGCGGCTGTCCCAGGCCGGCAGTTGATGGCGCTCGCAGAAGGCTTGCGCGTCCACCGCGCCCAGCTCCGAGTGATCGCCCTGGCGGCCCTTGCCGATGTCGTGGTAGAGCCCGGCGAGATACGCCAGTTCCGGCTTGGGCAGCCGGCCCATGAGCTTGCTGGCCAGCGGAAACTTCTCCGACACCGGGGTGTACTGGAGTTTGCGCAGGTGCTTGATCAGGTTGAGGGTGTGGGCATCGACTGTATAGATGTGGAAAAGGTCGTGCTGCATCTGCCCGACGATCAGGCCGAACTCCGGCAGGTAGCGCCCGAGGATGCCGTAGCGATTCATTCGGCGCAGGTTACGGTGGATGCCGATCTCGCACTTGAACAGCTCGATGAACAGGCTGGTGTTGCGGATATCGTTGCGGAAACTGTCGTCGATCAGGTGACGGTTTTCCCGCAGCAGACGGATGGTGTCGGCGCGAACGCCCTTTATTTCCGGGTGCTGCGCCATCAGCACGAAGATTTCCAGCATGGCGAACGGCGTGCGCTTGAACACGTTCGGGCGCACGGCCTCGATATAGCCATCGTGCAACTGGAAGCGCGCGTTCAGCGGCTGGGTGGTGCTGCTGGAGTCGTCGGCGAGGATGACTTCCTCGAAGTGCTGGATGATCAGGTCGCTGAGCTCGGCAATGCTCATGACCACCCGGTAATACTGCTGCATGAACTGCTCGATGGCGCGTTTCGGGTTGTCATCCTTGAAGCCGAGCAGGGCAGCAATGCTGCGCTGGTGGTCGAACAGCAGGCGGTCTTCGGAGCGCCCGGCGAGCATGTGCAGGGCGTAGCGCACTTTCCAGAGGAATTCCTGGGACGAGGCCAGCAGCTTGTTCTCACTTTCCAGCAGGAAACCTTCGCCCGCGAGGGCGTGCAGGTTCAGGGTGCCGTATTGGCGACGGGCGACCCAGAGTACCGTCTGGATGTCGCGCAGGCCGCCGGGCGAGCCCTTCACGTTGGGTTCGAGGTTGTATTCGGTGTCGTTGTACTTGTGGTGACGGGCTTTCTGCTCGGCACGCTTGGCCAGGAAGAACTCCTTGCTCGGCCACATGTGCTCGGGGCTGGTGACCTCCAGCATGCGCAGGCGAAGGTGCTCGGGGCCGCTGATGGTGCGGCTTTCCATCAGGTTGGTGACCACCGTCAGGTCGGCGCGGGCCTGTTCGGCGCATTCATCGACGGAGCGCACGCTCTGGCCGACTTCCAGGCCGATATCCCAGAGCAGCGTCAGAAAACGCTCGATCGAGTCGCGGAAAATCTCATGATCGGCGCTGTCCAGCAGGATCAGCAGGTCGATGTCCGAGTGCGGGTGCAGCTCGCCGCGACCGTAGCCACCGACCGCGACCAGGGCGATATCGGCATCTTCGCTCCAGTCGAACTGGTTCCAGGCCTGTTGCAGGATGTTGTCGACGAACCAGGCGCGGTCCTCGATCAACCGGCGGATATCACGGCCCTGGCGAAACCGTTCATCGAGCACTTCGCCGGCACGACGAATGGCTTTCTTGAAGGCCGCGATCGGGCTTGACTTGAGGGCCAGTTCCGCCTGGAACTGGCCGCGGTCGAACAGCTCGGGATCCACCTGTGGCATCGAGTCGCGTCCTGTCTGGTCAGGCTGAAGTACGGGGAATGGTGTCGTCTTTGCGCAGGGTGAAGATTTCGTAGCCGGTCGCGGTGACCACCATGGTGTGCTCCCACTGGGCGGAAAGCTTGCGGTCCTTGGTGATGGCGGTCCAGCCGTCGCCCAGCACCTTGGTGTCGGCCTTGCCCTGGTTAATCATCGGCTCGATGGTGAAGGTCATGCCTTCCTTCAGTTCCATGCCGGTGCCGGCGCGGCCGTAGTGCACGATCTGCGGCTCTTCGTGGAACACCTTGCCGATGCCGTGGCCGCAGAACTCGCGGACGACCGAGAAGCCGTTCTTTTCTGCGTGCTTCTGGATCACTTCGCCGATATCGCCCAGGCGGCAGCCCGGTTTGACCAGCTCGATTGCCTTGTACAGGCATTCCTGGGTGACTCTCGACAGGCGCTCGGCCCAGACCGGCACTTCGCCGACATGGAACATGCGGCTGGTGTCACCGTGGTAGCCGTCCTTGATGACGGTCACGTCGATGTTCAGCGTGTCGCCGGCCTTGAGCGGCTTCTCGTTGGGGATGCCGTGGCAGACCACATGGTTGATCGAGGTGCAGATCGACTTGGGGAAGCCTTTATAGTTGAGCGGCGCCGGAATGGCCTGCTGCACGTTGACGATGTAGTCGTGGCAGAGGCGGTCCAGTTCTTCGGTGGTCACGCCGGGCTTGACGTGTTCTTCGATCATTTCCAGGACTTCGGCGGCAAGGCGGCCGGCGATGCGCATCTTTTCGATGTCTTCGGCGGTTTTGATGGTAACGGTCATTGCAGGCTCTCTACGGCGCGCAGCGGCGCTGGCAAACAGGAAAGGCGCGATTCTAGCAGAGCGTTGGCGGTTTCAGGGCCCCGCGCCACGGCTGGTGCCTCATGAATGCTGGCATTCTGGCGCGATTGCGCCCGGGGTGCAAAAGGCCGCTAAGGCGATGGTATTGCGGGTTTCGTTCATCGATCGAGTGTGGTATAAAATGCGCCGCTTTCCGGGGATAGCCCCGTCAAGCTCAAACCCACACACGTATCGACACGATGACCTGGGTGCTCCGATCGACAGATCGCGGGTTGGTCATTGGGATGCGTGGAGGCCCAACCCGACTTATCAAGGAACTATCATGTCCCAAGTCAACATGCGCGATATGCTGAAGGCCGGTGTGCACTTCGGCCACCAGACCCGTTACTGGAACCCGAAAATGGGCAAGTTCATTTTCGGCGCGCGCAACAAGATTCACATCATCAACCTGGAAAAAACCCTGCCAATGTTCAACGACGCTCTGAGCTTCGTAGAGCGCCTGGCCCAGGGCAAAAACAAGATCCTGTTCGTCGGCACCAAGCGTTCCGCTGGCAAGATCGTTGCTGAAGAAGCAGCACGTTGCGGTTCACCGTACGTCGACCATCGCTGGTTGGGCGGCATGCTGACCAACTACAAAACCATCCGCGCTTCGATCAAACGTCTGCGCGAGCTGGAAGTCCAGGCTGAAGACGGTACCTTCGCCAAACTGACCAAGAAAGAAGCGCTGATGCGCTCCCGTGATCTGGAAAAACTGGATCGCAGCCTGGGCGGTATCAAGGACATGGGCGGCTTGCCTGATGCACTGTTCGTGATCGACGTTGACCACGAGCGCATCGCTATCACCGAAGCCAACAAGCTGGGCATCCCGGTCATCGGCGTTGTCGATACCAACAGCAGCCCTGAAGGTGTTGACTACATCATCCCAGGCAACGATGACGCCATTCGCGCCATCCAGCTGTACATGGGTTCGATGGCTGACGCCGTCATCCGTGGTCGCAACAACGTTGCCGGCGGCACCGAAGTCTACGCTGAAGAAGCGCCAGCTGCCGAGTAAGTGACGCTTAGCGTCGACTTGGCACGCAAAAAGGGGGCTAGGCCCCCTTTTTGCCACCTTGAAATCCTCCTGTCGCCAAGTGTCCGCATTATCGACGCGCCGCATACAGGTAGTGGATTTCCAGAATTTAGCGCCCGTGAGTATCGGGTGGAATGGTTGAAAACCTATCCAAGAGGATTTTGAAATGGCAGAAATTACTGCAGCGTTGGTCAAGGAACTGCGTGAGCGTACTGGCGAAGGCATGATGGACTGCAAGAAAGCCCTCACCAAAGCCGGCGGCGATATCGAAAAAGCCATTGACGACATGCGCGCCTCGGGTGCCATCAAGGCTGCCAAAAAGGCTGGCAACGTTGCCGCCGAAGGCGCCATCGCCATCAAGGACGACGGCAAAGCCGCCGTTCTGCTGGAAGTCAACTCGCAGACCGACTTCCTGGCTCTGCAAGACGACTTCAAGGCATTCGTTACTGCCAGCGTCGAGAAAGCTTTCAATGACAAGCTGACCGATGTTGCTCCGCTGATCGAAGCTCAGGAAGAGGCTCGCCTTGCCCTGGTTTCCAAGGTTGGTGAAAACGTCAACATCCGTCGCCTGGTGCGCGTTGAGGGTGACGTTGTCGGTACCTACCTGCACGGTAACAAGATCGGTGTTGCTGTTGTCCTGAAAGGCGGTGACGTCGAGCTGGCCAAAGATGTTGCAATGCATGTTGCTGCCAGCAACCCTGAGTTCCTGCTGCCATCGGAAGTTTCCGCTGAAGCGATCGAGCGCGAGAAAGGCGTATTCCTGACGCTCAACGAAGACAAGATGAAAGGCAAGCCAGCTGAAATCGTCGAGAAGATGATTGCTGGTCGTATCACCAAGTTCCTGGCCGAGGCCTCGCTGGTCGAGCAAGCTTTCGTCAAGAACCCGGAAGTCACCGTTGGTGCTCTGGTCAAGAAAGCTGGTGCTGAAATCGTTTCCTTCACTTACTTCAAAGTAGGCGAAGGCATCGAGAAGAAAGAAGACAACTTCGCTGAAGAAGTTGCTGCTCAACTGGCTGCTGCCCAGAAGCAATAAGACGGATTCACATCTGTCGCCCCAAAGAGGCTGCCCGCTCACGCGCGCAGCCTCTTTGTCAAAGCGCGAGCGGTTTACAAGATCTGCTTTCGCTCTGGCGCTATTCAAGCGCCACGCTACAGTTGGCGCAGGCTGAAAACAGCCCGCCCGGAATTTTACAAACGCCGCAGGAGAGATTCGCAATGGCTCAGCAGGTGAGTGGTCGTCAACCTCGCTATAAACGCATTTTGCTCAAACTTAGCGGCGAGGCCCTGATGGGCTCGGAAGACTTCGGGATCGACCCGAAGGTGCTGGATCGCATGGCGCTGGAAGTGGGTCAGCTCGTTGGTATCGGTGTCCAGGTCGGCCTGGTTATCGGTGGTGGCAACCTCTTCCGTGGTGCGGCTCTTAGCGCGGCCGGCATGGATCGCGTCACCGGCGACCATATGGGTATGCTGGCGACCGTGATGAACGCCCTGGCCATGCGCGACGCGCTGGAGCGCTCGAATATCCCCGCCATCGTCATGTCGGCCATTTCCATGGTCGGTGTCACTGACCACTACGACCGCCGCAAAGGTGTTCGCCATCTGAACTCTGGCGACGTGGTGATCTTCGCTGCCGGTACCGGTAACCCGTTCTTCACCACCGACTCGGCCGCATGCCTGCGTGCCATCGAAATCGATGCTGACGTCGTGTTGAAGGCGACGAAGGTCGACGGCGTGTACACTGCCGATCCATTCAAGGATCCGCATGCCGAGAAATTCGACCGTCTGACGTACGATGAAGTACTCGACCGCAAGCTCGGCGTAATGGACCTGACCGCAATCTGCCTGTGCCGTGACCACAAGATGCCATTGCGGGTTTTCAACATGAACAAGCCTGGCGCCTTGCTGAACATCGTAGTGGGCGGCGCTGAAGGAACTCTGATCGAGGAAGGCGAACAATGATCAACGAAATCAAGAAAGACGCCCAGGAACGCATGGGCAAATCGCTGGAGTCGCTGCACCACGCTTTCGGTCGTATCCGTACCGGCGCCGCGAACCCGCAGATTCTGGCTGGCGTGATGGTGCCTTATTACGGCACCGATACGCCGATCAACCAAGTCGCCAGTGTCACGGTCAAGGATTCGCGTACCCTGCAAGTCGTGCCTTTCGAGCGCAGCATGCTGGGTGCCGTGGATAAAGCCATCCTCAACTCAGGCCTGGGCTTCAACCCGACCAACCTGGGTGAGCTGCTGCTGATCTCCATGCCGGCCCTGACCGAGGAAACCCGCAAGGGCTTCACCAAGCAGGCGCGTGATGCCGCTGAAGACGCTCGGGTTGCCGTGCGCAATATCCGCCGTGATGCCCTGAGCCAGCTCAAGGATCTGGTCAAGGAGAAGGAAATCAGCGAAGACGAAGAGCGTCGTGCCGCTGATGATGTTCAGAAGCTGACTGACAAGTTCGTTGCTGATATCGAAGTTGCCGTGAAAGCAAAAGAAAAGGACCTGATGGCCGTTTAAGGTCGGGGCTTTTTTTAATGGAAAAGAGCAAGCAGGGTGTGCCTCCATCGGTGCCGCGTCATGTCGCGATCATCATGGATGGAAATAATCGCTGGGCGAAGAAGCGCCTGTTGCCCGGCGTTGCCGGGCACAAGGCTGGCGTGGACGCGGTGCGGGCCGTTATCGAGGTCTGCGCCGAGGCCAAGGTCGAGGTGCTGACCCTGTTCGCCTTCTCCAGCGAAAACTGGCAACGCCCGGCCGAAGAGGTCGGTGCGTTGATGGAGCTGTTCTTCTCGGCCTTGCGCCGGGAAGCCAAGCGGCTCAATGAGAACAACATCAGTCTGCGGATCATCGGTGATCGCTCCCGCTTTCACCCTGAACTGCAGGCGGCCATGCGCGAGGCCGAGGCGCTGACCGCTGGCAGTAACCGTTTCATCCTGCAGATCGCCGCCAACTATGGTGGTCAGTGGGATATCGCGCAGGCCGCTCAGCGCCTCGCGCGCGAAGTCCAGGCCGGGCATCTGCGTCCGGAAGACATCACTCCCGAACTCCTGCAAACCTGCCTGGCTACTGGCGACCTGCCGTTGCCGGACCTGTGTATCCGCACCGGGGGCGAGCACCGCATCAGCAACTTCCTGCTGTGGCAACTGGCTTACGCCGAGCTGTATTTCTCCGACCTGTTTTGGCCGGACTTCAAACACGAGGCCATGCGTACCGCGCTGGCCGATTTTGCTTCGCGCCAGCGCCGCTTCGGTAAAACCAGCGAGCAGGTCGAAGCTGGAGCCCGTGCTTAATGCTCAAACAACGCATCATTACCGCGCTGATTCTGTTGCCGATCGCCCTGGGCGGGTTCTTCCTGCTCGAAGGGGCTGGCTTTGCCCTGTTCATCGGGCTGGTGGTCACCCTTGGCGCCTGGGAATGGGCTCGCTTGGCTGGCCTGATGGCGCAGGTTTTGCGGGTTGCCTATGCCGCAGTCATCGCCGGTTTGCTGATGCTGCTCTACCTGATGCCGGATCTGGCGCCCTGGGTGCTCGGTGCTTCGGTGCTGTGGTGGGGCGTGGCAACCTGGCTTGTCATGACTTATCCGCGCACCAGTGAGCTGTGGGCCAGCGCGGCCTGTCGGTTGCTGATCGGTACGCTGATCCTGCTGCCTGCCTGGCAAGGGCTGGTGCTGCTCAAGCACTGGACAATGGGCAACTGGCTGATTCTCGCGGTCATGGTGCTGGTCTGGGGGGCCGACGTTGGTGCGTACTTCTCCGGCCGGGCGTTCGGCAAGCGCAAACTGGCGCCGCACGTCAGTCCCGGCAAGAGCTGGGAGGGCGTCTATGGTGGCCTGGCGCTGAGCCTGGTCATCACGCTGGCTGTCGGTCTGACCCGGCATTGGAGTGTGGGCGAACTGGTACTCGGATTGTTCGGTGCCGCGCTCCTGGTAATGGGTTCGGTGGTCGGCGACTTGACTGAAAGCATGTTCAAGCGCCGTTCCGGGATCAAGGACAGCAGCAACCTGTTGCCGGGTCATGGCGGTGTGCTGGACCGTATAGACAGCCTGACCGCGGCCATCCCGCTGTTCGCCGTGCTGTTGTGGGCGGCTGACTGGGGCGTCCTGTGAGTCGCGTACAGCGCATTACCGTGCTTGGGGCCACTGGCTCCATCGGTCTGAGCACCCTGGATGTCATTGCTCGGCACCCGGATCGCTACGAAGTCTTCGCCGTGACTGGCTACTCGCGTTTGAACGAGTTGTTGCAGTTGTGCCTGCGCCATGCGCCCGTGTTTGCCGTGGTGCCGGACGAGGCGGGGGCTTGCACCCTGCGCGAAGGGCTCAAGGCGGCGGGCTCGTGCACTGAAGTGTTGGTGGGCGAGCAGGGCTTGTGTGCGGTCGCGGCCGACCCGCAGGTCGATGCGGTAATGGCGGCGATCGTCGGTGCTGCGGGCTTGCGCCCGACGCTGGCGGCAGTGGAGGCGGGCAAGAAGGTGCTGCTCGCCAATAAAGAAGCGCTGGTGATGTCCGGCGCCTTGTTCATGCAGGCGGTGCGCCGCAGTAATGCGGTGCTGCTGCCGATCGACAGCGAGCACAACGCCATCTTCCAGTGCCTGCCAGGTGACTATGGTCGCGGGCTGGCTCAGGTGGGTGTTCGCCGGATTCTCCTGACTGCTTCGGGTGGGCCTTTCCGTCAGACCCCAGCCAGCGAGCTCGCTGCTGTGACCCCGGAGCAGGCCTGCGCGCATCCCAACTGGTCCATGGGGCGGAAGATTTCCGTCGATTCGGCCAGCATGATGAACAAGGGGCTGGAACTGATCGAGGCCTGCTGGCTGTTCGATGCTCGCCCTTCGCAGATCGAGGTCGTGGTGCATCCGCAGAGTGTGATTCACTCGCTGGTGGATTACGTCGACGGTTCGGTGCTTGCCCAGTTGGGTAACCCGGACATGCGTACCCCCATCGCCAGCGCACTGGCCTGGCCGGAGCGAATCGATTCCGGTGTGGCGCCGCTGGACTTGTTTGCCATCGCTCGTCTGGATTTCCAGTCGCCCGATGAGCAGCGTTTTCCTTGCCTGCGCTTAGCGCGGGAAGCTGCGGAGGCCGGCAACAGCGCGCCGGCGGTGCTTAATGCAGCCAATGAAATCGCGGTGGAGGCGTTTCTTCAGCGACGCATCCGCTTCCCGGAAATCGCGAGTATGATCGAGCAGGTGCTTGACCAGGAGCCAGTGGTGGCCGTGGATACACTGGATGCGGTGTTTGCCGCCGACCAGCGGGCCCGGGTGCTTGCCGGGCAGTGGTTGGCGCATCACGGGCGCTGAGGTGCGACACCGCAAGGCGTCGTGCCGGGCCCTGTTGAACGTTATTCGGAGAAAGACATGAGTGCGCTCTACATGATTATCGGCACCCTGGTTGCACTGGGTGTTCTGGTTACCTTTCACGAATTCGGGCACTTCTGGGTGGCTCGGCGCTGCGGCGTCAAGGTGTTGCGTTTCTCCGTCGGCTTCGGCACGCCGCTGCTTCGCTGGCACGACCGTCAGGGTACGGAGTTCGTGATCGCCGCGATTCCACTGGGCGGCTACGTCAAGATGCTCGACGAGCGCGAGGGCGATGTTCCGCTCGCGCAGGCCGAGCAAAGTTTCAATCGAAAAACCGTTGGCCAGCGCATCGCGATCACTGCGGCGGGGCCGATCGCCAACTTCCTGCTCGCTATCGTGTTCTTCTGGGCGCTGGCGATGCTTGGCAGCCAGCAGGTACGTCCGGTCATCGGCGGGGTCGAGGCGGGTAGCCTGGCAGCCGTCGCCGGGTTGAGTTCCGGGCAGGAAATCGTTTCGATCGACGGCGAGCCGACCAATGGTTGGGCCGCGGTCAATCTTCAACTGGTTCGCCGTCTGGGCGAAAGCGGAGCGCTACAGGTCGGTGTGCGCACTGAAGGCGCCACCGTTGACAGCGCTCACACGATTACCCTCGATCATTGGCTCAAGGGCGCTGACGAGCCTGATCCGATTCGCTCCCTGGGTATCCGCCCATGGCGCCCGGCGCTTGCGCCGGTGCTGGCCGAGCTGGATCCGAAGGGGCCGGCCCAGGCCGCCGGGCTGAAAACCGGTGATCGCCTGCTGGCGCTGGATGGTCAGGCGCTGAATGACTGGCAGCAGGTGGTCGACACCGTGCGGGGGCGTGCTGACAGCCGCATCGTGCTCACCGTCGAGCGCGATGGTGCTCGCATCGAGTTGCCGGTCACCCTGGCCAGTCGCGGTGAGGGCAAGTCTGCCGCCGGTTACCTCGGCGCTGGTGTCCAGGCGGTCGAATGGCCGGCGCAGATGCTGCGCGAGGTCAGTTACGGGCCGCTCGAAGCAGTCGGTGAGGGTCTTTCCCGTACCTGGAACATGAGTGTTCTGACCCTCGATTCACTGAAGAAAATGCTCTTCGGCGAGCTCTCGGTAAAAAACTTGAGCGGACCGATAACCATTGCTAAAGTGGCGGGCGCTTCGGCCCAGTCCGGCCTTGGGGATTTCCTGAATTTCCTTGCCTATCTGAGCATTAGCCTAGGAGTTCTTAACTTGCTGCCCATTCCAGTTCTGGATGGGGGGCATTTGCTGTTTTACCTGATCGAGTGGGCGCGTGGCCGCCCACTGTCGGACCGGGTGCAAGGTTGGGGTATCCAGATCGGTATCAGTTTGGTAGTCGGGGTGATGTTGCTAGCCCTGATCAACGATTTGGGTCGACTGTAACGCTTCGCTCAATTGCGAACCTGCCGCCTTTCGCGGCGGGTCGTTTATTGCCAGTTGGAATAAGAAAGGACTTCATGAAACGTCTGCTGCTAACTGCGGCTCTCGCCGCACTGATGATCGCTGAAGTTCACGCCGAGTCCTTCACCATCTCCGATATTCGTGTCAATGGTCTGCAGCGGGTTTCCGCGGGCAGCGTATTTGGTGCATTGCCGCTGAACGTTGGCGATCATGCCGACGACGGCCGCCTGGTGGAATCTACCCGTTCGCTGTTCAAGACCGGTTTCTTCCAGGACATCCAACTGGGCCGTGATGGCAATGTCCTGATCATCAACGTCGTTGAGCGCCCGTCGGTGTCGAGCATCGAAATCGACGGTAACAAGGCGATCAGCACCGAAGACCTGATGAAAGGCCTGAAGCAATCCGGTCTGGCGGAAGGCGAAATCTTCCAGCGGGCGACCCTCGAGGGCGTGCGTAACGAACTGCAGCGTCAGTATGTCGCTCAGGGTCGCTACTCCGCCGAGGTCGATGCTGAAGTGGTTCCTCAGCCGCGCAACCGCGTTGCCTTGAAGATCAAGATCAACGAAGGCACGGTCGCTGCCATCCAGCACATCAACGTCGTGGGCAACACTGTGTTCTCCGACGAGGATCTGGCCGGTCTGTTCGAACTCAAGACCACCAACTGGCTGTCGTTCTTCAAGAACGACGACAAGTACGCCCGTGAAAAACTCTCCGGTGACCTTGAGCGCCTGCGTTCCTACTACCTGGACCGCGGCTATATCAACATGGACATCGCCTCCACCCAGGTGTCCATCACCCCGGACAAGAAGCACGTCTACATCACCGTCAACGTCAACGAAGGCGAGAAGTACACCGTACGCGACGTCAAGTTGTCCGGTGACCTGAAAGTGCCTGAAGACCAGGTCAAGGCGCTGCTGCTGGTGCAGCCGGGCCAGGTCTTCTCGCGCAAGGTGATGACCACCACTTCCGAGCTGATCACCCGCCGTCTGGGTAACGAAGGCTATACCTTCGCCAACGTCAACGGTGTGCCGCAGCCGCACGATGACGACCATACCGTCGACATCATGTTCGTCGTGGATCCGGGCAAGCGCGCCTACGTCAACCGCATCAACTTCCGTGGCAACACCAAGTCCGAAGACGAAGTGCTGCGTCGTGAAATGCGCCAGATGGAAGGGGGCTGGGCTTCGACCTACCTGATCGACCAGTCCAAGACCCGTCTGGAGCGCCTGGGCTTCTTCAAGGAAGCCAACGTCGAGACCCCGGCTGTTCCGGGTACCGATGACCAGGTCGACGTCAACTACACCGTTGAAGAGCAGGCTTCCGGTTCGATCACCGCCAGTGTCGGTTTCGCCCAGAGCGCCGGTCTGATCCTCGGTGGTTCGATCAGCCAGAACAACTTCCTGGGTACCGGTAACAAGGTCTCCATCGGTCTGACCCGTTCCGAGTACCAGAGCCGATACAACTTCGGCTTCGTGGACCCCTACTGGACTGCCGATGGTGTCAGCCTGGGCTACAACGCCTTCTACCGCACGACCAACTACGATGACCTCGACGTCGACGTGGCAAGCTATGCCGTGGACAGCATGGGTGCCGGTGTCAACGTCGGTTACCCGATCAGCGAAACGTCGCGCCTGACCTTCGGCCTGACAGTTCAGCAGGACAAGATCAAAACCGGTACTTACACCGTTGATGAGATCTTCGACTTTCTGGACAAGGAAGGCGGCGACAGCTTCCTGAACTTCAAGGCCTCGGCCGGCTGGTCCGAGTCGACGTTGAACAAAGGTACCCTGGCAACCCGCGGTCACTCGCAAAGCCTGGTGCTGGAAGCAACTACGCCTGGCAGCGACCTGTCGTTCTTCAAGCTCGACTACCGCGGCCAGCTGTTCAAGCCAATCACCAACGACTACACCCTGCGTCTGCATACCGAGCTGGGTTATGGCGACGGTTACGGTTCGACTTCCGGTCTGCCGTTCTATGAAAACTACTACGCGGGTGGTTTCAACTCGGTACGTGGTTTCAAAGACAGCAGCCTCGGTCCACGCAGTACGCCAAGCAAAGGCACCCGACCAGGAACTGCAGAAGACCCGGATCAGGATCCACTGCCGTTCGGCGGCAACGTTCTTGTTCAGGGTGGTGTAGAACTGCTGTTCCCGCTTCCGTTCATCAAGGACCAGCGTTCGCTGCGTACCTCCGTGTTCTGGGACGTGGGTAACGTGTATGACACCAATTGCGGCTCCAAGCCTGATTGCGAGAAGCTCGGCCTTTCCGGCCTGGCCAGCTCCGTCGGCCTGGGTGTGACCTGGATTACCGCACTGGGTCCGTTGAGTTTCAGCCTGGCGATGCCGGTGAAGAAACCGGACGATGCTGATACCCAGGTGTTCCAATTCTCTCTGGGTCAGACCTTCTAAGGGTCTGGTCCACGTAAATGACAACGGATTCTGTAGGAGTGCATCGTGCGTAAGTTGACTCAACTGGCGGTACTGGCAGCGGCTCTGGTCGCGACCCCGGCGTTTGCCGAAATGAAGATTGCTGTCCTGAACTATCAAATGGCGCTGCTCGAGTCGGACCCGGCCAAGCAGTACGCGGTTGATGCCGAGAAGAAATTCGGCCCACAACTGACCAAGCTGAAGAACCTGGAAAGCAGCGCCAAGGGCATCCAGGATCGTCTGGTCAAGGGCGGCGACAAAATGGCCCAGGGCGAGCGTGAGCGTCTTGAGCTCGAGTTCAAGCAAAAAGCCCGTGACTTCCAGTTCCAGTCCAAGGAACTGAACGAAGCCAAGGCCGTTGCTGACCGTGACATGCTCAAGCAGCTCAAGCCGAAATTGGATGGCGCTGTAGAAGAAGTCATCAAGAAAGGCGGCTTCGATCTGGTTCTCGAGCGTGGCGCGGTCATTGATGTCAAACCTCAGTACGACATCACCCGCCAGGTCATCGAGCGCATGAACCAGTCCCGTTGATATGACGGCGACCATGAAACTCGGCCAACTGGCCGAGTTCCTTGGAGCGACCCTTCAGGGTCCCGAGGAACTTGAGATCGTTGGTCTCGCGACCTTGCAGGAAGCTGGCCCCGGCCAACTGAGCTTCCTGGCTAATCCCCAGTACCGCAAATACCTGGTTGATACCCAGGCTGCTGCGGTGCTTCTGCGTGCTGCAGACGCCGAAGGTTTTGTCGGCAACGCCCTGATCGTGCCGGACCCTTACCTGGCCTACGCCCGCATCTCTCACCTGTTCGACCCCAAACCCAAGGCTGTGGCGGGAATCCATCCCAGCGCCGTGGTTGCGGCGGACGCTCAGGTCGATGCCGGCGCCAGTATCGGTCCCTTCGCTGTCATCGAGAGCGGCGCGGTCATTGCGGCCGGTGTCACCGTTGGTGCGCACTGTTTCGTCGGTGCTCGTTGCGTGATCGGCGAGGGCGGCTGGCTGGCCCCGCGTGTGACCCTGTACCACGATGTTCGCATCGGCAAGCGGGTGGTCATCCAGTCCGGGGCTGTGCTGGGTGGTGAAGGTTTCGGTTTCGCCAATGAGAAAGGCGTCTGGCAGAAGATCGCCCAGATTGGCGGTGTCACTGTCGGCGATGACGTCGAAATCGGTGTCAACACTGCCATCGACCGCGGTGCTCTTGCCGATACCTGCATCGGCAATGGCGTCAAACTCGACAACCAGATTCAGATCGCCCATAACGTACAGATCGGCGACCACACCGCCATGGCGGCGTGCGTGGGCATCTCCGGTAGCACCCGGATCGGCAAGCATTGCACGATCGCCGGTGGTGTCGGAATGGTTGGACACATCGAAGTCTGCGACAACGTGTTCGTCTCTGGCATGACCATGGTCACCCGCTCCATTACCGAACCGGGTGGCTATTCGTCCGGGACGGCGATGCAGCCGTTGGGAGACTGGCGCAAGAGCGCGGCGCGAATTCGTCAACTGGACGAAATGGCCAAGCGCCTTCAACAGGTAGAAAAGCGTGTCGATGCCGTGACCTCAGGCAGCCAGCCTTCATCTGATGGCTGATACCCTTTCCTGATCAAGGCCGCTCGATAGCTGTACGGCTTTCTTGATTCGCAAAAGGTGCATGGCGCCCAGCGCATGCTCCCTATCTTTACTACAGGCTTCCCCCAGAAATGATGGACATCAACGAGATTCGCGAATACTTGCCTCACCGTTACCCGTTCCTGCTCGTGGATCGCGTGGTGGAACTGGACGTCGAGGCCCAGCGCATTCGTGCCTACAAGAATGTCAGCATCAACGAGCCCTTCTTCAATGGTCACTTCCCGGCGCATCCAATCATGCCGGGCGTGCTGATCATCGAGGCCATGGCCCAGGCAGCCGGCATCCTCGGTTTCAAAATGCTCGATGCCAAGCCGACGGACGGCACCCTCTATTACTTCGTCGGTTCCGACAAGCTGCGCTTCCGCCAGCCGGTTCTGCCAGGGGATCAACTGATCCTTGAAGCGAAATTCATCAGTTGCAAACGCCAGATCTGGAAGTTCGATTGCCAGGCATCGGTCGACGGCAAGCCAGTGTGCAAGGCCGAGATCATCTGCGCGGAACGCAAACTATGAGTTTGATTGACCCTCGGGCAATCATCGATCCTTCGGCCAAGCTGGCCGATGGTGTCGAGGTCGGCCCTTGGTCGATCATCGGCCCGGATGTCGAGATCGGGGAAGGGACCGTCATCGGTCCACACGTTGTGCTCAAAGGGCCGACCCGGATTGGGCGGCACAACCGCATCTATCAGTTTTCGTCAGTTGGCGAAGACACCCCTGACCTCAAGTACAAGGGCGAGGCCACTCGCCTGGTAATTGGTGACCACAACGTCATCCGCGAAGGTGTGACCATTCACCGCGGCACGGTGCAGGACCGCTCGGAAACCACCCTGGGCGATCACAACCTGATCATGGCGTATGCCCATATCGGTCATGACAGCGTCATCGGCAACCACTGCATCCTGGTCAACAACACTGCGCTGGCTGGTCATGTGCATGTTGCCGACTGGGCAATCCTTTCCGGTTTCACCCTGGTTCACCAGTTCTGCCATATCGGCGCCCATAGTTTTTCCGGCATGGGCACTGCCATTGGCAAGGACGTTCCGGCGTTCGTCACCGTATTCGGCAACCCGGCCGAAGCGCGCAGCATGAACTTCGAAGGCATGCGTCGCCGTGGTTTCAGCGAAGATGCGATCCATGCGCTACGTCGTGCCTACAAGGTTGTCTACCGTCAAGGCCTGACCGTCGAGCAGGCTATCGTCGAATTGGCCGAACCGGCCAGCCAGTTCCCCGAGGTCGAGATGTTCCGCCAGTCGATCCAGAATTCCGCCCGCGGCATCACCCGCTGATATGTCCGAACTCTGCGTAGCGCTGGTGGCCGGTGAGGCCAGCGGCGACATTCTTGGTTCCGGTCTGATGCGGGCGCTCAAGGCGCGTCATCCGGCTGTCCGCTTCATCGGTGTTGGTGGTCCCCTGATGGAAGCCGAGGGGCTCGTCTCCTACTTCCCCATGGAGCGCCTGGCGGTCATGGGCCTGGTCGAAGTACTGGGGCGGCTGCCTGAGCTACTCAAGCGCCGCAAGCAGCTTGTTCAGACGCTTATCGATGAAAAGCCCGACGTGTTCATCGGCATCGACGCACCTGACTTCACGCTGAATATCGAATTGAAGCTGCGCCGCGCCGGCATCAAGACCGTGCACTATGTCAGCCCGTCGGTCTGGGCCTGGCGTCAGAAGCGCGTGCTGAAGATCCGCGAAGGCTGCGACCTGATGCTCACCCTGTTCCCCTTCGAGGCGAAGTTCTACGAAGAGCAGGGCGTTCCCGTGCGTTTCGTTGGCCATCCGCTGGCTGACACCATTCCCCTGGATGCTGATCGACAGGCCGCCCGCGGTGCTCTGGGCTTGCCCGATGGCCCGCTGGTCGCCTTGATGCCGGGCAGCCGGGGAGGCGAAGTCGGCCGGCTGGGTGCTCTTTTCCTCGATACCGCTCAGCGTCTGCGCGAGCTGGTGCCGGGGGTGCGTTTTGTTACGCCGTGCGCGAATGCCGCGCGGCGTGCGCAGCTTGAACAGATGCTCGAAGGCCGTGACCTGCCGCTGACGCTGCTCGACGGTCAGTCCCACCAGGCCCTGGCGGCTTGCGATGCGGTACTGATCGCTTCCGGTACTGCCACCCTTGAAGCGCTGCTGTTCAAGCGCCCCATGGTGGTGGCCTACCGCCTTGCGCCGCTGAGCTACTGGATTCTCAAACGCCTGGTCAAAAGTCCCTACGTCTCGCTGCCCAACCTCCTGGCCCAGCGCTTGCTGGTTCCGGAACTGTTGCAGGAGGCCGCGACCACTGAGTCCCTGGCCCAGACCCTGGCGCCGCTGGTGACCGATGGCGTGCAGCAGACCGAAGGTTTCGATCAGATTCACCGCACACTGCGTCGCGATGCCTCGAACCAGGCCGCTGAAGCAGTGCTGGCCTTGCTGGAAACCCGATAAATGCAAATGGGACTGGACTTCAACCTGGTCGAAGACCTTGTCGCCGGTGTCGATGAGGTCGGTCGTGGGCCGCTGTGTGGCGCGGTAGTGACCGCTGCGGTGATCCTTGACCCGAATCGCCCGATTCTTGGCCTCAATGATTCGAAGAAACTGACCGAGGCTCGCCGCGAAAAGCTGTTCGACGAGATCTGCGAAAAGGCCCTGAGCTTTCACATCGCCCGGGCCGAAGTCGATGAAATCGACGAGCTGAACATTCTCCACGCTACCATGCTCGCGATGCAGCGGGCGGTGGAGGGCTTGCACATCACCCCCCGCTTGGCGCTGATCGACGGCAATCGCTGCCCCAAGTTGAACGTGCCGTCCGCTCCCGTGGTGAAAGGCGATAGCCAGGTACCGGCCATCGCGGCTGCGTCTATCCTGGCCAAGGTCACCCGTGATCGGGAAATGGCGGCGTTCGAGCTGATCTATCCTGGGTACGGAATGGGTGGCCACAAGGGGTATCCGACCCCGGTGCACCTTGAGGCGCTTGCCCGCCTTGGTCCGACGCCGATTCACCGGCGCTCCTTCGCGCCTGTGCGGGCGGCCTTCGAGGCCCGGGCCCTGATGGCTGACCAACTAATCCCGGGCTGAGCCATCGGCTCCACCTTCAGTCAGGATCAGAATCCCCCGGCTGTTGTTTTGATCGAGGCCCGGTACAATCCGGGCCTTGTCGTTTTGCGCTGCTATAGGACCATCATGTCGGTTTCATTCGTTCATCTTCGCCTGCACACCGAATTCTCGCTGGTCGACGGCCTGGTACGGATCAAGCCGCTGGCCAAGGCCCTGACCGCGATGAACATGCCGGCAGTGGCGGTGACTGACCAGAGCAACATGTGCTCGCTGGTCAAGTTCTACAAAACCGCGATGGGGGGCGGGATCAAGCCGATCTGCGGTGCCGACCTGTGGCTGGCCAACGACGACCCCGATGCGCCGCTGTCGCGCATCTGCTTCCTGGCGATGAATGCCCAGGGCTATCGCAATCTCACCGAATTGATTTCCCGTGGTTGGGTCGAGGGCCAGCGCAATGGCCTGGTGATTATCCAGCGCGAGTGGATTGCTGCCGCCTCCGAGGGGCTGATTGCTCTGTCCGCGGCCAAGGAAGGTGACATCGGCATGGCCTTGCTGGCTGGTAACGCGGTGGACGCCGAAGCGCTGCTGCGGGACTGGATGGCGATGTTCCCCGATCGCTTCTACGTCGAGGTGCAACGCACCAATCGCGCCGGCGACGAAGAATACCTGCATGCTGCCGTCGAACTGGCTGATCGCCTGGGTGCACCGCTGGTGGCCACCAACGATGTCCGCTTCATCAAGCAGACCGACTACGACGCCCACGAAACCCGCGTATGCATCGGCGAGGGCCGGGCGCTGGACGATCCGCGTCGCTCGCGTAACTACAGCGATCAGCAATACCTGAAAAGCGCCGAGGAAATGGCCGAGCTGTTCAGTGACTTGCCCGAGGCGCTGGAAAACACCGTCGAGATTGCCAAGCGCTGCAATATCGAAGTGCAGTTGGGCAAATACTTCCTGCCGGACTTCCCGACGCCCAACGGCATGGGCATCGACGATTACCTGCGACACGTCTCCCACGAGGGTCTGGAAGAGCGCCTGGCGGTGCTCTGGCCGAAAGAAACCACGCCGAATTACGAAGAGAAACGCCAGACCTACCTGGACCGGCTCAAGTTCGAGCTGGACATCATCATCCAGATGGGATTCCCCGGTTACTTCCTGATCGTTATGGACTTCATCAAGTGGGCCAAGAACAACGGCGTGCCGGTTGGCCCGGGCCGGGGTTCGGGTGCCGGCTCGCTGGTGGCCTACGTGCTGAAGATCACCGACCTCGACCCGCTGGCGTATGACCTGCTGTTCGAACGTTTCCTCAACCCGGAACGGGTTTCCATGCCCGACTTCGACGTCGACTTCTGCATGGACGGTCGCGACCGTGTGATCGAGTACGTTGCCGAAGCCTACGGCCGCAACGCGGTAAGCCAGATCATCACGTTCGGCACCATGGCGGCCAAGGCGGTGGTGCGTGACGTGGCGCGGGTCCAAGGCAAGTCCTACGGCCTGGCCGACCGGCTGTCGAAGATGATTCCGTTCGAAGTCGGCATGACCTTGGAAAAGGCCTACGAGCAGGAAGAAATTCTCCGCGATTTCCTCAAGGTCGATGAAGACGCCAAGGAAATCTGGGACATGGCCCTCAAGCTGGAGGGGGTCACCCGGGGTACCGGCAAGCACGCCGGTGGTGTGGTTATCGCACCGACCAAACTGACCGATTTTTCGCCGATCGCCTGCGACGAAGAAGGCGGCGGCCTGATTACCCAGTTCGACAAGGATGACGTCGAAGCCGCGGGTCTGGTGAAGTTCGACTTCCTCGGCCTGCGTACGCTGACGATCATCAAGTGGGCGATGGAGACCATCAACCGCGAGCAAGCCAAGGAAGGTCTGCCAGACCTCAACATCGATTTCATCCCGCTCGACGACAAGCGCACTTACGACCTGCTGCAGAAAGCTGAAACCACTGCGGTGTTCCAGCTTGAATCGCGGGGCATGAAGGAGCTGATCAAGAAGCTCAAGCCCGACTGCCTCGAAGACCTTATCGCACTGGTGGCACTGTTCCGTCCCGGCCCGCTGCAATCGGGCATGGTTGACGACTTCATCAACCGCAAGCACGGTCGCGCGGAACTGGCCTACCCGCACCCGGATTACCAGTACGAAGGTCTGAAGCCGGTTCTGGCACCGACCTACGGCATCATCCTGTATCAGGAACAGGTGATGCAGATTGCCCAGGTCATGGCCGGCTACACCCTCGGCGGTGCGGACATGCTGCGTCGCGCCATGGGTAAAAAGAAGCCCGAGGAAATGGCCAAGCAGCGCGGCGGTTTCATCGAGGGCTGCGCGGATAACGGCATCGACGGCAACCTGGCGGGTAACATCTTCGACCTCGTGGAGAAGTTCGCGGGCTACGGCTTCAACAAATCCCACTCCGCCGCCTATGGCCTGGTTTCCTACCAGACCGCCTGGCTCAAGACGCACCACCCGGCGGCCTTCATGGCGGCGGTACTGTCGGCGGATATGCACAACACCGACAAGGTCGTGACGCTGATCGAGGAAGTGCGCAGCATGAAGCTGCGCCTGGACGCGCCGGACGTGAACTCCTCGGATTTCAAGTTCACCGTCAACGACGACGGCCGTATCGTGTATGGCCTTGGCGCGATCAAGGGCGTCGGCGAGGGGCCAGTGGAGGCGATCGTCGAGGCGCGCGCCGAGGCGCCGTTCAAGGACCTGTTCGATTTCTGCCACCGCGTCGACCTCAAGCGGATCAACAAGCGGACCCTCGACGCGCTGGTGCGCAGCGGCGCGCTGGACCGTCTCGGTCCTTACTTCCACGACGAGATCAAAGCCTATCAGGCCAACGTCGACCTCAACCGCGCTGTGTTGCTCGCGTCCATGGAAGAAGCGATCAAGTCTGCCGAGCAGACCGCACGCACGCATGACAGCGGGCATGCCGACTTGTTTGGCGGGCTGTTCGACGAGGCGGATGTCGACGTGTATGCCAAGCACCGTGCAGCTCGTGAGCTAACACTCAAGGAGCGCCTGCGCGGCGAAAAAGACACCCTCGGCCTGTACCTGACCGGCCACCCGATCGACGAATACGAAGGCGAAATCCGCCGCTTCGCCCGTCAGCGCATCATCGACCTGAAGCCGGCGCGCGACACCCAGACCGTCGCGGGGATGATCATTGCCCTGCGGGTCATGAAGAACAAGAAGGGCGACAAGATGGGCTTCGTCACCCTCGACGACCGCTCGGGGCGTATCGAGGCGTCGCTGTTCGCCGATGCCTTCATGGCCGCGCAGTCGCTGTTGCAGACCGACGCCATGGTGGTGATCGAGGGCGAAGTCAGCAACGATGATTTCTCGGGCGGTCTGCGCCTGCGGGTCAAGCGGGTGATGAGCATGGAAGATGCGCGCACCAACCTGGCCGACAGCCTGCGTCTCAAGATCCACGCCGAGGCGCTCAAGGGCGACCGTCTGGCCTGGCTCGGCGACTTGTTCAAGCGTCATCGCGGGGCCTGCCCGATCAGCATGGAGTACACCGGCAGCGACGCGAAAGCCTTGCTGCAGTTCGGCGAGAACTGGCGTATCGACCCGGCTGATGGCTTGATTCAAGCCCTGCGTGACCAGTTCGGGCGTGAGAACGTCTTTTTGCACTATCGATGAATTTTTAATCTCGACCTGAATGCGCCTGATCCCTTAAGGTAGGGCGCCAAACGGATCAACCGGCCGGCCGCCTGGCCGTCGACCCTAGACGGATGCCTATGAACCCGAATTTTCTGGATTTCGAACAGCCGATTGCTGACCTGCAAGCCAAGATCGAAGAGCTGCGCCTGGTCGGCAATGACAACTCGCTGAACATCGGCGACGAGATTGGCCGCCTGCAAGACAAAAGCAGCGCGCTGACCGAGAGCATCTTCGGCAACCTGACCAGCTGGCAGATCGCCCGCCTGGCGCGTCACCCGCGCCGGCCGTACACCCTCGATTACATCGAGCACATCTTCACCGAGTTCGACGAACTGCACGGCGACCGTCACTTCTCCGACGACGCCGCGATCGTCGGCGGTATTGCCCGCCTGGAAGACCGTCCGGTAATGGTCATCGGTCACCAGAAGGGCCGCGAAGTCCGCGAGAAGGTTCGCCGTAACTTCGGCATGCCGCGTCCGGAAGGCTACCGCAAGGCCTGCCGTCTGATGGAAATGGCCGAACGCTTCAAGATGCCGATCCTGACCTTCATCGACACCCCGGGCGCCTATCCGGGCATCGACGCCGAAGAGCGCAACCAGAGCGAGGCAATCGCCTGGAACCTGCGCGTCATGGCACGCCTGAAAACCCCGATCATCGCGACCGTTATCGGCGAAGGTGGTTCGGGTGGTGCGCTGGCGATCGGCGTCTGCGACCAACTGAACATGCTGCAGTACTCGACCTACGCGGTGATCTCGCCGGAAGGTTGCGCCTCGATTCTCTGGAAAACCGCCGAGAAAGCCTCCGATGCCGCTGAAGCCATGGGCATCACTGCCGAGCGTCTGAAAGGCCTGGGTATCGTCGACAAGGTCATTGGCGAGCCACTGGGTGGTGCGCACCGTGATCCGGCCACCATGGCCGCATCGATTCGCGGCGAATTGACCCAGCAACTGGACATGCTGAAGAAATTCGACAACGAAGCGCTGCTCAAGCGTCGCTATGATCGCCTGATGAGCTACGGGCTCTGATCTGACGCCATCGTGGCATCTGAACGCGGGGCGGGTACGCTTCCACTAGGTGGAGCGGGCCCGTCCCGCGTTTTCATTTGAGGGCTGGCCGCCATGACTGATCTCGCCTCCCGGCTGCTTTCACGTCTTGCGCCGTGGCGCAGTGCGCGGTCGTGGTGCGTGGGCCTTTCCGGTGGCCTGGATTCCAGCGTCCTGCTGCACCTGTTGGCGGAGCTCAAGCGCCGTCATGATCTTCCCGTTCTCCGCGCCCTTCATGTTCACCACGGTTTACAGGTGGCGGCCGACGCTTGGCCGGCGCACTGCCAGCAGCTTTGTGATTTGCTGGGTATCGAGTTGCAGGTCTGTCATGTGCAGGTGGAGGAGGGTGCGAGCCTTGAGCAGTCGGCGCGTAATGCCCGCTATTCGGCCTTCATCGAGGTCTTGGGTGCTGGCGACGTCTTGTTGACCGGCCAGCATCGTGATGATCAGGCGGAAACCCTGCTGCTGCGCTTGCTTCGCGGTGCAGGGGTGCGCGGCTTGTCGGCGATGCCGGTGCAAAGACGGCTGGGGGCGGGGGAACTGGTCCGGCCTCTACTGGACATTTCCCGTGATCAGTTGCTGGCGTACGCGACGGAGCAGGGCCTGCAATGGATCGAGGACCCGTCGAATCGCGATGCACGGTTTTCTCGCAACTATCTGCGTCACCAAGTCCTCCCCGCGTTGACCGCGCGCTGGCCGCAAGCGCATCGCAGCCTTGCGCGCACGGCCGCGCATCTGACTGAGGCGCGGGAACTGCTCGATGAATTGGCGCAGCAGGATCTGGCCTGCGCTCGGGAGGGTGATGAATTTCCCTGGCTTGAACTGCCTTCGCTGGATCTGCGCAGTCTGGCGCGATTGTCTGCGGCTCGTCAGCGTAATGCCCTGCAATGCTGGCTGGCGCCGTACACGCGTTTGCCGGACAGCGACCATTGGGCCGGTTGGGATGATTTGCGCGACGCCCGCGTCGATGCCTCGCCGGTGTGGCGACTGACCGATGGCGAATTGCATCGAGCGGGCGAGCGGATTTACTGGCTGAGTGGTAACTGGCTTGTGCCTTTGAGTGAGCCCGCACCTTGGACGGAGCTTCTGGAGCCATTGCCGTTGCCCGATAACGGCAGCGTCAGCCTGAGCGGTAGTTCTCTGTCACAAACCCTGCGTATTGGTTATCGCCGTGGCGGCGAAACCCTTGAATTGGCGGGGCGCGGCCGTCGCGATCTGAAGCGCTTGCTCAACGAGCGGCATGTCCCGTCCTTTGTCCGCGGGCGCCTGCCATTGCTGTTCGCGGGGGAGCGTCTGGTGGCCGTGGCAAATCTGCCAGGGCTGGCTGATGGCGATTTGCAACTGACGTGGCGTGCGCCGACGAGCGAGCAAGGTTTGAGATGAAAGGGACATTCCGGTAGACTACGCTCCCTTCTTGATACAGCTTCTGTGACATCGTTTCGAGTCACTGGAGTTGCCGATTACCAAGCAGTTTTTTGCTGGGCGATTCTCAAAATGTGTAGCGAGCTTAGTACCGGGCTTTTCAACCCCGGTCTGTACAGGCGCGGCAGTATTTTCGGATGCACTGTAATTGACGCAGGTGATCGGGGGCTTCGGCCTTCCTTCGCTTTCCCCGGCGGCGCAGACCGCTTTAACGCAGACTTCTAGGGTTTTTCATGACGCGCTACATATTCGTCACGGGCGGTGTTGTTTCTTCATTGGGGAAAGGCATTGCCTCGGCTTCATTGGCGGCCATCCTGGAGGCGCGGGGGCTCAAGGTCACCATGCTCAAGCTGGACCCGTACATCAACGTCGACCCGGGCACCATGAGCCCGTTCCAGCACGGTGAAGTGTTCGTCACCCACGACGGCGCCGAAACCGACCTGGACTTGGGCCACTACGAGCGGTTCATCCGCACGACCATGACCCAGAACAACAACTTCACCACCGGCCGTATCTACGAGCACGTGCTGCGCAAGGAGCGTCGTGGTGATTACCTGGGCGCCACCATCCAGGTCATTCCGCATATCACCGACGAAATCAAGCGTCGCATCATCAAGGGCGCCGGCGATGCCGACGTGGCCCTGGTCGAGATCGGCGGCACCGTGGGTGACATCGAGTCGCAACCGTTCCTCGAAGCCATCCGCCAACTGCGGGTCGAAGTCGGCTCCAAGCGCGCGATGCTGATGCACCTGACGCTGGTTCCGTACATCGCCACCGCTGGCGAGACCAAGACCAAGCCAACCCAGCACTCGGTCAAGGAACTGCGTTCCATCGGCCTGCAGCCTGACGTGCTGATCTGCCGTTCCGACCATCCGGTCGATGTCTCTTCCCGTCGCAAGATCGCGCTGTTCACCAACGTTGAAGAGCGTGCGGTGATCTCCCTGGAAGACGTCGACACCATCTACAAGATTCCTGCCGTGCTGCACGCCCAGGGCCTGGACGATTTCGTCGTCGAGCGCTTCGGCCTGCAATGCAATGGCGCCGACCTGTCCGAGTGGGAAAAGGTCGTCGATGCCAAGCTCAATCCAGAGCACGAAGTCACCATCGCGATGGTCGGCAAGTACATGGAACTGCTGGATGCGTACAAGTCGCTGATCGAAGCGATGAGCCACGCCGGTATCCAGAACCGCACCAAGGTCAACCTGCGCTATATCGACTCCGAAGACATCGAGAACCAGGGCACCGGCCTGCTGGAAGGCGTCGATGCCATCCTGGTCCCGGGCGGCTTCGGTCTGCGCGGTGTCGAAGGCAAGATCACTGCCGTTCAGTACGCTCGCGAGAACAAGATCCCGTACCTGGGTATCTGCCTCGGCATGCAAGTGGCGGTCATCGAGTTCGCTCGTAACGTCATGGGCTGGAAAGACGCCAACTCCACCGAGTTCGACCGCAACAGCGGCCACCCGGTCGTCGGCCTGATCACCGAGTGGGAAGATTCCACCGGCGCCGTGGAAACCCGCACCGAGGCTTCCGACCTGGGCGGCACCATGCGTCTGGGTGCTCAGGAATGCCAGCTGGAGAGCGGTTCCAAGGTTCACGATTGCTACGCCAAGGACGTGATCGTCGAGCGTCACCGCCACCGTTACGAAGTGAACAACAACCTGCTGCCGAAGCTGGTTGAAGCCGGCCTGAAGGTTTCCGGTCGTTCCGGCGACGGCGCGCTGGTTGAAGTGGTCGAGTCCCAGGATCACCCATGGTTCGTCGCTTGCCAGTTCCACCCTGAGTTCACCTCGACCCCGCGTGACGGCCATCCGCTGTTCAGCGGCTTCGTCAAGGCGGCTCTGGCTCAGAAGAACAAGGCCTGATCCATGACCCAGAAGATCATTCGCGTCGGTAACATCGAGATCGCCAACGACAAGCCGTTCGTCCTGTTCGGCGGCATGAACGTACTGGAATCCCGTGATCTGGCCCTGAAGGTCTGCGAAGAGTACGTGCGGGTTACCGAGAAACTCGGTATCCCCTACGTGTTCAAGGCCAGCTTCGACAAGGCCAACCGTTCGTCGATCAATTCCTACCGTGGTCCGGGCCTTGAAGAAGGCATGCGGATCTTCGAGGAAGTGAAGAAGACCTTCGGCGTGCCGGTCATCACCGACGTGCACGAGCCTCATCAGGCACAGGCTGTCGCCGATGTCTGCGACATCATCCAGTTGCCGGCCTTCCTGTCGCGCCAGACCGACCTGGTTGTCGCGATGGCCAAGACCGGCGCGGTGATCAACATCAAGAAAGCCCAGTTCCTCGCACCCCAGGAGATGAAACACATCCTGACCAAGTGCGAAGAGGCCGGTAATGATCAGTTGATCCTCTGCGAGCGTGGTTCCAGCTTCGGTTACAACAACCTGGTTGTGGACATGCTCGGCTTCGGCATCATGAAGCAGTTCGAGTACCCGGTGTTCTTCGACGTGACCCATGCCCTGCAGATGCCGGGCGGTCGCTCCGATTCTGCTGGCGGTCGTCGCGCCCAGGTGACCGAGCTGGCCCGTGCCGGCCTGAGTCAGGGTCTGGCGGGTCTGTTCCTGGAAGCTCACCCGGACCCGGACAACGCCAAGTGCGACGGTCCTTGCGCCCTGCGCCTCGACAAACTGGAGCCTTTCCTGGCCCAGCTCAAGCAACTGGATGACTTGGTCAAGAGTTTTCCGACAGTAGAAACCGCATAACGCTCGTTTCTCCGGTACAGTACCGCCCCCTGGTCCATGGCCAGGGGTTTTCTCCGCGGCAGGCCTGCCCGTGCCCCGTGCCTGCGAAAGAGCGGATTCTTCAAGCTGCGTTGTTTTCGTCAATTCTGGAGTGCTTACAACAATGGCAAAAATCGTCGACATCAAAGGTCGTGAAGTTCTCGATTCTCGGGGCAACCCTACCGTGGAAGCAGACGTCCTGCTCGACAACGGCATCATTGGCAGCGCTTGCGCGCCGTCCGGTGCTTCCACCGGTTCCCGTGAGGCACTGGAACTGCGTGATGGCGACAAGAGCCGTTACCTGGGCAAGGGCGTGCTGAAAGCCGTCGCCAACATCAACGGCCCGATCCGCGACCTGCTGCTGGGCAAGGATCCTGTTGACCAGAAAGCTCTGGACCGCGCCATGATCGATCTGGACGGTACCGAGAACAAAGCCAAGCTGGGCGCCAACGCCATCCTGGCCGTCTCCCTGGCTGCCGCCAAAGCCGCCGCCCAGGATCAGGATCTGCCGCTGTACGCGCACATCGCCAACCTCAATGGCACCCCAGGCCAGTACTCCATGCCGGTTCCGATGATGAACATCATCAACGGTGGCGAGCACGCCGATAACAACGTCGACATCCAGGAGTTCATGGTCCAGCCGGTTGGCGCCAAGACCTTCTCCGACGGCCTGCGCATGGGCACCGAAATTTTCCACCACCTCAAAGCCGTGCTGAAGGCCCGTGGCCTGAACACTGCCGTGGGTGACGAGGGTGGTTTCGCGCCTAACCTGGCCTCCAACGAAGACGCCCTGGGCGCCATCGCTGAAGCCGTAGCCAACGCTGGCTACAAGCTGGGCACCGATGTGACCCTGGCCCTGGACTGCGCTGCCAGCGAATTCTACGAAGACGGCAAGTACAACCTGTCCGGCGAAGGCAAGTCCTTCGACGCCGAAGGTTTCGCCGACTACCTGAAAGGCCTGACCGAACGCTTCCCGATCATCTCCATCGAAGACGGTCTGGACGAGTCCGACTGGGCTGGCTGGAAGATCCTCACCGACAAGATCGGCGAGAAAGTACAGCTGGTGGGCGACGACCTGTTCGTTACCAACACCAAGATCCTGAAGGAAGGTATCGACAAGAACATCGGTAACTCCATCCTGATCAAGTTCAACCAGATCGGCTCGCTGACCGAAACCCTGGAAGCCATCCAGATGGCCAAGGCTGCCGGTTACACCGCGGTGATCTCGCACCGTTCGGGCGAAACCGAAGATTCCACCATCGCCGACCTGGCCGTGGGTACTGCTGCTGGTCAGATCAAGACCGGTTCGCTGTGCCGTTCCGACCGCGTTTCCAAGTACAACCAACTGCTGCGTATCGAAGAGCAATTGGGCGCCAAGGCGGTGTACCGTGGTCGCGCCGAGTTTCGCGGCTAAGCGATAGATGGTAAAAAGACAGCACTGCGCTGCGCCATGGTCGTCCTGACCGGTGCTGCGCAGGCGCTGCGAGCGTTTGAATCACAAAGCCTGGCTTCGGCCAGGCTTCGTGCCATCAGCCCTTCGCAGATGCGGTCTTTAGCCACTGGATGTCCTGATGCGTAGTCCTTATTGGTTGTTCCTCGTCCTTCTCGCACTGCTCGGTGGCTTGCAGTATCGCTTGTGGGTGGGCAATGGCAGCCTGGCCCAGGTGGCTGAGCTGCAACAGCAGATCGCCGACCAGCACGCCGAAAACGAACGTTTGCTGGAGCGCAACCGCGTGCTCGACGCGGAAGTTCTGGAGTTGAAAAAAGGTATGGAAACCGTCGAAGAGCGGGCTCGCCACGAGCTGGGCATGGTCAAGGAGGGCGAAACCCTCTACCAGTTGGCCCAATGAACTCTTCCCTGCCTGCCTTCTGGGCAGTGATCCCCGCCGCCGGCGTGGGTGCGCGAATGGCCGCCGATCGGCCGAAGCAGTACCTGCAACTGGGCGGACTTACGATTCTCGAACACAGCCTCAACTGTTTTCTCGACCATCCCTGTGTGAAAGGGGTGGTGGTCAGCCTTGCCGCTGACGATCCTTTCTGGCCCGACCTGCCGTGTGCCGGCGACCCGCGTATCCAGCGGGCCGCGGGTGGGCGCGAGCGCGCCGACTCGGTGCTCAATGCCTTGTTGTTACTGCATGCCCAGGGCGCGTCCGACAGCGATTGGGTGCTTGTGCATGACGCCGCGCGGCCGAACCTGGCTCGCTCCGACCTGGACCGGCTGCTGCTGGAACTGGCGGATGACCCGGTGGGCGGCCTGCTCGCGGTGCCGGCCCGTGACACCCTCAAGCGCGCCGACGCCGATGGCCGCGTCAGTGCGACGGTCGACCGCAGCACCATCTGGCAGGCCTACACGCCACAGATGTTCCGCCTCGGCGCCCTGCATCGGGCGCTGGCCGATAGCCTGGTAGCGGATGTTGCGATTACCGACGAGGCTTCGGCCATCGAATGGTCCGGGCAGGCGCCACGTTTGATCGAAGGGCGCAACGACAACATCAAGGTCACCCGTCCTGAAGACCTGGAGTGGCTGCGTCAGCGTTGGGCGATGCGCGGCTGACGGCTCAGGCCCGCCGATATTCCGGCCTCAGTGCCAGCCCTTCACGCAAGTGATCCACCAGCTTGCGCACTTTCGGCGACAGGTGCCGTTGCTGCGGGTAGAGCGCCCATACCGCCGTATTCGGTGGCTGATGGGCCTCCAGCAGTGAAACCAGGGCGCCACTGCCCAAGTGTTCCAGCACGTAATAGTCCGGCAATTGACACAGCCCCATGCCCTGTAACGCGGCATCCAGCACCGCCTGGCCGCTGTTGCAACGCCAGTTGCCCTGAACCCGTTGCGCGATTTCCCGACCCTCCTGCTGCACCGCCCAGATATCCGAACTGCCGATCAGGCAATTGTGCCGCGCCAGCTCCGACAGGCTGTGCGGTCGGCCATAGCGACTGAGGTAATCCGGCGAGGCGCACAGGAACATGCGCCTCGGCGCGATTCGCGCGGCCACGAGCCTTGATTCCTGCAGGCGTCCAAGACGAATCGCCAGGTCCATGCCTTCGTGGAGCAGGTCGAGGGTGTTGTTGGTGAGTTCGATATCCACCCGCAGTTGCGGGTACTGGGTCATGAAGCGCGTGACCAGCGGCACGATAAAGCGTTCGCCATACGCCACCGCGCAGGTCATGCGCAGCAGCCCCTTGGGTTCGCTGTTGAGGTCGCCCATGGCGCGCAAGGCTTCTTCGCGACCGTCCTGCAGCCGCTGGCAGTGTTGCAGGAAGGTTTGTCCGGCTTCACTCAGGGTGACGCGTCGTGTACTGCGGTAGAGCAACCGCGTTTGCAGGCGTTCTTCAAGGCGTGCCACCTGGCGGCTGATATGCGAAGAAGAAACGCCAAGGCGCTCGGCGGCGGCGGTGAACTGTCCGGATTCGGCCACCGCCACGAACTCGTCGATGCCTTCCCAGCGGTTGCTCATTGATTATCCCTGCATGGCAATAATGTTTTGTCTTTGGCCGGATTATTCATCAAAAGCGCTTGAATTACACTGCGTGCTTGAACTGTCCCTCAGTTGGAGAAGATTGATGATCAAGTCCCGTGCCGCCGTTGCCTTCGAGGCCAAGAAACCGCTGGAAATCGTCGAAGTCGACGTCGCCATGCCGAAGGCCGGCGAAGTGCTGTTGCGCGTGGTCGCCAGCGGTGTCTGCCACACCGACGCCTACACCCTGTCCGGCGCCGACCCGGAAGGTATCTTCCCGTCGATCCTTGGTCATGAAGGCGGCGCGATCGTCGAGGCCATTGGCGAGGGCGTGACCTCGGTAGCGGTGGGTGATCACGTGATCCCGCTGTACACCCCGGAATGCGGCCAGTGCAAATTCTGTCGTTCGGGCAAGACCAACCTCTGCCAGGCCATCCGCGCGACCCAGGGCAAGGGCCTGATGCCAGACGGGACTACCCGTTTCTCCTACAAAGGTCAGCAACTGTTCCACTACATGGGCACCTCGACCTTCTCCGAGTACACCGTGCTGCCGGAAATTTCCGTCGCCAAGATTCAAAAAGAGGCGCCGCTGGAAAAGGTCTGCCTGCTCGGCTGCGGCGTGACCACCGGTATCGGCGCTGTGCTCAACACCGCCAAGGTCAAGCCCGGTGACACCGTGGCAGTCTTCGGTCTTGGCGGCATCGGTCTGTCGGCGATCATCGGTGCGGTGAAAGCCAAGGCGTCGCGAATCATCGCGGTCGACATCAACCCAAGCAAATTCGAAATCGCCCGCCAATTGGGTGCGACCGACTGCGTCAATCCGAAGGACTACGACCGCCCGATCCAGGAAGTGATCGTCGACCTCACCGACGGCGGTGTGGACTTCTCCTTCGAGTGCGTAGGCAACGTGCAACTGATGCGTGCGGCACTGGAATGCTGCCACAAGGGCTGGGGTGAGTCGGTCATCATCGGCGTTGCCGGTGCCGGGCAGGAAATCGCCACCCGCCCGTTCCAACTGGTCACCGGCCGCGTCTGGCGTGGCTCGGCCTTTGGTGGCGTGCGTGGCCGCAGCGAACTGCCGAGCTACGTCGACATGGCGGAAAAAGGCGAGATCCCGCTGGATACCTTCATCACCCACACCATGGGGCTGGAGGACATCAACAAGGCCTTCGACCTGATGCACGAAGGCAAGAGCATCCGCAGCGTCATCCATTTCTGAGGTGCTCATGAGCCTGGAAAATATTTCCTGTCAGAAGAGTTCCGGTGGCTGGCACAAGCGTTACCGCCACCGCTCCGAAGTACTCGGTTGTGACATGGTTTTCGCCGTCTACCTGCCTCCGCAGGCCGAGCAGGGCGGCAAGCTGCCGGTGCTGTACTGGCTGAGCGGCCTGACCTGCACCGACGAAAACTTCATGCAGAAGGCCGGCGCGCACAAGCTCGCCGCCGAACTGGGGATGATCATCGTCGCGCCGGACACCAGTCCGCGCGGCGCACAGGTGCCGGGCGATCCTGACGGTGCCTGGGATTTCGGCCTCGGCGCGGGTTTCTACGTGAACGCCACGCAACAGCCGTGGGCGGCCAACTACCGCATGTACGATTACGTGGTGAGTGAATTGCCGGCACTGATCGAGGCGCATTTCCCGGCCTCGACCCAGCGTGCCATCAGCGGTCATTCCATGGGCGGGCACGGTGCGCTGGTGTGCGCGTTGCGCAATCCGGGTCGCTATGTGTCGGTGTCGGCCTTCGCGCCCATCAGCAATCCGATGGATTGCCCGTGGGGTCAGAAAGCGTTCAGCCGCTATCTGGGCGAAGACCGTTCGCGCTGGCGCGAGTGGGATGCCAGCGTTCTGATCGCCCAGGCCAGCGAGCGCTTGCCGTTGCTCGTAGACCAGGGTGATCGCGACGACTTCCTGGAAAACCAGCTCAAGCCGCAGGTGCTGCAACAGGCCGCGCAAGCCGCGGGCTACCCGCTGCAACTGCGCTTGCAGCCGGGCTATGACCACAGCTATTACTTCATCGCCAGCTTCATCGATGACCACCTGCGACATCACGCCATAGCCTTGGGGATTGGCCAGGACTGAGTCCTACAATTCAAGCCCAAGGCCCGGCAAAGTAGGTAGAATCACGCCCTGACTCAATCAGGGCGTTTTTTATGCGTATTGGCCACGGCTACGATGTGCACCGCTTCGCGGACGGCGATTTCATCACCTTGGGAGGCGTGCGGATCCCGCACAAGGTCGGGCTGCTCGCCCATTCCGATGGCGACGTGCTGTTGCATGCCCTGAGCGATGCCTTGCTTGGCGCCGCCGCGCTGGGTGATATCGGCCGCCACTTCCCTGATACCGACCCGCAGTTCAAGGGCGCTGATAGTCGCGTTCTGCTGCGTCATGTGGTTGGCATCGTCCAGGCCAAGGGCTGGAAGGTCGGCAACGTCGACGCAACCATCGTTGCCCAGGCACCGAAGATGGCTCCGCATATCGAAACCATGCGCGAGCTGATCGCCGAAGACCTGCAGGTCGAGCTCGACCAGGTCAACGTCAAGGCCACCACCACCGAAAAACTCGGCTTTACCGGGCGTGAAGAAGGCATTGCCGTGCATGCCGTCGCGTTGTTGCTGCCCGCATGACCGAACTCGATCTTCTCGGTCCGCGCGCCAGCGGGCCGGCACTGGGTAGCGCAGTGCTCAAGGCCGTTGCGGAAGACTTCCAGGTCGATGAAGTGCTCGACATCCCGCTGTCGGGAGAGGGTGAGCACCTTTGGCTGTGGGTCGAGAAGCGTGATCTCAACACCGAAGAGGCTGCCCGCCGTCTGGCCCGTGCTGCAGGCGTTCCGCTGAAGACCATCAGCTACGCCGGGCTGAAGGACCGCCAGGCCCTGACCCGTCAGTGGTTCAGCCTGCATTTGCCAGGCAAGGCCGATCCGGACCTGAGCGCCGCCGAAAACGAAACCCTGCGCATCCTCAAGCGCACTCGCCATTCGCGCAAGTTGCAGCGTGGCGCCCATTCGGCCAACGGCTTCACCCTGCGACTGACCCGGCTCCAGGCGGATCACGCGGCGCTGGATGCTCGTCTCGAACAACTGAAAGCCGAGGGTGTTCCCAACTACTTTGGCACCCAGCGTTTTGGGCATCAGGGAGGCAACGTCGAAGAGGCGCGCCACTGGGCCGAGCGCAAGGCCCTGCCGGAGCAGCGCAACCTGCGTTCCCGGGTACTTTCCAGTGCTCGCAGCTATCTGTTCAACCGGGTGCTGGCCGAGCGTGTGAGCGACGGTAGCTGGCAGCGTGCCCAGGTTGGCGATCTTCTGGCATTCACTGATAGCCGTAGCTTCTTTCCGGCAGGCGAGCCGGAATGCAGCGATCCACGATTGGCAATTCTCGACCTGCATCCTACCGGGCCGTTGTGGGGCGAAGGGTTACCCGCGACGCAGGGGTTGGGCGGCGCCATCGAGCAGCGTATCGCCACCCAGGAAGCAGCCCTTTGCGAATGGCTTGGCAATGCTGCGCTGAAGCAGGAACGACGCATTCTGCGACTGCCCATTGGGCGTCTGACGTGGCATTATCCAGAGCCTGATACCCTGCAACTGGAATTCATCCTGCCGGCCGGATGTTTCGCCACCGTCGTGGTGCGCGAACTCATTGACCTGGTCCCGGTAGGGCAGACGGACAGCCCATGCGTATTCTGATTTCCAATGACGACGGGGTCATCGCACCCGGACTCGCCGCGCTCCACGATGCGCTGGCGGATTACGCCGAATGTGTGGTGGTCGCCCCGGATCAAGACAAGAGTGGCGCCAGCAGCTCGCTGACCCTCGATCGTCCGCTGCACCCGCAAACCCTGCCCAACGGCTTTATCAGCATCAACGGCACACCGACCGACTGTGTTCACCTGGGCCTGAATGGCCTGCTTGATCGCGTGCCGGATATGGTCGTGTCGGGGATCAACCTCGGCGCCAACCTGGGTGATGATGTGCTGTATTCAGGCACTGTCGCTGCAGCGCTGGAAGGCCGGTTCCTGGGGGGCACCTCGTTCGCGTTCTCGCTGCTGTCGCGCCTGCCCGACAACCTGCCGACCGCCGCCTACATCGCGCGCAAGCTGGTCGAGGCGCAACAGCGCCTGGAGCTGCCGCCGCGGACGGTGCTCAACGTCAATATTCCGAACCTGCCGCTTGATCGCATTCGCGGCATCCAGCTGACCCGACTGGGGCACCGCGCGCGGGCCGCGGCTCCGATCAAGGAGGTCAATCCGCGTGGCAAGGAAGGCTACTGGATTGCGGTGGCCGGTGATGCCGAGGACGGTGGTCCGGGTACGGACTTCCATGCGGTCATGCAGGGCTATGTGTCGATCACGCCACTGCAACTGGACCGCACCTTCCATGATGCCTTCGAACGCATGGATGGATGGTTGGAGGGCGTGCTTTGATGCGTGATCAGGGCGACATGATGCGCCGTGGTATCGGCATGACCTCCCAGCGGACCCGCGAGCGGCTGATCCAGCGCCTGTGTGAGGAAGGGGTGTCCAATCCCCGGGTGCTGGATGTACTGCGTCTTACGCCGCGGCATTTGTTCGTCGATGAAGCGCTGGCGCATCGCGCCTATGAAGACACCGCCTTGCCGATCGGCCATAACCAGACCATTTCACAGCCTTTCATGGTCGCTCACATGAGCGAAGTGCTGCTTGAGGCGGGACCTTTGGACAAGGTGCTGGAAATCGGCACCGGCTCCGGCTACCAGACCGCTGTGCTGGCGCAGTTGGTGGAGCGGGTGTTCTCGGTAGAGCGCATCAAGGTGCTGCAGGATCGCGCCAAGGAGCGTCTGACCGAACTGAACCTGCGTAATGTGGTGTTTCGTTGGGGCGACGGCAGCGAAGGCTGGCCGGCACTGGCTCCGTACAACGGGATCATCGTCACCGCGGTAGCACCGGAAGTGCCTCAGGCGCTGCTGGATCAATTGGCACCAGGCGGACGCATGGTGATCCCCGTAGGCGCCGTCGGCGAGGCCCAGCAGCTACTGCTGATCGTCCGCGAGGAACATGGATTCTCCCGGCGTGTGCTGGGCGCCGTGCGCTTCGTTCCGCTGCTCAACGGAACCCTGTCCTGACCGGTCTTTATTTTCAGAATCGGCGAATTCTCGGGTCGACGCCGGGTCTATGAGGCGGGCACTGTAAACCTGAGTCTGCAACGGTTCACGTTTTGCACCTGTTCAGAGCGCGCAAGACGCTCATGCCTGGTTATAATTGCAACGTTATTGCATTTTCAAACTCGACACCATTTAAGGGAGCGGCGGGTGAGTCAAACAGTCATTGGGCAGCGTATGGGTCTTTCAAGCATCAGGCTTCTGGTGGTTGCACTTGCCTTTGGCACGCTGGTGACAGGTTGCTCCAGCACCTCTTCTTCTTCCAGCAGCGCACGCGTGGTTGATCGCAACAGTGCAGCCGCCAAACGTCCTGCGGTCACTTCCGGGCAATATGTCGTACGCCCCGGGGACACGTTGTTCTCCATTGCCTTCCGCTACGGCTGGGACTACAAGGCCCTGGCCGCCCGCAACAGCATCGCGCAGCCCTACACCATCCGTCCTGGCCAAACGATCCGTTTCGACGAGCCCGGTTCCACCTCTTCACGGGTCGTTTCGTCAACGTCGCCGTCGAGCAAAACCACGGTGACACGGCGTCCCGCCGGCACCCCACCGCCGGTGAAATCGACAGGTACGGCCACGACGGCCCCGATCATCACACCTTCCACAGCGCCCACGCAGGTGCCCGCCGCAGAGCGTTCCAGTGGCGGTTGGGCGTGGCCGGCAAACGGCGTGTTGATTGGAAAATTTGCTTCAAACGGTAGTTTGAATAAAGGCATTGATATCGCCGGGGATTTGGGACAGCCTGTTTTTGCAGCGTCTGATGGTTCGGTGGTGTACGCCGGTAGTGGCTTGCGGGGCTACGGTGAACTCGTAATCATCAAGCACAATGAAACCTACGTTAGTGCCTACGGTCATAACCGCAGGCTTTTGGTTCGGGAGGGACAGCAGGTCAAGGTCGGGCAGACAATTGCCGAAATGGGGTCCACTGGCACAGATCGGGTGAAACTTCACTTTGAGATTCGCCGATTGGGCAAACCGGTAGACCCCTTGCAGTTCCTGCCAAACCGCTGATTGGTTGGTACCCGGCCTGTTCCTTAGCGTAATGGGGACAGGCTCTAGCGATGCCATGGATAAGGTACGCTCGAGTCTGAGTTCGAACTCAGCAAAGGACTATAACAATGGCTCTCAGTAAAGAAGTGCCGGAGTTTGACATCGACGATGAGGTTCTCCTCATGGAGACCGGCATCGTTTTGGAAACGGACGTGGTGTCAGACGAACCTGCTGTATCTCCGGTTCGGACAAGGGCCAAACAAGGCTCTTCGCTCAAACAGCACAAGTACATCGATTACACCCGAGCACTTGATGCGACCCAGTTATATCTGAATGAAATCGGTTTCTCCCCTCTGCTTACGCCCGAAGAGGAAGTCCATTTTGCGCGCCTGTCGCAAAGCGGCGACCCGGCGGGACGCAAGCGGATGATCGAGAGCAACCTGCGGCTGGTGGTGAAGATCGCCCGGCGCTACGTCAACAGGGGGCTTTCCCTGCTCGACCTGATCGAAGAGGGCAACCTCGGTCTGATCCGTGCGGTCGAGAAGTTCGATCCTGAGCGCGGCTTCCGTTTCTCCACCTATGCCACCTGGTGGATCCGGCAGACCATCGAACGCGCGATCATGAACCAGACGCGGACCATTCGCCTGCCCATCCATGTGGTCAAGGAACTGAACGTCTATCTGCGCGCCGCGCGCGAGCTGACCCAGAAACTCGACCACGAGCCTTCCCCGGAAGAGATCGCCAATCTACTCGAGAAGCCGGTTGCCGAGGTCAAGCGGATGCTTGGGCTCAACGAGCGGGTTTCCTCGGTGGATGTATCGCTGGGTCCGGATTCGGACAAGACACTGCTCGACACCCTGACAGATGATCGCCCAACGGATCCTTGCGAGCTGTTGCAGGACGATGATTTGTCCCAGAGCATCGATCAGTGGCTAAGCGAGCTGACTGACAAGCAGCGTGAGGTGGTGATTCGCCGCTTCGGCCTGCGCGGTCATGAGAGCAGCACCCTGGAAGATGTAGGGCTGGAGATTGGCCTGACCCGTGAGCGGGTGCGTCAGATTCAGGTCGAAGGGCTCAAGCGCTTGCGTGAGATCCTGGAGAAGAATGGCCTGTCCAGCGAGTCGCTGTTTCAATAATTAAAACGATCCGCCTTGCCCACAGAACGCCCCGACCTGATCGGGGCGTTCTTGTTTATGCGGCTGCCTGAGTGAGTTCCGTCAGAGCTGAGTGTTTTTGTGTAAGTCATCACTTACATCGCATGTAAGCATTTGCAGTAAATAGGGGTAAATTTTACGTTTAATATGGTCTGAATTTTTTATAAATCATTGAAAAATAAGCATTTATAAGAGTGCGTCGACAACCCATGTGTCTTTTTTTGAGAGCCATTGCCAGTTGCGGCGGCGGCGGCAAACGTTAATATTTGACCTGTGTCTACGGACTGACACAGGTTTTCAACGGATGAAGACCAAGGACATCGCAAGACGCGATTCATCAGGATGATGATAGGGAATACAGGGACTACGGAAAAAAATGTGGGCGGGTCAAACCGCCCCTTTTTTTGTCTGCGAAAAATGAAAAAAGGCCCGTCAGGGCCTTTTTTGTTGATCGGTGCGCAAGTCTGGGACTCAGCGCTCCAGATCCTTGATCTTGCCTTTGACGCCGTCGAACTCTTCGGCTTCCGCCAGAGCGTCTTTCTTTTCGGTGATGTTCGGCCAGATTTCCGCCAGCTCGGCGTTCAGCTCGATGAACTCCTGCATGTCATCAGGAACTTCATCTTCCGAGAAGATGGCTTGGGCGGGGCATTCAGGCTCGCACAGTGCACAATCGATGCACTCATCCGGGTGAATGACCAGGAAGTTCGGGCCTTCGTAGAAGCAGTCCACCGGACAGACTTCTACGCAGTCGGTGTACTTGCACTTGATGCAGTTGTCGGTGACGACGAAGGTCATTTCTAATTCTCTCCTCAGGCGACGGCAGCGGTGCCCTTCCAGTCAGGGCCGCTCGGTTTGGTAGGTTGGCGGCGAGCCAGGCTAATAACTCGCCGCTCCGCCAAACCGCGCGGGATTCTAACAGCTTGTAAGGCCGCGCGTTATAACAGAGTCTTCAGTTCATAGAGCATTTCGATAGCTTGGCGCGGCGTCATGTTGTCCATGTCGAGTTTGCCGATCCTTTCAATCGCCGGGTGCGGCAGGCTGGCGAACATGTCGCTCTGGTGCGGGACTTGTGGCGCGCTTGGGCTGGAGACCGCCTTGGGCACGTCATGAGGCAGGCTGGAGGTCTCCAGTCGGCCGAGGTGCTCGCGGGCCCGTTGAATCACCACGGACGGTACGCCCGCCAGTTGCGCTACCGCCAGGCCATAGCTCTGGCTGGCTGGGCCTGGGAGCACGTGATGCAGGAAGACGATGCGCTCGTTGTGCTCGGTGGCGTTCAGATGCACGTTGGCCACCAGCGGCTCGCTTTCCGGCAACACGGTCAGCTCGAAATAGTGCGTGGCGAACAACGTGTAAGCGCGCAGTTGAGCCAGTCGCTCGGCAGCGGCCCACGCCAGCGACAGACCGTCGAAGGTGCTGGTGCCACGACCCACTTCGTCCATCAGCACCAGGCTGCGTTCGGTGGCGTTGTGCAGGATATTGGCGGTTTCGCTCATTTCCACCATGAAGGTGGAACGGCCGCCGGCCAGGTCATCGCTGGAACCGATGCGGGTGAAGATCCGGTCCACCAGCGACAGTTGGCAGCCGGCTGCGGGCACGTAGCTGCCAATATGAGCCAGCAGCACGATCAATGCGGTCTGACGCATGTAGGTGGACTTACCGCCCATGTTCGGACCGGTGATGATCAGCATGCGGGTGCTGTCATCCAGGGACAGGTCGTTGGCCACGAAGGGGCTGGTCAGCACCTGTTCGACCACCGGGTGGCGTCCCTGGTCGATCTTCATGCACGGCTCGTCCACGAAGGTCGGGCAATTCAGGTCCAGGGTCAGGGCGCGCTCGGCCATGTTGCTCAGCACGTCCAGCTCGGCCAAGGCCGCAGCGGTGTCCTGCAGTGGTGCGAGATGGCTGATCAGCGTTTCCAGCAGCGCGTCATAGAGCATCTTCTCGCGGGCCAGGGCGCGGCTCTTCGCCGACAGCGCCTTGTCTTCGAAGACCTTCAGCTCAGGCGTGATAAAGCGCTCGGCGCCCTTGAGGGTCTGGCGACGGATATAGTCCGCCGGCGCTTGCTCGGCCTGTTTGCTGGGCAGTTCGATGAAATAGCCGTGAACGCGGTTATAGCCGACCTTGAGGTTGGCAAGGCCGGTGCGGGCCTTTTCGCGGGCTTCCAGGTCGATCAGGAACTGGCCGGCGTTCTCGCTGATCGACAGCAGTTCGTCCAGTTCGCTGTCGTAGCCGGTCTTCAGCACGCCGCCGTCGCGGATGACGGCCGGCGGGTTGTCGATGATGGCTTTTTCCAGCAGATCGGCCAGTTCCGGATAAGTCCCGGCGATGGCTGCCAAGCGTGCCAGATGCGGCGCTTCCAGCTCGGCCATGGCGTTCTGCAGCTCGGGCAGGGCGCCGAGTGCATCACGCAGGCGTGCCAGGTCGCGCGGTCGAGCGTTGCGCAGGCCGATACGGGCGAGAATCCGCTCGATATCGCCGATGTCTTTCAACTGAGGTTGCAGCCGTTCGAAGCGATAGCTGTCGAGCAGGCAGCGAATCGAACCTTGGCGTGCTTGCAGGACTTTAAGGTCGCGCAGCGGTCGGTTCAGCCAGCGGGTCAGCAAGCGGCTGCCCATGGCGGTCTGGCAGCGATCGATCACCGATTGCAGTGTGTTGTCGCGTCCACCGGCGAGGTTGACGTCCAGCTCCAGGTTGCGCCGGCTGGCGCCATCGAGGATAACGGTGTCATCCAGGCGCTCATGCTTGAGGCTGCGCAGGTGGGGCAGGGCGGTGCGCTGGGTTTCCTTGGCGTAGCCCAGCAGGCAGCCGGCGGCGCCGATCGCCAGGGTCAGCTTGTCGCAACCGAAGCCTTTGAGGTCCTGGGTCGAGAACTGCTGGCAAAGGCTTTTGCGGGCTGAATCACGGTCGAAATCCCACGGAGCGCGGCGGCGTGAGCCACGGCGTTTCTCGGCGGGCAGACCTTGCGGCCAATCGTCCGGGATCAGCAGCTCCACCGGGTTGATCCGCTCCAGCTCGGCTAGCAGGTTTTCCCAGCCTTTGAGCTCTTGCACCGTGAAGTTACCGCTGGTGATATCCAGCACCGCCAGGCCAAACAGTCGCTCATCGCCGAGAACGGCGGCGATCAGGTTGTCGCGGCGCTCATCCAGCAGTGCTTCATCACTGATCGTTCCGGGCGTGATGATCCGCACCACCTGGCGTTCCACCGGGCCCTTGCTGGTGGCCGGGTCGCCGATCTGCTCGCAGATCACCACCGACTCGCCCAGCTTCACCAGCTTGGCCAGATAGCCTTCGAGCGAGTGGAAGGGGATGCCACACATGGGAATCGACTGCCCGGCCGACTGACCGCGGGCGGTCAGGGTGATATCCAGGAGTTTTGCGGCTTTCTTCGCGTCTTCGTAGAAGATCTCGTAGAAGTCGCCCATGCGGTAGAACATCAGCTGTTCGGGATGCTGATTTTTCAGCTTCCAGTATTGCTGCATCATCGGGGTGTGTGCGGAGAGATCAGACATTCAAGGCCTTACAGCGGGTGTCTTTTGGAAGGTAGTGAAGGGCGCTAATACTACAGGGATTTCTCCTGCGACGCTGAGACGGGGGTATGTCAAATTCTCGCAGGCACAAGGGCGAGCGTGTCTTTCAGGTTGAACGACCAATGCATATTCGCATTGCTTTTCCTGTTGACCCTCGGCAGTATGCGTTCCATGCAAAAGCGCAATGTAGCCACCGTCCTTAAATCACTGCTGGACCGCCACGGGATCTCCGCCACGGAGTTGCACCGGCGAACCGGCGTACCCCAATCCACGCTGTCGCGGATTCTCGGCGAGAAGATCGTCGACCCTTCGGACAAGCATGTGTCGAAAATCGCCGAGTATTTCGGCGTGAGCACTGACCAGCTACGCGGTCGTGTCGACCTGGGCGACAGCCGCGAGCCGGGCCTGTCTGTCGATCATGCCGAATTGCGCGATATCAGCCTGTGGGACGATGAAACCCCCGTCGAGGACGACGAGGTTTCCGTTCCTTTTCTTCGTGAGGTCGAGTTGGCAGCAGGATCAGGAAGATTCGTCATCGAAGAAAGCGAGCGCGCGCGTTTGCGTTTCGGTAAGCGCAGCCTGCGTCACAACGGCGTGCAGTTCGATCATGCCAAGTGCGTGACGGTGCGTGGCAACAGCATGCTGCCGGTATTGCGCGATGGCGCCACGGTGGGGGTCAACACTGGTAAGAGCTCCATCGGCGACATCGTCGACGGCGACCTTTATGCGATCAATCACAACGGGCAGTTGCGGGTGAAGCAGCTTTACCGCTTGCCCACCGGTATTCGCCTGCGCAGCTTCAACCGCGACGAGCATCCTGACGAGGACTACAGCTTCCAGCAGATGCAGGAAGAGCAGATTGCCATCCTCGGTCATGTGTTCTGGTGGGGCATGTACGCCCGCTGAATCCTATTCGGCATCACCCAAAACCCGCTTCGGCGGGTTTTTTTTCGCCTGTCGAAAACCCTTCGCGACCAATGCGGGCGGGGATTTGATGCGTTAGCGCAAATCCATCAGTGCAAATATTTCCAAAAATGCATTGACTGTATATGCATCCATGCATAAAGTTTGTCTCAAGCCGGCCAGACACCGGTGGTGAGACAGGCAGCGATGAACAGGCCTCAACTGTTCAGAGGGTTGGCAACTGACCCGGGTGTGCAGCGTAAAGCACCGTAAGCAGTTATCCGGCGGGCAGGTGGCCGCGGTCGGAGGAACAATCTGAAGCGGAGGCGCCCTGCACACCAGTCGTGGCAGGCGTTTCGACAACGCATTACTGAAAAGCCTGGATGCACCGGGCTTTTTGGAATGCCGAGTGACAACTCGGTCCCATCCCCGTCCGGCCCGTCGCTGTGCGGGAAGAACAAAGGAGGCAGGACCGTGACAAGCGAGCAACAGACGTTGCTGGAAATGCCGATCTGGCTGGTGATCGTCCTGGCGTTGCTGGGCGGAGTCTCCGGTGAGATGTGGCGAGCAGACAGGGCCGGTGCCCGCGGCGGAGCGCTGTTCAGGCGGTTGGCGCTGCGGTCGGGAGCCTGCATGGTCTGCGGTGTATCGACGGTGATGTTGCTTTATGCCAGTGGCCTTTCGATCTGGGCGGCCAGCGCCTTCGGTTGCCTGACCGCGGTCGGCGGTGCGGACGTGGCCATCGGCCTATACGAACGCTGGGCTGCGAAGCGACTGGGCCTGGAGCAGCCGAACGGACAAGCAGGCAACGACAGTAAGGAGAGACCGTGAGCGAACTGAGCAGGCTACATGAGGCCATCACCGCGACCATCAAGGCTGCCATGCCGCAGCTCGAGACTGTCGGCAGCTACTCCACAGTGCAGCAGGACACGACACTGCCCGCGCTGTTCCACACCATCACCGCCTTGAGGCCGAGCACTGATCCGGGCGATGGCCACTCGTGCATCGTCGCGACATTCGAGGCGCGCATCGCCGTCGATGTCCATCGCCCGGATGCGGCGCTGGAAAGCACCGCGCTGGCTGCGCAACTGATGGTGCTGCTGCGCAAACAATATTGGGGCATCGATTTCGTCGAAGAGGCCAGTGCCATCCAGGCCTTGCCGCAAGCGACGGATTTGCCGACGGCAATTTGGGTGCTGCAATGGCAGCAGGTGCTGCACTTGGGTGAAGCCCAATGGCTCTGGCCGAATCAACCGCCAGGATCTTTGGTATTTGCTTTCGACCCGGACAGTGGTCCTGGCAAGGAAGGGGACTACAAGGCGCCGGAGGATTTCGCATGAGCTACGCAAGCGCCATGCATGACCGGATGATTTCCGCCTTGTTGATTCCTTGCCGGGTGGTGGCGGTGGACCTGGCCGCGGCCCGCGTACGGGTTTCCGATGGCGCCGGCTGGACCAGCGCCTGGGTTCGCTGGCACAGCCAGGCCGCCGGCAAGGCGCGCCACTGGCGTGCGCCGAGCATCAATGAACAGGGCGTGCTCATCAGCCCTAGCGGCGAGCCGGCGCAGGGCACCTTCGTTCCCGGCCTTTATGGCAACGCCGGCGATCAACCGGACAACCGCGAACACGTCGAAGTCTGGCGCTTCGACGACGGTGGCTCACTGATTTATGACTGGCAGGCGAGCAGCTACAGCATCGACCTGCCGCGCGGAACCCTCACCCTCAAGGTCGGCGGCAGCACGCTGGTGGCCACGCCTGATGCAATCGAACTGACCGCCGCCAACATGACCTTGAATGGCCCGGTGCGGATCAACGGAGCGCTGCAGGTAACAGGGGACATCCACGGCGGCGGCGCGATCATCGACACCGCCGGCAACACCCCGAACCACAAGCACTGAAACCTGCCCGCCGACGCGGGCTTTTTTATGCCAAGGAGAACGCCATGGCGAACCTGAATCACAACATCGCAGTCGACACCGGCCTTCCGTATGTCCACTGCCTGTCGAGTGCTGACCTACGGGAGTGACGCGATGATCGGAATGGATCGCCGGACCGGTCAGCCGTTATCCGGCATTGCACATTTGCGGCAGTCCATCGAAGACATCCTCGGCACGCCGCTGGGTAGCCGGCGCATGCGTCCGGACTACGGCAGCAAGCTGCGGCGCTTCGTCGACCTGCCGGTCAACGAGGGCTGGAAAAGCGCGGTACAGGCCGAAGTAGCCCGTGCCCTGGTGCGCTGGGAACCACGCCTGAAACTGGAGCGGGTCCGGGTGCTGTCAGTGGTGAACGGGCAAGTGAGCCTGCAACTCACCGGACAATACCTGGGCGATAGCCAGATCCTGGAGGTGACGGCATGAGTGGTATCGAACTCTCGGCGCTGCCCGCGCCGCAGGTGTTGGAAGATCTGGATTTCGAGGACATCTTCCAAGGCGACCTGGCGGCCTTCAAGGCGCACATGGGCGAGAGCTGGAACGCGCAGTTGGAAAGCGACCCGGTGACCAAGCTGTTGGAAGTCGGCGCCTATCGGACCCTGCTCAACCGGGCTCGGGTCAATGATGCGGCCAAGGCGTTGCTGCTGGCCTATGCCATTGGCAGCGATCTCGACCAACTGGCGGCTAACGTTCGTTTGCAACGTTTGGTGGTGCAGGAGGCGGATCCCAACAGCGTACCGCCGACCGAACGCATTCTTGAAGAAGACGACGCGCTGCGTGAGCGTATTCAACTGGTTTACGAAGGGCTGACCACCGCGGGCCCGCGCAACAGTTACATCCTCCATGCTCGTAATGCCGCGGGAATGGTGGCCGATGCTACGGCGGAGAGTTCTTCGCCGGCGGTCGTGGATGTCACGGTGCTGAGCCTTGACGGCTGGGGTGTCGCCAGCGCTGAGCTGCTGGCACAGGTGACGGCGCATTTGAACGCGGACGATGTTCGGCCCGTGGCCGACCGCCTGAATGTTCGCAGCGCCGAAATCCTGCCGTACCAGATCAACGCCGTGCTGCACATGGTCGGCAACGGTCCGGAGAACGAGGCGACCTTGGCCGAGTGTCGGCGCCGCTTGCAGGCCTGGATCAATCCGCGGCGGCGTTTGGGTGTTGAGGTGCCGCGCTCGGCCATCGACGCACAATTGCACATCAGCGGCGTGGCCCGGGTCGAGCTGACAGGCTGGACCGATATCCGCCCGAGCAAGGCGCAAGCGGCATGGTGTACCGGCTTCGATCTAAAGCTGGGAGGCTGACATGACTAGCCTCCTGCCTATCAACAGCACATTGCTGGAGCGGGCCATCGAGGCGGCATCGACCGACGCTCCCGAGATCCCGCTGCGTGTGCTGTACAACCCCGACACTTGCCCGTCGCACCTGTTGCACCAACTGGCCTGGGCCTGGTCGGTGGACCGCTGGAATGACAGTTGGTCCGATCCGGTCAAGCGCGCGGTGATCCGTTCCTCGTTCGACGTGCATGCCCGCAAGGGCACCCTCAGTGCGTTGCGCCGGGTGGTCGAGCCCTTCGGTTACCTGATTGAAGTGGCCGAGTGGTTCAACACCGTGCCGCAAGGCGTGCCGGGGACGTTCTCGCTGAAGATCGGCGTGTCCGAAAGCGGCATCAGCGAAGAGACCTACGAGGAGCTAACCGCCCTGATCGACGATGCCCGGCCTGTCAGCCGGCACCTCATCGGCCTGGCCATTGCCCTTGATACCAAGGGCTACCTACGCGTTGCCCTGGGCCTGAGCGAAGGCGACGACATCGACATTTACCCGCCCATCCTTCGAGACATCGAGGTGCGCGGCAACCACGGCTTCATCGGCCGTGACCATCAAATCGAAACCCTGGACGTTTACTCATGACTGACCAGAACAGCCAGTTCTTCGCGATCCTCACTGCGGTGGGGGAGGCCAAACAGGCCAACGCGAATGCTTTGGGCGTGCCCTGGACCTTCGCCCAGATGGGCGTGGGCGATGCCAACAATACCGACCCGGTGCCGTCGCGCACTCAGACCAAGCTGATCAATGAGCGGCGTCGTGCGCCGCTGAACCAGCTCACGGTCGATCCGAAAAACGCCAGCATCATCATTGCCGAGCAGGTGATTCCGCCGGATGAGGGTGGTTGGTGGATTCGCGAAATTGGTCTCTACGATGCCGCTGGCGACCTGGTCGCGGTGGCCAACTGTGCGCCGAGCTTCAAACCGCTGCTGAGCCAGGGGACTGGCAAGACGCAGGTGGTGCGGTTGAACCTGATCGTGACCAGTACGGCCAATGTGCAGTTGAAGATTGATCCTTCAGTGGTATTGGCAACACGGGATTACATCGAGACGGTGATCATGACCGTGCTGCCGCCGACGCGACCAGCGGGAACGTACACCAAAGTTCAGGTCAACAATCGCGGTGTGTTGATTGCAGGTGATAATCCAACAACGCTGGCGGGCTATGGCATTACCGATGCGATGCCTAAATTTGCCGGGGGCCTTCTGACTCGGCCCGATGCAGTCCAGGGCAAACTCAGGGAGGTGGCCGATACTCGTTTCGTCACTCTTACTGACGCGACCACAGATCGGCCTGCTGGTCTTACCTATGGCGTTGGTATGCATGTGGCGTGGGGTGCAGGCGAGCAAGGCATCGACTTTATTGGAAGCCTGGAGGGCGAGGAGAACTTTTACGTTCGTCATTACACAAAATGGGGAACTGAAACATATCGTAGGCTTTGGACTGAGAAGAACTTTAACCCCGACAGCAAGGCTGACAAGGCAAAGACCCTTGTGGGCTACGGTATTACTGATGCGCTGTCCAATCGAGGGGGAGAGGTTAATGGCAATCTTACTTTTCTCTCCGCGCATAACCTTTATATGCGTGCTGGCCAGACGCAATCGTTCGCATCAGGGCTTACAGCATTGTCCGATACCGATGTCACTCAGGCTGGCATAGGGTTTTGGGGGAGCCAGGCAGCAGGTTTTATCAAGGCTTATTTGGGGCTTGGTCCTACACCTTGGGCAAACGGTCTTGGCATTCGGGTGGACAATGATGGTGTGGAGATAACCGGTGCCACCAGATTCAATGGCGTAATTTCCGGGAATGGCTCCGGGCTTCACAGTCTGCCAATGGCGACGCAAGTGGAAGCCGAGGCTGGGACGGACGCGACGAAGCCAATGAGTTCTCTGCGAGTCTTTCAAGCCGTTGCCAAGATTGTCAGGCAGGCAACAGAAAGTGCTGCTGGTGTATTCAAAGTTGCGACGTTGGAACAAGTGAACGCCGGGCTTAGTGATGACGTCGCTGTGACACCGAGCAAAATGCGCTGGGGTTTTCGCATGCTTGTTGGCGGTAACGGTTATGTGGTTCTACCGAAGTGGCTGGGCGGATTGATCCTGCAATGGGGCGCCACTTCGGCGCAACTCGTCAATACCATTGGAACAACGACCGCTTATTTCGCCTACCCCATTCAGTTCCCCTCTGGCGCATTGTTCGTCACCACCAGCAATGTAGGAACATCCGAACCGCGCAGCAGCGGTGTTGCATCAAACGTTTATGACGCGTCCGGTTTCTTCGCCTCGTTCGAGAACACCAGATCGGACCAGTCCGTGGCTGCCCGCTGGTTCGCGATAGGGAGTTAACACATGACAAGATTCATCACGTTCGACGATCAAGGGGTGTTGAAGGCACGCCTGATCGAAAACCTTCACACGATCCCCGAGGACGCCGTTGCGGTTTCGGAGGACTTGTGGAATCAAACTATCCAGGAAGTCGATGGCGTCTGGCGGGTCGACGATGAAGGCAACATCGCCAAGCACCCGCACGCCGTGATCGTTGACCTACCTGCTGTAGAGCGTGCCTGGCGGAACAGCGAACTGGAGCGCATCAAATGGCTCCGCGAACGCCATCGCGACCAGCAGGAGTTGCAGACAGTCACCACCCTGAGCAATCAGCAATTCAGCCAGTTACTGGCTTATCTTCAGGAACTGCGTGATTGGCCCCAATCCGACGCATTCCCGGATGCCGAGCAGCGTCCGATCGCCCCTTCCTGGATAATCGAACATATCAACTAAAAGTCCGTATCGCGGGTGCCGTCCAGCCGTAAAACTCCATTACCGCCATCGAGAAGCAAGTGATTCCGGTGGATGAGGTTGCTGGTGACTTCCTTGACCTTCCTGAAGTTAGCTGAATTGTTGGATTGGAAGGAAGCTTTGCGCGATTGGCCATTAGTTAAAGTGTTTTCATGTCCCGTTTTATAGTAAATCTCACTCAGTTAAGCTTTGTCGTTCCCGCCGGCCTCATATCGCTAATATTCTGAATATACGCCAGGCAGTGCTTTTTTTGGGGCGATAGTAATCAGTAGATGATAATGCATTTCTACGCCGTCTGGCTGTCGTTGATGTGCCCGGAATTGGCCTTGAATGATGCTCTACTGAAGGTTCTTATTGAGGGCTGATTAATCATGTCTTCTTCTTGGGGTAAGTATGACGAAAAATACCGAAATTTTTGTTGGCACAAGTGGAGTTGGTGGTTCGCCCTCGCCAGAGGCGAAGGTTTTATCGCGCAGTGCTAATTTGACGCTGAACAATTTTGGTGTATCGCCCGATGACTTTGGTGCTGTTGGGGATGCGGTCACTGACGATCTTGATGCATTGTACCTGGCCCTCAATGAAGCGGTCACTAGGCGGGTTCCGTTAAACCTCAATAAGACCTATGGGGCTCGTGATGTTTTCCTCATTGAGGACGTAAATGGTTTAGTTATTCAGGGCTCAGGTGGTATTCGCAGTCGTAGTGCTATCGCAACATCCGTTCTTGAAATAAAAAACTGCACCTCGATTGTTGCAAGGCCAGGCCTATATATTGATGGTGAGTCTAGGGAGAACATACAATCCGCAGTAAAGGTCTGGGCTTCAGGTTCAAAAACCTGCTCGCTTCACTCGCTTGGGTTCAGCGTCATCAATGCGACGATAGGTTGGCAGTTTGGAGATTTTTCGGCGCCTGAAAACTTGTTGTCGGAAATCGTTGTCCATAATGGTTACACTTACAATACGCCGCAGCCTATTGTTGTGATTGGTGCGCAGGCGGTAATTGAGGTAGCAAGTTATCAACTTGTTAGCCATGGTCTAGAGACGCTTGCTTCAAAAGCACATGTCATTGCATGCGTATATGGCTCGGTTCTGGTAATCAATTCAGGTGAGAGCTTGATGCCAGCAGTCAATACCGGGTTTGGCTTTCTTTCTTGCCCGCTGGAGTCTCCTACTGGCTTCAATTCGTATGGGGACATCATTGTTCAAGGTACGTCAGTCGAAAATGCAAGTATTATGTTCCTTGCTTACAATCCGAGATCTGTTCCGTCGGTCAGATCTGGCAGTGGCGGGCTCAGAATGTCAGGATGCCGTGGCTATTACACTTACTCTGGGACATCTTTTCAAGGTGCGGCGGATTTTAACGGAAAAGTAATTATCGATAGTACAAATAATTTTTTCCGTGGTAACACGAATACTTCAAAGCTCGCTTCGTGGCAAGGGCCTGTAGAGTATTACATTGACCCAGTAGCATTCGATGATAACTGGCAGCGAGGCTTAGCTGGAAGCACCGGTGGAATTGCTATCTTCCCCTATCAGAAGATATTTGATGCTGGATACCTGGCTGGTGCAGCGTTAAACTCCGGTGTGTCAGAACTCATTTTTAAAAGTGTGCCGGCTATTCCTGAAAATTCACATTTTTTCGAATGTTACAACTTGTCTGATGGAGTGTTCACTGTCCCCGAAGGCGGCCTGAAGAGTGTGGGGTTAAATATTTCCCTCAAGTGTTCTCAGCCGTCTCCAGCATCCTCCGTTCAGGTCTATGTGAATGGTGCTATTTTTGATGAGTTTGGCGCCAATGCAATATATTGCAATGGATCTATTTCAATTGGCGACCTTTCGGCCGGTACGACTATTTCCGTCAAGTACTCCAACGCGGCGGGAGCGTTTATTTCGTCAGGCGGCAGTAAAGATAGAATCACCATCTATGCTCGACGCTGATGTTTGTCATGAATAATTAAATTTTTAGCCCGGCCCTGCCGGGAACTTTCTTTTGCTCAACCCATGAAGGCCCCGCACTGACGGGGCCTTCTCATATCTGGAGAAATACCAATGAGTGGATTCTTCCACGGCGTTACCGTAACCAGCGTTGACACCGGTTCGCGCAGCATTGCGCTGCCTTCCTCTTCCATTATCGGCCTGGTGGACACCTTCACCGAAGGTCCGACCGCCACTGCCAAGGCCAATGACCTGGTGCTGATCACCAGCGAGCGTGAAGCCATCGCGGCGTTTGGCGCCGATGCGGCCATCACCAAGGCGTGCCAGGCAATTTATGCCCGGGCCAAGGCGGTCATCGTCGCTTGTGGCGTGGCCAAGCTGGCCGACGCCGCCGAGCAGACGTCGGCGATCATCGGTGGCGTGCTCGCCGACGGTAAGCGCACCGGCCTGCAGGCGCTGCTGGACGGCAAGAGCCGTTTCAACGCCCAACCACGTTTGCTGGTGACCCCGAAACACAGCGCCACCCAGGCCGTGGGCACCGCTCTGGTCGCCCTGGCCGACAAACTGCGCGGCCTGGCCATCATCGACGGTCCGAACAGCACCGACGAAGCCGCCCTGGCCTACGCCGAAAACTTCGGCGCCAAGCGTGCCTTCCTGGTCGATCCGGGCGTGAAGTACTGGGACACCGGTGCTGACGCCACTGTCGATGCACCCGCGTCGGCCTGGGTTGCCGGCCTGTTCGCCTGGACCGACAGCGAGTACGGCTTCTGGGCCTCGCCGTCGAACAAGGAATTCGTCGGCATCACCGGCACCACCCGCCCAGTGGAATTCCTCGACGGCGACGAGACCTGCCGCGCCAACCTGCTGAACAACGCCAACATCACCACCATCATCCGTGATGACGGCTTCCGCCTGTGGGGCAACCGCACCCTGTCCAGCGATCCGAAGTGGGCCTTCGTCACCCGCGTGCGGACCATGGACATCGTCATGGACGCGATCCTCTACGGCCACAAATGGGCGGTGGACCGCTCGATCACCGCGACCTACGTCAAGGACGTGACCGAGGGCCTGGAGAACTTCATGCGCGACCTGAAAGCCCAGGGCGCGATCATCAACTTCGAGGTCTACGCCGACCCTGAACTCAACACTGCCAGCCAGCTGGAGCAGGGCAAGGTGTACTGGAACATCCGCTTCACCGACGTCCCGCCTGCAGAAAACCCCAACTTCCGTGTCGAGGTCACCAACCAGTGGTTGACCGAAGTCCTCGACCAAGCCGCTTAAGGAGCACTACCCATGGCAATGATTCCGCAAACCCTCGCCAACCTGAACCTGTTCGTCGACGGCGTAAGCTTCCAGGGCGACGTCACCAGCCTGACCCTGCCCAAGCTCGCCATCAAGGTCGAAACCCACCGCGTCGGTGGCATGGACACCGCCATCGAGATCGACCAGGGCATGGAGGTACTGAGTGCCTCCTTCAAAACCACCGGTATTCGCCGCGAAGCGCTGAAGTTCTTCGGCCTGGCCGATAGCTCCGGTTTCAACGGCACCTTCCGCGGTGCCTTCAAAGGCCTGAAGGGCGCCATCACCCCTGTGGTGGTTACCCTGCGCGGCATGCTCAAGGAAGTGGAAATGGGCGACTGGAAAGCGTCCGAGAAACCCGAGACCACTCACGTTGTTTCCCTGACCTACTACAAGCTCGAAATCGATGGCCGACTGATGTACGAAATCGACCCGCTGGGCATGAAGCGCGTCATCAACGGCGTCGACCAACTCGCCGCCCAACGTTCGGCCCTGGGCCTCTGAGATAAGGACAAGCTCGTATGACGCAAGCAACGAAAATTCCTGCCTGGCTGACCGTGAGTGCTGACCGTGTCGTGGTCAAACTCAGCCGTCCAACCGAAGCCAATGGCGTGCAGGTCGACAGCCTGTCGCTGCGCGCGCCCACTGTACGTGACCTGCGTGCCGCGCAGTCCGGCGGCGCCGACGACGAAACCCGGGAGCTGAACCTGTTCGCCTCCCTTGCAGAAGTTGGCACCAAGGACCTGGAGGGGCTGACGCTGAAGGACTACAGCCGTTTGCAGGCCGGCTATTTTCGCTTGGTGCAAGACGACGAGCTTTGATCCCTCAAGGCACAAGGCGGCAGCGAAGCGGCTCGCGAAAGAGCTGAACTTCTCTGCCGCCGAAATCATGACCATGTCGTACAGCGACATGGTCTGGTGGCTCACAGAGTGAGTCGGGTTTGCGCGCAGGGAGGAACTTATGGCGGGCGAACTGATAGTTGAGATGAGGATCGGAGGCGCTGTTGATCCTGCCTTGGGGCAGGTTTTCAGCCAGATCGAGCAGCAGATAGGTCAGCTTGAATCGTTTGCTGTTCGAATTGGCGAGGCCTTGAGGTTGACTACCCAGAGTGCTTTGCCTTTGGCGACGGCATTCAAGACGGCCAACGACACTGCTGCGGAGTCAGCCGGGAAATGGCAGACGGCGCTGGGTGACATTGGCAAGAAATTGTCCGAGCAGAAAGACATATTGCCCATGTTGACCAAGGCATACGATGACCTTGGCAAGGCGATGGGGGCTGCTCGATTACCTGCTTCTGGTCAGCCAACGGAGAAAGATTCGGCTCGCGGAAAGATTTCCGATACTTCGCGGACTGTACTGAAGTCTGCGAGTAGTTCGGTCGATCGGTTCGCGAACTATGAAGGGATCATCAGCAAGCTGGTGCTCCAAGGGGAGAAAGACCGGAAGAAATGGGCGGCGCAGCGGGAGAAGGTCGAGACGCAAATTGCCAGGATGACCTATGGGACAAGCCTGAGCAAAACCGAGGCATCCAGCCAGCTCTTGAGCATGTTCAACGCAGGCATGGATCTGGACGAGCTGGTACCGGAAGGGCGACTTGCAGCCCGCTTCACCGACAGTCAACAGCTGGACGAAGGTGTTACCTCAGGCCTTTTCCGCACCCTGTCCAATGGCCAGGGGACTGATGAGCTTGAGCGTTTGCTGAACCAAATCATTGGTCAGGCTGGCCGAGGAACGTTCGGTATCACCAATACTGCGGAAGCAATCACACGGTTGCTTCCTCAAGTTGGAGGCGCTCCTGCAGATGCTGTCCGTTTAGCCGCGATTATTCAGCAGGAGTCGAAGAAGACCGGCAACTACAATGATGTGCTCAGTTCGTCCAAGGCGCTCTTTCTCGAGTACAAGCGCGAGGGCGGGAGCAGTGCGGCCGATCTTGGCCGGTATGGCCAAGAATTTATGCCCGGGAAAACTGGTGGTCCTGGTCCTAACTACATTGAAGACAAGCTGGAGGGCCGTCGACAAACCCTGGAGTGGAAGCAGAAAGAGCGTGAGTCATCCTATGAGGGTGTGTCGATTGCAGTAGGCGACGCACTCGCGCCGATTTACTCGCACTGGACGAGCTTCATGACTAAAGGTGCCAATACTCTTGGCGCCGCCGTCGAGAAGTTAAGTGTCGTTGTAACGGTCCTGGCTGGGGCCGTTGTAGCGGGCGCCGCCCTGCTGACCGCGCTCGCGGCCATTGCCAAAGGCAAAGTCTTGCTTGGCGCTGCGAAAGCGGTCTTTGGGCCGCAAAGCAGAGTCCTTTCTGATGCTACCAAGACGATCTTCGATCCGCCTGTCGATGCTTCGGGTGACAAGCCAGGGATCAGGGCGCGTACGAAGCAAGCCGCGGCCAAGGTCGGGACGCTTGTTCCGGACGCGCTGCGTCCCTCGAAAGTCTCCCCAAGGGCAAGGGCGGGCGGTGCTTTTGTGGCGGTGGTAGGCAGCGCACTTAGTGCTGCCGATACCTACCAGAACGCCGAATCTGCCAAAGAAAAGAGCGAGGGCTATGGCGAGGCCGCCGGTGCGCTCGCTTTTGGCCTGCTAGGTGCGATGCTGGGGCCGGTGGGAGCGATGGCCGGAGGTTACATTGGCGGTCAGCTTGGAAAGCTCGCCGGCCGCAAGATTTATGAAACCTGGGGAGAGGGCAGCGAGAAAGAGGTCAGCGTCACACCACCTCTTGCGGAACTGCCTGGAGCCGATGCAGGAAAGCTGCTCACGGTGACCAAGGCACCCATGCCCGGAGCCCTTCTGCTGAAGAACTCCGGCGAAACGGGTGGCGCGACTTCCCGTTCAGGTCAGGGGGCTCCTACTCTGGCGCCGGTAATTCCTCTTCGGAGCGCGGCGATCGATAGTTCTCGCGCGGCGTTGGGGCAGTACGGCGGCGAGCATGCCCTTCAGGCTCAACGAGTAGCGCCCTTGGAAAGCGGTGATGTCGCCCGGTCCTTGGCGGGCACTGCTCCTGCGGTACTTGCCTTGCCGGAGCCTGGCTCCTCCACACCTTTGTCGATCACAGCCACCACGCCACAGCACTTCGCTGTCTCGCCCAATATCGCCATCAATGTCCAGGGTAGCGTTACCGATCCTGCCGAACTCGTCCGCGCTTTGCAGCCGGAAATCCAGCGGATGTTCAATGGATTTGCAGCCCAGGCGAACGCAGGCGGCCAGATGTATGACCGCACTGACGATCTCTATGGCTATGCCTGAGGAAAACCCATGGCCTACATGGAATCAATGCAATCCAGCCTGCGCTCGCTGGTAGCCGCGGGTGAGGCCGGACGGCGTAGCGCCGATGAAATGCTGGGGCCTTTGAATGGCGCCGTCAGCGATATCACCGGTGCAGCCACCGAGCTGGAAAATCTGCCCTTCGTGGGTGAAATCATTGGCAAGAAACTTCAACGCACCATGCGCGCCATCGAGGTGGCGCATTCGGCAGTCGGTGAGGTCGCCGCCAAGTACAGCCAGGCGGTGACAGTCATCAGCGAGGTGCAAGGGCGCCTGGAAACCTTTTCGGACCAGGCCTCCAAGGCCGCCACCGCAATTAACCGGGTAGCCGGGAAAATCAGCCCGTCCCTGGGCGCAATCCTGCCTACCGGCGGATTTGCGCCGCAGACGACACCACCCGAGGAAGCGGTCAAACCCTATCCTCATCTCCTGATTCTGCAACCGTTGCAGGCAGAGTCCGAAGCCTTCTACTTCAACCTCGATACCGCTGCGTTTCATCAATTGAAACGGACCAAGGTCTTCACCTGGGCGGGACAAGAGCGCCTTTCGCGCAGTAAGGCGCAGCAGGCGGTCGGCCAAGGGGATGACAAGATCACGATTGACGGGGTGGTGTTCCCGACCTTGAAAGGGGGGATCGGTCAAATAGAGCGGTTACGCAGCATCGGTCAGCAGTTGAAACCGCTGAGCCTGAGTACCGGCTATGGGGAAATTCTCGGGACATGGTGCCTGACCAGCGTGGCTGAAACTCAGAACAACCTGTTGGCGGGTGGCATTCCGGGAAAACAGGCTTTCACATTGGAGCTCGTGAGTTATGGCGACGATATGCAGAACGTCTGAAGGGGATCAGCTCGATACCCTCTGTCATCACTATTACGGTCATTTGAATGGCAGCCTCGAGGCGGTGCTGGATGCCAATCCGGGACTTTCCGGCGAGGAGCAGCCGCTTCGTGCCGGTGTGCTGATCAGGCTGCCCGAGTTGCTCACGGCCACCTCCACGACGGTGTTGCTGTGGGACTGAACCCTCGTTTGCACCATCAGGCCCCGCCATGTGCGGGGCTTGTCTTTTCTGGAGCCTGAATCATGCAACCTGTGTTTCGTATCGTTGCCGATGGCAAGGACATCACCGCGTTGATCAACGATCGCCTGTTGCTGATGCGCACGACCGACAAAGCGGGCATGGAATCCGATGACTTCGAACTGAAAATCGACGACCGTGACAGCGCCCTGGCCTTGCCTGCGCGCGGCGCGGAATTGGAAGTCTACCTGGGTTACGCCGGTCAGGAACTGACACGGTTGGGGCGATACATCATCGATGAAATCGACCTGAACGGTCCGCCTGCCGTTATGGAGCTTCGCGGTAAAGCCTGTGATATGCGCGGAACGGGCAAGAGTATCCGCAGTGGTAGTTGGGAGAATGTGCCCTTGCAGCGAATTGTCAGGGATATCGCCGCGCGCAACGGCTGGCAACCTCAGTGTCCGGTGACCACCGTTGTTCCGCGGGTCGATCAGTTCAATGAGTCGGATATCAATTTCATCACCCGTCTGGCGCGGCAATACGACTGCACCGCGAAGATTGGCGATGGCGGCTTATTGGTTCTGCCCCGTCAGGGCGGAGTGAGCGGCACTGGCAAGGCGTTGGGTGTTGTCACGGTTATGCCGCGGGACGTTCGGCGCTGGAAGTTTCATCTTAAGGATCGCGGCTCCCACGGAACGGTGCAGACCCGGCACCAGGACAGCAAGACGGGGGAGCAGAAGGTGGTTGAGCAGAAGAACGACGACAAGTCCGTGGACAACAACGCGGTTTTTGTCGACAGGCATGTCTATCCGAACAAATCTGCTGCCGAGCAGGCCGCCAAGGCCCGGTTGGCAGAGTTCAACCGTAGTACTGCGACCGTGAATCTGGAGATGAGCGGGCGTACCGATGTGTTCGCCGAAAGAATGATTCGGGTGGAGGGTTTCAAGGATGGGCTCGATGGCGAGTACTTGATCGACACCGTGACCCAGCTCTTCACCGCCACTGGCTGGGATACCTCCGTGCAATGCAACGGCGGCAAACAAGGCAAGGCCAAGGCGAAGAGCCAGAAGTCCAGTCAAACCAAATCGCTCAAGGTCGAGCAGCGCGAGGGCCAGAAATGAATCTGAATGAAACCGAACTCTTCCGCATTTATCCAAACGCCCGCCCGACAGCGGGCGTTTTCGTTCCTGCCCTGAACGCCGCGATGGCGCATTGGGGCATCGATACCCCACGCCGCATGGCCGCCTTTCTCGCCCAGATCGGCCATGAGTCCGGCCAACTGCGCTACGTGAAAGAACTGGGCAGCGACCAGTACCTGGCCCGCTACGACACCGGCAACCTGGCGCTGCGTCTGGGCAACACCCCCGAGCCGGACGGCGATGGCCAGCGTTACTGCGGCCGTGGCCTGATCCAGATCACCGGGCGCAACAACTACCGCGCGTGCAGCATGGCGCTGTTCGAGGACGAGCGCCTGCTGGCGAAGCCGCAGATGCTCGAGGAACCCCAGTGGGCCGCTGAGTCGGCGGCCTGGTTCTGGCACTCGCGGGGGCTCAATCAACTGGCGGACCGTGGCGAATTTAATCGCATTACCCGACATATCAACGGCGGCCTCAATGGCCTGGAGGACCGTCTGAAACTCTGGGCCCGCGCCCGTGAGGTGCTGTGTTGAGCGCGGGGCGTTCCATCGGGTTGTGGCTGCTGCTTCTGACGGTCGCGGCGCTGACCTGGCAGGTCCAGGCGTGGCGCTACGGTCAACGGCTAGCGGTGCAGGAGGGCGACTATGCCCGTGAACGCCAGCAACTGGCGGAGGCCGCCAACGCACGTTTGCAGGACGAGCGGCAACAGCGGCTGGCGCTGGAGCAGCGTTTGCTATCCCTCGACCAGACCCATTCCAAGGAGCTTACCGATGCCCAACAGGCTCAGGCACGCCTGCGTGACCGGCTGGCTACTGCTGATCTGCGGTTGTCAGTCCTCATCGCCAGTGACGCCGCCCCCTCTGTGCCAGCCGCCTCCGGTGCCGGCGGCGTGGTTCATGACCCCCCGCGAGCCCGACTTGACCCGGCGCATGCTCAACGAATTGTCGCCGTCGTCGCCGACGGTGACGAAGGACTGATCGCCTTACGCGCCTGTCAGGCGTACGTGCGGGCGCTGGCGTTCTGACTGGTGTAGGGTAGGCGCCAGTTTTTCCAAGGAGCCCGCCATGGACCCGATCACCGCTCTTTCCGCCCGGCTGGGGGAACATCTGCGTCGTTTCAATGCCCAAGTGACCACCGCCGAATCCTGCACCGGAGGCGGCATCGCCGAGGCCATCACCCGCATCCCCGGCAGTTCGGCCTGGTTCGAGGCCGGTTACGTGACCTATTCCAACGCCCAGAAGACCCGGCAGTTGCAGGTGCCGGAGGTGCTGTTCGGTCAGGTCGGTGCGGTCAGCCAGGAGGTGGTCGAGGCGATGGTCCGTGGCGCCCAGGTGGCGAGCGGCGCACGTTTTGCCGTGGCGGTGAGTGGCGTGGCCGGGCCCGATGGCGGTTCGGCGGCGAAACCGGTGGGCACCGTCTGGCTGGCCTGGGGAGACGCGGGACGCGTTTTCAGCGAGCGCCGGCACTTCGACGGAGACCGCGAACAGGTACGCCGACAAACGGTAATCGCCGCGCTAGAGGGCTTGTTACATCTTGGCGTCGAGTAAATCGCGAGTCGGGGGTAGGCGGAAATAAATCCCTGTGGAATAATACTGGCTACTTATACAGTTGTTTCTGGCCGTCAGGCCCTATCGATTACGTGAGGACTTCAATGGACGACAACAAGAAGCGTGCCTTGGCTGCGGCCCTGGGTCAGATCGAACGTCAATTCGGTAAAGGCGCGGTCATGCGCATGGGCGATCACGAGCGCCAGGCGATCCCAGCCATCTCCACTGGCTCGCTGGGCCTGGACATTGCCCTTGGCATTGGCGGTCTGCCACGAGGCCGTATCGTTGAAATCTATGGTCCGGAATCGTCCGGTAAAACCACGCTGACCCTGTCGGTGATTGCCCAGGCGCAAAAAATGGGCGCCACCTGCGCCTTCGTCGACGCCGAGCACGCGCTGGACCCTGAATACGCTGGCAAGCTGGGCGTCAATGTCGACGACCTGCTGGTCTCGCAACCGGACACCGGTGAGCAGGCCCTGGAAATCACCGACATGCTGGTGCGCTCCAATGCCGTTGACGTCATCATCGTCGACTCCGTGGCAGCCCTGGTGCCAAAGGCCGAGATCGAAGGCGAAATGGGCGACATGCACGTCGGCCTGCAAGCTCGCCTGATGTCCCAGGCGCTGCGCAAGATCACCGGTAACATCAAGAACGCCAACTGCCTGGTCATCTTCATCAACCAGATCCGCATGAAGATCGGCGTAATGTTCGGCAGCCCGGAAACCACCACCGGTGGTAACGCCTTGAAGTTCTACGCTTCGGTCCGTCTCGACATCCGCCGTACCGGCGCGGTGAAGGAAGGCGACGAAGTGGTTGGTAGCGAAACCCGCGTCAAGATCGTCAAGAACAAGGTTGCCCCTCCGTTCCGTCAGGCTGAATTCCAGATCCTCTACGGCAAGGGTATTTACCTTAACGGCGAAATCATCGACCTGGGTGTGCTGCATGGCTTCCTGGAGAAATCCGGTGCCTGGTACAGCTACCAAGGCAGCAAGATCGGTCAGGGCAAGGCCAACTCCGCCAAGTTCCTGCAGGACAACCCGGAAATCGGTGCGGCCCTCGAGAAGCAGATTCGTGACAAGCTGCTGAACACCGGTGCTGTTGACGCCGCAGGTAAAACTGCTGCTGCGCAAGCTTCCGCTGAAGACCTGGCTGACGCTGACGCCGACTTCTGATCTCGCGCTTATGTCCGTCGTACTCGATACCCCCGTCGCCGTAAGGCGGACTGCTATGGACCTGCTCGCACGCCGCGAGCACGGTCGTGCCGAGCTGGCGCGCAAGCTGCGCCAGCGCGGTGCTTCTCCTGAAATGATCGAGCACGAACTCAACCGCCTGGCGGATGAGGGGCTGCTAAGCGAATCCCGTTATCTGGAAAGTTTCATCAGTTCCCGTGGTCGTTCGGGTTATGGCCCGGCGCGTATCCGCGAAGAACTGACCCAGCGTGGTCTGCCACGGGCTGATGTGGAGCAGGCGCTACGTGAGGCGGGTATCGACTGGCAGTCGCAGTTGAGCGATGTCTGGCGGCGCAAGTTTGCCGGGCAATTGCCGGCCGACCCGCGGGAACGCGCGAAACAAACCCGTTTTCTGGTCTATCGCGGTTTTTCGATGGAGATGGTCGGCCGCTTGTTGAGCGGCCGAAGCCTGGACGATTGATCTGTTTCAAGTGACCTTGAGCGGTTCCCGTGCGCGTTGAGTCACTTGTGAGGACGGTTGGGCGTTGGCCCAGTTTTCCGGCAGGTTGATGAAGTCCACCAGCTCTCGTAGCCGACCCTGGTCGCGGCCATTGAATGCAAACACAAGTCGGTGCAGATGGCTGAACTGGACATCGTCCTGGTCCTCGCCTGTGTAGGCGTGCTGGACGAAGTTACCGCTCAGTCGCAGATCGGCAAAACCGTTCTCGATATCCTCTACAGCGGCCTCACTCAACGGATGCTGCATGCGCAGGACGAACTGGTTTTTCAGCCAGCGGCTGGAGTGGTAGTTGCGGTAGAACTGGTTGATTTCCTCGACAGCCTGATCGGCGCTGTGCACCAGACGCACCAGTTTCAGGTCGCTTGGCAGGATGTAGCGGTTCTCTTCCAGTTGTCGGGTAATGAAGTTCAGCGCGTCTTGCCAGAAGGTGCCTCCTGGTGCATCCAGCAACACCACCGGAACCAGCGGGCTCTTGCCGGTCTGGATCAGCGTCAGGACTTCCAGTGCTTCGTCCAGCGTGCCGAAGCCACCAGGGCAGAGCACCAGAGCATCGGCCTCCTTGACGAAAAACAGCTTGCGAATGAAGAAAAAGTGGAACGGCAGCAGTTTGTCGGTGCCGTCGACCGTCGCGTTGGCATGTTGCTCGAAGGGCAGGGTGATGTTGAAGCCGAGGCTGTGTTCTACGCCGGCGCCCTCATGCGCTGCCGCCATGATGCCGCCACCGGCACCGGTAATGACCATCAGATCGGAACGGGCCAGTGTCGCGCCCAGTTCTCGGGCCAGCGCATAGATTGGATGTTCGACCGGCGTTCGTGCCGAGCCGAATACCGTTACCTTGCGTCGCCCTTTGTACTGTTCCAGCACGCGGAAGGCATGGTCGAGTTCGCGGAGGGCCTGGAGGGTGATCTTGGCGTTCCAGCGGTTGCTATCGTCGTGGGCCATGCGCAACACGGTGAGCATCATGTCCCGGTACAGCGGCAGGTTCGGGCTGTTGGCAGCGACCAGATTCAATTGCTGGTCGATATGTTCGAGGTCGATTCCCTCATTCTTGAAGTGGCTGGCGAGCAGCTCGTTAGGTTTGTAAGGCATTCAAACGTCTCCTTTCTGCAGCAAAACCTCAGACCAGATCAGGATCGGGACCTGGCCGCGACACTACTTGAGTCGCTGGCTGCGCAGGCCGGGGCTGGATGGCCCCGGCGTTGCAGTGGACCTTGAAAGGTCTCGTCGCAGTGATGATTTCGATCCCTTTGCTTGTCATCCTGGCAAGTGCAACACAACCGTCTCGGACGACCCTTTACCTGTCCGAAAGATGAAAGGTATTTGTAATCAATCTAGACCCTGCGGTGTGTTTGCGCTTGGATCAACATGTGCGCATAAGGTCATGACAGATAATCGTTTTATTCGCTTTCGCAATCAGTGCGGGACCGCTCGTCAGATGGGATCCAATCTTCCGACTTGTCTGGTTAACTGATCAATAGCGACGAGTGCATCGCAGGGAGGCTGCTAATGCAAAGAGTCCAACGCGTCATTCTTGAAATCGACAGCCAGTTGTTTCGACTTCTGCAAGGGTCGGCCCAGGCAAACAACCTGAGCCTTGAAGAGGAATGCCTGCGCAGGCTTTCAGGAGGAGAGCGGCGCTCTCGCTACCTGCAGGCGCTGGTAGCAGAGTTGCGCGCCGACGAGGAACAAAGGCGCGAAAGCAGCCAGTTGATGTAGGCTCTGTGCGATATGCATCCGAACTCGGTCATGCTGCGTTGAAAACAGGCTCGAATACATCTCACACAGAGCCTGGCGCGGCACCATCACTTTTTCTTCTTGCCATTGAGCCCACAGCTCTGCGCATTGAAGTTCTCGGTCGCTACCGGGCGATTGGTCTTGTACTCGGTGAACTGATAAGTCAGCACAGCGCCGCGTGCCAGCAATTGGCGATAACCGGTATTGCTGCAAACACTGGAACCCAACTGATCACGCACTTTGTCAGGGTTGGCGCGCATCTGCTGAGCGTGGCTTGCCCGCACACTGAGGTGGTTGATCAGTTGCGGCCCGTGGACGGTGTAGCCCTGGTCAAGAATGTCTTCGTTGATGGCCCGTGGGGTACCGACGCTGCTGTCTTGGGCAACCTTCTCCAGCATTTGGGTCAATTCATATTCCTGCTTGGACGCGGCATTGGCGGCAAGAGGCAGGACCAGCAGCAAGCCCAGGGTAGGGGCGATAAAACGCAGCATTCATTTCTCCAGATTCGGTAACTGGCGCTTTGACCTGCATCCGCACGCCGTGTTCCCTCACCGGGTGCAGGCAGTGGCAGCCATCAATAGGTGCGGGATTATAGTGGAGTAGGACAATTACCTGCACGGCAAAGCCGTTGTGCCGTAAACTTCGCGCCTTTCGCCCCGCCGAGTCTGTGCTGTGCTTTCCCTCATCTGTTCTCGCCGTATCCCGTCATGAGCCACGCCGTATCGCGCCTGCGTACTGAGCGCCTGTCCCGCAGTATCAAACCCTTTGTTGCTCGTGGGGCGCGGGCGCCGCGCTGTGCGGATTGCCGGGTAATCGCCGATTACTGCCTGTGCGCCTGGCGTCCTCGGACCGCCGCCGAGTCGGCCGTGTGCCTGCTGATGCACGACACCGAGCCCCTCAAACCGACCAATACCGGTTGGCTGATCGCCGATGTGATCGCCGATACCACGGCGTTCGGCTGGCAACGCACTGTCGTCGAACAGGACCTGCTGGCGCTGCTTGACCACCCGCAATGGCAGCCTTACATCGTCTTCCCGGGAGAGTTTGTCGAGTCGCAACGGGTGGTGACCGGTGTCCAGCCGGGGGAGGGCAAGCGTCCGCTGTTCATCCTGCTGGATGCGACCTGGACGGAAGCGCGCAAGATGTTTCGCAAGAGCCCGTATCTGGACCGTTTCCCGGTGCTGAGCCTGCAACCGGAGCAAATTTCCCGCTATCGGCTGCGCCGCTCCAAGCGTGACGACCACTTCTGCACCGCCGAAGTGGCGGCGATGTGCCTTGAGCTGGCAGGCGATCAGGCTGCGGCGCAAGCGCTGGACGCCTACCTGGACGTGTTCAGCGCTCACTACCTGGGGGCCAAGTTTCAATTGCCGCTGGATCTGGACGACGCCGTCCATCAGCGTCTCAAGCCCTTCCTATAGTCCAAGGGGCAAGTGTTACGCTTTGCTTCATAATGATGGAGTCGGCACCAGAATGAGCCGGGGGCGAACTTGACCACCCCGTCCCGCCTCGTCATCCTTGGCGCCGATTCGGGCACGTCGAGGGCTTGAATGCTGTATTCACTGGCCCCGCTGTGCCTTTTTGGCGTACGGCATTGCCGCTGTCGCCTTGAGTTGCTCCGACAGGTTCCGGCCCCTCCCGGCACCTGCACAGAACAGGATCATTAGATCGATGGCCACATACGAAATCCTGATTGCCGATGACCACCCTCTTTTTCGCAGCGCCTTGCGCCAGGCCGTGACCCTGGGGCTAGGGCCCGATATCCGTCTGGTGGAAGCCGCCAGCATCGCCGAACTGGAAACCCGCCTCACTGAAAAATCCGACTGGGACCTGGTGTTGCTCGACCTGAACATGCCCGGTGCCTATGGCTTCTCGGGCCTTGTGCTGCTGCGTGGGCAGTACCCGCAGATCCCGGTTGTCATGGTCTCGGCCCAGGAGGAAGCCTCCGTCGTGGTCAAGTCGCGCGAGTTCGGTGCCAGCGGCTTCATTCCCAAGTCCAGCCCGCTGGAGTCCATCCAGGACGCGGTGCGCAAGGTGCTCGACGGCGAGGTCTGGTGGCCGCCGCAGGCGTTCGAGAAGGTCGATGTTTCCGCTGAGGCCAAGGCCGCCAGCGAAGGTCTGGCCAGCCTCACGCCACAGCAGTTCCGGGTGCTGACCATGGTCTGTGAAGGGCTGCTGAACAAGCAGATCGCGTATGAACTGAGCGTTTCGGAGGCGACCATCAAGGCGCACGTCACCGCTATTTTCCGCAAGCTCGGCGTCCGCACGCGGACCCAGGCGGCGTTGCTTCTGCAACAACTTGAATCCGTTTCCGCCGGATGAGGCCATTGGCCTTCACGGTTTTTTGACCCGCGGTGTACTAGCCTGCACCGCTTCCCAACAGTTCGAACGGCACTCTATGTCTCCTTTCAAGGGCCAGACCGGCCTCAAACGTATCTTCAATGCTGCGGGTTATTCCCTGGATGGATTGCGTGCGGCATTTTCCGGCGAAGCGGCGTTTCGTCAGCTGGTGCTGCTGAACGTGATCCTCGTGCCGCTGGCGTTCTGGCTGGATGTCAGTCGCGCCGAGCGGGCGATCTTGATCGCGGTCTGCTTGTTGGGGCTGATTGTCGAGCTGCTCAATTCGGCGGTAGAGGCTGCCATTGATCGCATTTCCCTGGATCGCCACCCGCTGTCGAAAAACGCCAAGGACATGGGCAGCGCCGCGCAACTGGTAGCGCTGACCATGGTCGCAGTGACCTGGGGCGTCATTCTTCTCTAGGCAATACTCGGCAGCACGATCTCGTCGCTGCGTTTTACCCCGGCGGTAAAGGTCCGGCACAGTTCCAGGAACTCTCGCATGGCTGAAGTCTGATACTTCTGCTTGTGCCAGATGAAGTAGAACTGCCGCGCCAGGTCCAGGTCCGGCGTTTCGACCGCCACCAGGCTACCGCGGCGGAAGGCATCACGCAGCGCGAGGCGGGAAATGCAGCCGATGCCCAGCCCGGACTCCACCGCGCGCTTGATGGCTTCGGTGTGTTCCAGCTCCAGGCGGATATTGAGAATCGAGCGGTGATGACGCATGGCCTGGTCGAAGGTCAGGCGCGTGCCGGAGCCTTCCTCGCGGAGAATCCAGGCTTCCCGGGTCAGTTCCTCGAGGCTGGCTTGGCCGCGCTGGGCCAGCGGATGCTGCGGGGCGCAGAACACCACCAGTTCGTCCGCCACCCACGGCTGGACTTCCAGCTCAGGGTGGTTGCAGTCACCCTCGATTAGACCCAGATCAATTTCGTAATGAGCGACCTGATGCACGATATGTGCAGTGTTCTGCACATGCAGCTTGACCTGGCTTTCCGGGTGGACCTGCATGAAGCTGCCGATCAGCAGCGTCGCCAGGTAGTTGCCGATGGTCAGCGTCGCGCCCACCGCCAGCGAGCCGAAACCGGACTTGCCGTTGAGCAGGTCTTCGATTTCCTTGGCCTGGTCGAGCAGCGCCACCGCCTGGGGCAACAACTGATGGCCCAAGGCGTTGAGGCTCAGACGCTTGCCGGCGCGGTCGAACAATTGGCAACTGGATTGCCGCTCGAGTTCGGTAATGGATGTACTGGCGGCCGACTGCGAAAGGGCCAGGATATTGGCCGCGCGAGACACGCTTTGATGCTGTGCAACGGCCACGAAGACCTGAAGCTGACGAAGTGTAAATCGCATATCTATATAACCGATAAGACATATCTTGATAATTCAGTTAACAGATATTGTCCTCCGCACTAAACTATCGCGCAATCGCGCTCACGGTTTAGCGCTGCGTTTTTTTCAGGAGCCCCCTACATGAGCAACATGAACCACGAACGTGTCCTCAGTGTGCACCACTGGAACGACACCCTGTTCAGCTTCAAGTGCACCCGCGACCCGGGCCTGCGCTTCGAGAACGGTCAGTTCGTGATGATCGGCCTGCAGCAGCCTAATGGCCGCCCGCTCATGCGCGCTTACTCCATCGCCAGCCCGAACTGGGAAGAGCATCTGGAGTTCTTCAGCATCAAGGTGCCGGATGGCCCGCTGACTTCGCAGTTGCAGCACCTGAAGGAAGGCGATGAGGTCATCATCAGCAAAAAGCCTACCGGCACGCTGGTGCTCGACGACCTGAATCCTGGCAAGCACCTGTACCTGCTCAGCACCGGTACTGGCCTGGCGCCATTCATGAGCGTCATCCAGGACCCTGAAACCTACGAGCGCTTCGAGAAAGTGATCCTGGTTCACGGCGTGCGTTACGTGAACGAAGTCGCCTACCGCGAGTTCATCACCGAGCACCTGCCACAGAACGAGTTCTTCGGCGAGGCGCTGCGCGAAAAACTGATCTACTACCCAACCGTTACCCGCGAGCCGTTCGAGAACCAGGGCCGTCTGACCGACCTGATGCGCAGCGGCAAGCTGTTCAGCGACATCGGTCTGCCACCGATCAACCCGCAGGACGACCGTGCGATGATCTGCGGTAGCCCGAGCATGCTCGACGAAACCAGCGAAGTGCTGGACAGCTTCGGCCTGAAGATCTCCGCGCGTATGCGTGAGCCGGGCGACTACCTGATCGAGCGCGCCTTCGTCGAGAAGTAAGCGTTACGCACCATGAAAAACGCAGGCCTTGCGGCCTGCGTTTTTTTTTGCCTGTCGAAAAGCGGGAGCTAGCCGGCCACCACTTCCAGCACCCGGATACGCTCCGGCTGCGGGTAGTGCCAGCGCACCTGCACATCCCATAACTTCACGCCATACACCCGCTCTGCGGGCGGCACCTGATAGGCCGGGCGCGGATCCTGGGCCAGGCACTGCTCAATCAGCTCAACCAGCGGCTCGCCGAGACGTTGGGCATGGCTGTGAGCCTGGGGCAGGGCGCTTTCGCTCCATTCCACGTCGATCGCAGTAGGCGGGGCGCTGGCCATGGTGTTGCTGGCCTCGGCGACGCTGTCGGCGTACGGCACGTAGGGCTTGATATCCAGCACTGGCGTGCCGTCCAGCAGGTCGATTCCCGAAAGCAGAAGCCGACCCGGCTCGACTTTCTCCAGCCTGACCACCGACTGGCCAATCCCATTGGGCCGGTGAGTGGCCCGGGTGGCGAAAACGCCCATCGAGGTGTTGCCGCCCAGTCGCGGTGGACGCACCTTCAGGCGTGGTTTGTCTTCCAGCGCCTGGTGGAACAGGAACAGCAGCCACACATGGCTGCTCTGCTCCAGTCCTGCGACGGCGTCACCGGTATCGAACGGCGGCACCAGTTCCAGCACGCCCCGCGCCGCGGGCGCCAGTTGAGGCTGACGCGGAATGGCGAACTTTTCCTTGAAGCAGGAGCGGACGAAGCCGACGGGCGAGACGTTGTAGTGCATGGGCTCAGCCACGGATCCGCAGGGTCAGGCCCTTGAGGAAGTTGCGCAGCAACTGGTCGCCGCAAGGGCGGTAGTTGTTGTGCCCGACCTTGCGGAACAGGGCGCTCAGCTCCGGCTTGGACACCGGGAAGTCAGCGGCCTTGAGGATGGCGTGCATATCGTCTTCCTTGAGTTCGAACGCCACCCGCAGTTTTTTCAGGATGACGTTGTTGCTCACCGGCAGCTCGATCGGCAGCGGCGGGCGGCTTTCATCGCGACCGCGGCGGAACACCACCAGGCCGTCGAGGAAGTGCGCCATCGCCTCGTCGGGGCAGTGGACGAAGCCTTCGTCCTCGTCCTTTTTCAGGTAGCTGGAAATCTCTGCGTCGCTGACCTTGAAGCCGTTGCTGCGAGTGATCTGGGCCACTTTCGTGTCGGAAATGTCCAGCAGGTAGCGCAGGCTGCGCAGTACATCGTTGTGAATCATGTGAAGTGTCCTGATCGGGAGCTTCGCCAGCGTGGCGAGGCTTAGAATTTTTCTTTGCTGTCCAGATAGCGCCACTGCCCGGCTGGCAGTTTGCTCATGGACACGCCGCCCACACGGATGCGGCGCATGCTGACCACCTGCAGGCCGACACTGCGGCAGAGCAGGTCGATCAGGCCGGAGGCGGGGTTCTTCAACACCATGCGCAGGCGGGTCTCGTTCTGCCAGCTCGCCTTGATCTTCGGCAGTTCGTGGCCTTTCCAGTTGAAACCGCGGTTCAGTCGCTCGAGGCCGTGCTGGATGATCTGGCCGCTGACTTCCACCACGTATTCCTGTTCCAGGCGATTGAGGTCCACCGTGACCTTGCGTACGGTCCGCCAGTCCTGGCTGTACACCTGGAGTCCGCTGGCGCCTGGTTGCAGCTCGGCGAGGCAGGTCAGGCGGGCGAAATGCCCGCGCAGTGCGCGGCGGCCTGCGGAGTGGGCTTCGGAAAGGGTCTCGGCGGTCATGCTCAGGCAGCCACTCTGCGAATCCTGTCCGGCCTCCTGGTGCAGCAGCAGGGTGACGGCTTCCAGCGGTTCGGTGGTGGCGCCGGGGAGCAGGGCGACGGTCTGTCCGTCGACCTGGAATTGGGGTTCATCGATGACCTGGCCATCCACTGTGACCCAGCCTCCGCCGATATAAAGCTCGGCCTCGCGGCGGGAACAGCCGATGAGGGCGATGAGGCATTTGGAAAGACGAGTGGTTTCAGACATGAGCAGAGGCCGTGGTGCGAGGGAATGGCGGTCATTGTAACCGCCCGTGAGGAGATGCGACCGGTCCGGAAAAAAACAAAGCCCCGTGGAGGGGCTTTGGGTTCCTGTGAGGGCGCTGACCGTCGCGGGGTGCCTTAGACAGGCTCAGCCCACAGGTCGTATTCGTCGGCATCGACCACGCGGCAACGGACTTTGTCGCCCGGCTTGAAGCCGTGGTCACCATCGATGAACACGTTACCGTCGATTTCCGGTGCGTCGAAGAAGCTGCGACCGACCGAACCTTGCTCCTCGACTTCGTCGATCAGCACTTCGATCTCCCGGCCGATGCGCAGTTGCAGGCGAGCGGTACTGATCGCCTGCTGGTGCTCCATGAAGCGGTCCCAGCGTGCCTGCTTGATCTCGTCCGGGACTTCGTCCAGGCCCAGGTCGTTGGCGGGCGCGCCTTCCACCGGCGAATACTGGAAGCAGCCGACGCGGTCAAGCTGTGCTTCGGTGAGCCAGTCCAGCAGGTACTGGAAGTCTTCTTCGGTCTCGCCGGGGAAGCCGACGATGAAGGTGGAGCGGATGATCAGTTCCGGGCACTGCTCGCGCCATTTCTTGATCCGCGCCAGGGTCTTGTCTTCGAACGCCGGGCGTTTCATCGACTTCAGCACTTTCGGGCTGGCGTGCTGGAACGGAATGTCGAGGTACGGCAGGATCTTGCCGGCGGCCATCAACGGGATCACGTCATCGACGTTCGGGTACGGGTAGACATAGTGCAGACGGACCCAGGCGCCCAGGCTGCTGAGGGCTTCACACAGTTCCAGCATGCGGGTCTTGACCGGGCGGCCGTTCCAGAAGTCGGTCTTGTACTTGACGTCGACGCCATAGGCGCTGGTGTCCTGAGAAATCACCAGGATCTCCTTGACGCCGGCCTTGACCAGGCGCTCGGCTTCGCTCAGCACTTCGCCGACCGGACGGCTGACCAGCTTGCCGCGCATCGACGGGATGATGCAGAAGCTGCAACTGTGGTTGCAGCCTTCGGAAATCTTCAGGTAAGCGTAGTGGCGGGGGGTCAGCTTGACGCCTTGCGGCGGCACCAGGTCGATCAGCGGGTTGTGGTCCTGGCGGGGCGGCACGACTTCGTGCACGGCGTTGACCACCTGCTCGTACTGCTGCGGGCCGGTAACGGCCAGCACGCTCGGGTGCACGTCACGGATATTGCCTTCCTCGACACCCATGCAGCCGGTGACGATGACCTTGCCGTTTTCCTTGATGGCTTCGCCGATCACTTCCAGGGACTCGGCCTTGGCCGAGTCGATGAAGCCACAGGTGTTGACCACCACCACATCAGCATCCTGATAGGTAGGCACGACTTCGTAACCTTCCATGCGCAATTGGGTCAGGATGCGCTCGGAATCAACGAGAGCCTTCGGGCACCCGAGTGAGACAAATCCTACCTTTGGCACGGAAGGAGTAGCGGTCGTGGACATGGTTAACCTCGGTGTAGAGGGGCTGCCGCGGGGATAGGGTGGGCAACCCTGCTGGGCGCTCTGGGGCGCCTCTGGTCAAAAAGTGCGCAATTCTAGCGAGCGACAACGCGCTTGACCAGCAGAAAAGCGACGAACGCTGCGCTATGCTTCGCGGCATTGCGTTGGTGTCAATGTCAGACACCGACGCCAAGGTTCAGCCAGCAGCAAAAATAATAGCGTCTGGCGCGAAATTTACCGGTCTGCGGTTCTTGCATGCGGGAGTGGTTGATGGTTCAGGCTAACAGTGAAGCCGGGGCGGGGCATGGCGCAACAAAATCGCTGGGCCTGCTGGTAGCTGCTGTCGGGGTGGTCTACGGCGATATCGGTACCAGCCCGCTCTATACCCTCAAGGAAGTCTTTACCGGCGGTTACGGGGTGCCGGTCAACCATGATGGTGTGTTGGGGATTCTCTCGCTGATCGCCTGGTCGCTGATCTGGGTGGTTTCGATCAAGTACGTGACGTTCATCCTGCGCGCCGACAACCAGGGCGAGGGCGGCATCATGGCGCTTACGGCGCTGGCCGCGAGGGCGTCGGCGCCGTACCCGAAGTTGCGGGCGATGATGGTGGTCTGTGGCCTGATCGGCGCCGCGCTGTTCTACGGTGACAGCATGATCACGCCGGCGGTATCGGTACTGTCGGCGGTGGAAGGGATGGAGCTGGCCTTCGACGGCATCGATCACTGGGTGGTGCCAATCGCCCTGGTCGTACTGGTGGCGTTGTTTCTGGTGCAGAAACACGGTACGGCGAAGATCGGCATCCTCTTCGGGCCGGTCATGGTGGCCTGGTTTCTGGTGCTCGCGGCCCTTGGCCTGCATGGCATTTCGCAAAGCCCGGAAGTGCTCAAGGCGTTCAACCCGGTCTGGGCCGTGCGCTTCTTCATTGTCCATCCGGGCATGGGCGTAGCGATCCTTGGGGCGGTGGTGCTGGCGCTGACGGGCGCCGAGGCGCTGTATGCGGACATGGGCCACTTCGGCCGTAAACCGATTGCCCGCGCCTGGTTTGCCCTGGTGCTGCCGGCGCTGGTGCTCAATTACTTCGGTCAGGGCGGATTGCTGCTGCAGAACCCCGACGCGGCGCGTAACCCGTTCTATCTGCTGGCGCCGGGCTGGGCGTTGCTGCCGTTGATTGCGTTGTCCACCCTGGCCACGGTGATCGCCTCCCAGGCGGTCATTTCCGGGGCCTTCTCCTTGACTCGGCAGGCCATCCAGCTCGGCTATATCCCGCGGATGCAGATTCAGCACACCTCCAGCGACGAGCAGGGCCAGATCTACATCGGCGCGGTGAACTGGACGCTGATGGTTGCCGTGGTGTTGCTGGTGATCGGTTTCGAATCCTCCGGTGCGCTGGCCGCGGCCTATGGCGTGGCGGTGACTGGCACCATGCTGATGACTACGCTGCTGGTTTCGACGGTGATGCTGCTGCTGTGGAAATGGCCACCTTTGCTGGCGGTACCGATCCTGTTGGGCTTCCTGTTCGTGGACGGGCTGTTTTTCGCCGCCAACCTGCCCAAGGTCCTGCAAGGCGGTGCCTTCCCGGTATTGGCGGGAAGCGTGTTGCTGCTGTTGATGAGCACCTGGAAGCGCGGCAAGCAGATTCTTGTCGAGCGCATCGACGAAGGCGGGCTGCCGCTGCCGATCTTCATCAGCAGTATTCGCGTGCAGCCGCCGCATCGGGTCGAGGGCACCGCAGTGTTCCTCACTGCACGGGCGGATGCCGTGCCTCACGCGCTGTTGCACAACCTGCTGCACAACCAGGTGCTGCATAGCCAGGTGGTGTTGTTGACGGTGGTCAGTGAGGATCGGCCGCGGGTGCCGGAGCAGGAGCGCTTTGAAGTCGAGGCTTACGGTGACGGGTTCTTCAGGGTGCTGTTGCACTTCGGCTTCATGGACGAGCCTGACGTGCCGGCGGCCTTGAGGTTGTGCCACCTTGAAGAGCTGGATTTCAGTCCGATGCGCACCACCTACTTCCTCAGCCGGGAGACGGTGATCGCCTCGCGCCTGGAAGGCATGGCGCGTTGGCGCGGGAACCTGTTCGCGTTCCTGCTGAAGAATGCCAACGGTAACCTGCGATTCTTCAACTTGCCGCTGAACCGGGTGATCGAATTGGGGACACAGGTCGAGATTTGATCCAGGCGGGGCCGTAAGCCGGCCCCGCCAACACTTATCTCAGTTCTGCTCCGCCACGCTGGTCTTCCCCTGGCGGCTCTCGATTTCACCAATCAGCTTGCGTGCCAGCGCTGGGTAGTTTTCATCGAAGTGATGGCCGCCCGGCAGCTTGAGTTTCTCGCCCACTGCGGTGGTGTCGGTGCAGCCGCTTTCGTCGGTTTCTTCCACACCGTAAACGCAGAGCACTTTCCCGGCAGGCATCTTCGCCATTTCCGGCCCGGTCGGGGCCTCTTTGCCGGCGTTGCCGAGCCAGCCTTCAACTTCGATCTCGAAACTGCCGCTACGGGCGAATGCCAGCAGGATGACGGCGTCGATACGCTTCTGGTCCTCGACCGGCAGGCGGTTGTAGATCGCCGGCAGGACATCGGCGCCGAACGAGTAACCGGTCAATACGAAGCGTTTGGTGCCCCATTTCTGACGGTAGTGCTGCATCAGTTCCGACAGGTCGACAGCGCTTTGCTCAGGCGTCTTGTGCTGCCAGTAGTAACGCAGGGTGTCGATGCCGACCACCGGATAGCCCAGCTTGGCCATCTCGCCGGCGACATCGCGGTCAAGGTCACGCCAGCCGCCGTCACCGGACAGGAACAGGGTCACGGTGTCGGTGGTTTGGCCCGCCGGGACTTCAACAACGGGAATGCTCATGGCATTGCCGTCTTCGCCCACCAGCGCCTGGGTCAACTGTGCCTTGAGCACCTGCGGGAGATGGATGTCGTAGTCGCTGATGCTGGTTTCGGCGTTGGCCTGGTTGCGCACGAAGGCGGCACTGGCATCATCCGGGTTGTCGTTCCACGCCACGTTCCAGTGGCCGTGCGGTGCGGACGTGGCTGATTGAAGCTTGCAGCCCGCGCGTTCCAGGGTGAAGTCCACGGAAATGGCCTGGGCCTTGTCATCCTTCTGTCCGGCCAGCCAGTCCCAGGCGAGGTTCGCCCCCGGGCCGATACCGGCGACCAGGGTCGGTGCGCCGTTGAGTTGTTGCTGGGCCAGTTGCAGTGCCTGCTGTTGAAGGTTGCAGTCGGCGGGCGGCAGGGTGACTTGCACCAGTTGGGCTTCGCCACTCTGGCTCAGGTCCAGCAGTTGCTTGTCGCTCAATAGTTGGTCTTGCGGCGAAGCGATGACCACGCGGGCCTTGGCCTGGGCGCCGGGCGTGGCGCGAACCAGGCTGCTGCCATCGCTAAGGGTCAGGTGTTCTACATGAGCCTCTGGAGCCGGGCGGGTCCACAACCAGAAGCCAACAGCGGCTGCGAGCAGCGCCACCATCAGGGCACCGAGCAGGTAAAACCAGTAGCGTCGAATCATCAGCGTTTCACCAATCCAGTAAGACCGCCCGCGATCAGGGCGGCAGTGTCGGCCAGTGCCACCAGCGGATCAAGTCCGGCGGGGACGGCCATGTAACGGGGTTCCCAGTCGGGCTGGAATTTGTCTTTGAAGCGGCGCAGGCCCTGGAAGTTGTAGAGCTGCTCGCCGCGATGGAACACCATCGAACCCAGGCGCTGGGTCAGTGGTGCGCCGCGTCGTGGCTGCAGGCCCGACAAGGGCACCATGCCGAGGCTGAAGCGCGCATATCCATGCTGTTTATAGTGCTGGATCAGACCGACCATCATGAATTCCATGGTCAGTTTCGGCGCGTCGGGATGGGCGCGCATAAGGTCGAGGCTGGCCAGTTCGCGGCTGTGTGTCTCCAGCAGGTTGGCGAATGCCACCGGCTTGCCTTCGAAGCGGATCAGGGCGATGCGGAAGTGTTGCAGATAGTCTTCGCTGAAGCGACCGAGGGAGAAACCTTTTTCGCGCACGTTCTTGCCGGTCAGCCAGGCGTCGGAAATGAGCTTCAGTTCTTCCAGCGGTGCCTGACCGGGCTCATGGATTTCCAGGCTCAGGCCGTCCCGTCCGCCGCGGTTCCAAGTGTAGCGCAGGTCCTTCATTTCCTTGCCCTTGGCGTCCAGGTCGAAGCGCAGCAGGTTGACCCTGGCTTCCTCACCCAGCTTGATCGCGCTCAGGCCGATGTCCATATAGAAGGGCAGGTTCTCGGCGCGGACCTGATAGAACACCGGACGGGCATGGTGAATATCGCAGAGGTCGCGGAACTGCCAGATCATTTCGGCACGGCGCTGGGCCGGCCCGATCGGATCGTACAGCGCAACCAGGCTGCGGCCGCGGCGAGCGTACATCAGGAAGGCGTCATCGTCAGGGTGGAACAGCAGCGCCTTGTCGCCGGTCAGGGCCAGGCCGCCGTCGGGCTGATCCGATGCCAGCAGGATGCGGTTGGCACGTTGCAGTTCTTCCTCGTTGGGCAGATGGATCACCGGCCGCGCGGTGCGCAGCAGCCAGGTCAGGGCGACCACCACGAGCAGTACCGCGCTGCCTAGCGCCGAGCGCAGGCCGCGCGGGGCGTCCGCATCGAGGGTGAATTGCCACCAGAGTTGATTGCTGTAAGGCACATCCTGGTAGGCGAACAGCAACAGCCAGATCGAAGCGCCGACCACGCAGGCACTGGCAACCAGATAGACCGGCGAGAACGGCAGTTCCAGCAAGCGGCTGGGGCGGTAGAACGAGCGACGGAACACCGCCAGCAGGCAGGCGGTGAGGGTCAGCAGGCTGGCCTCTTCCCAGTCGAAGCCTTTGAGCAGGGACAACAGGGCGCCCACCAGCAACAGAACGGTGGTCAGAATCCAGGCCGCAGACAGGCGCCGGCGCAGACCTTGAGCGAGCAGCAGGCAGAGCACGCCGACCAGGCTGGCGATGAAGTGGGACGCGTCGATCAAACGATGAGGAATCAGGAAGCCGAGGTGTTCCAGGCGGGTGTCGATCTCCGGAGTGGCACCGGAAAACAGCAGCACGACGCCAGACAGGAACACCAGCACCGCGAGCACCGGAGCAGCCAGCCCCGAGGCGACCTTGATGGCCTGCTGGGCAAAGATGAACCGGCGGGCCTCGCTGACAAGCAGCACCACGCAGGCCACCAGCATTGGCAGCAACACGTAGATCAGGCGGTACAGGAGCAAGGCGGCGGCAAGGGGCGCGGCACCCAGTTGATTGGCGAAGGCTGCCAGCAGAATCGCTTCGAATACCCCGACACCACCAGGGACGTGGCTCAGCACGCCGGCGGCCAGCGCCAGCAGGTACACCAGCAGGAATGCACCAAAGGGCGGCGCTTCTGGCAACAGCAGGTAAAGCACGGTAGCGGCCGCGGCGACGTCGAGTGCGGTGATGAACAGTTGCAGCAGGGTCAGGCGGGCGCCGGGCAGGCGCAGGGTGCGGCGACCGATGCGAGTCAGCAGGACGTCGGTGTAGGGCTGTTCTGGCAGGCGGCGTCGATACAGGCCGTAGGCCAAGGCCGCGCTAAGGACGAGGACGGCAATGGCGATACCGCCCAGCAGGGCTTGCGGCAAGCGCAGGGCCGATGAGGCGGAGGCCAGATCGCTCAGGGTTGCCAGTGCAGCCAGTGGGGGCAATGCACAACCCAGCGACAGGCTGGCGAACAGGGTCATGCGCGCCACCTCGGCGGCACCGATACCCTGACGAGCGTACAAGCGATAGCGCACCGAGCCACCGGACAACAGCGACAGCCCGATGGCATTACCAATGGCGAACGCGCAGAAGCCGCCCATGGCCAGGCTTGATGGGGGGAGCTTGACGCCGGCAAAGCGGCTGGCGGACCACTCGTAGCCGAGCAAAGTCACGAAGCCCGCGACGGTGGCCAGGAAGGCCCCGCCCAGTGCGGGTGCGGGAATGCTCAGCAGCGAATCGTGCAGTGCGTAGATATCCAGCTCACTGAGCAGATGCCGACAGGCGATCAGCGCAACGCCAAATAAAAGCAGCGTTACCCCTAGGCCGATGGGCTGGCGATACTTGCTCAACAGCTCCAGCCAGCGCAGCCGATGGGGTGCGATGGGTTGGGCGGCAGTCACGTGGGGTTCAGCTTCAGCGGTTGGGCGCATCAATCACCTCGGGGATTGTGCGCGACAGGATGGGAGTATCCGGTCAAGTTACCAATCCCTATGGAAAAATAGTGCCTGAATATTACTAGCGTTCAGGCGAATCCGTGCGGGTCATGATAGTTAAAGAAGTTTCACATTGCCGCCGGGCAGGGAAGAAGGGCGGGCAGTTTTTTCCGCGCATACAAAAAAGGCCACTCTTTCAAGTGGCCTTTCTATGTTTGGTTGCGGGAGCCGGATTTGAACCGACGACCTTCGGGTTATGAGCCCGACGAGCTACCAGACTGCTCCATCCCGCGTCTGTGGGGCGCATTCTACAGTGTGGCGGTTTACTGTCAATGCTTAATTATTGATTTTCAAGAAATTCCTGCTAGAGCCTAAAAATCAGACAAAGAAAAAGGCCACTCTTGCGAGTGGCCTTTTTCTTTAACTTGGTTGCGGGAGCCGGATTTGAACCGACGACCTTCGGGTTATGAGCCCGACGAGCTACCAGACTGCTCCATCCCGCGTCTGTGGGGCGGATTCTACAGGGATACGATTCCCTGTCAATCAATAATTTGAAGAAATCCTTTTTTCTTCAAATGGTTAGCATTCCTGGCAAGTGACTTGACGGTCATTTGCAGCGAGCAGACCGCGCTATTCAGGGGCTGTGAGGAGGTTTAGATGCGAAGGGCAAGGTCGAGTGAGATACTGCGCGTACGAATTTTCCTTACCAACGGTCGTCCATGCTTCAGCGCAAGATCATCCATATCGACTGCGATTGCTTCTACGCGGCTATCGAGATGCGTGACGACCCGCGTCTGGCCGGGCGGCCGCTGGCGGTGGGCGGATCGGCGGACCGCCGTGGCGTCATTGCGACCTGCAACTATGAGGCGCGCGCTTTCGGGGTGCGCTCGGCGATGTCGTCGCGACACGCCTTGAGCCTTTGCCCCGACCTGTTGATCGTCAAGCCGCGGATGGATGCTTATAAAGAAGCATCGCGGGAAATCCATAACGTCTTTCGCGAATACACCGACCTGATCGAGCCCTTGTCCCTGGACGAGGCTTACCTCGATGTCACCGAAAGCCAGCGCTGTTCCGGTTCGGGCACGCTGATCGCCCAGGATATCCGCCGCAAGATTTCGCAGCGCCTGCATATCACCGTCTCGGCGGGGGTCGCGCCGAACAAGTTCCTCGCCAAGATCGCCAGCGACTGGCGCAAGCCCAACGGGCTATTCGTCATTACTCCGGCAGAGGTGGAGGATTTCGTTTCCGTGCTGCCGGTGAACAAGCTGCATGGCGTCGGCAAGGTCACCGCCGACAAGCTGCACCGCCTGGGCATCGTCACCTGCGAGGAGCTTCGGCAGTGGGAGCGCCTGGCGCTGGTGCGGGAGTTCGGCGGTTTTGGCGAGCGGCTTTATAATCTCGCGCGTGGGCTCGATGAACGGCCGGTGCAGAACGACAGCCGGCGTCAGTCTGTCAGTGTGGAAAACACCTACGACCATGATCTGCCTGACCTGGCCAGTTGCCTGGAGAAATTACCGGAGTTGCTCGAGTCGCTGAACGGCCGGATGGCGCGCATCGATAGCAGCTATCGGCCTGGCAAACCGTTCGTGAAGGTCAAATTCCATGATTTCAGCCAGACCACACTTGAACAGGCCGGGGCAGGGCGGGACCTGGAAAGTTACCAGCAGTTGCTCAGTCAGGCGTTTGCCCGGGGCGGGCGGCCTGTCAGGTTGCTGGGCATTGGTGTGCGGCTTCAGGATTTGCGCGGTGCGCACGAGCAGTTGGAATTGTTTCCGGCGCCCTGAATGAAAAAAGCACCGACTTGCGGCAAGGCCATTCAGTTAACCCTACTGGGGCTGCTTTGCAGCCCTTCGCGAGCAAGCTCGCTCCTACAGTGTAGAAGCGAGCTTGCTCGCGAAGGGTCTCAACAGGTTTAACTGAATGAGATAACCGACTTGCGGTGCTTTTTTGCAGGTGGCGAGCTGATCAATGTGCCCCAGGATCCGCAACCAGGCGGCCGGCGTTCTTGGTCAGCGCTTGCAGAAACTCCTGTTGCAGTTCCGGATCGTTGCGGGTCAGCTCGATCAGGCTCTGCTCCAGTTCGCTGGCTTCTTCTTCCAGCCCCAGCTCGGAGAGCCGCTTGACGCGGTGTACCCACTGGTTGACGTCGTCATCTTCGAGGTCATCGAAGATCAGGTCATGGGCTTCCGTCAGTTTGCTACGCAGCGTACTGCTGACCAGCAAGCTGGCATCGGCGCGAACCGGATTGTCTTCATCGGACACCGACAGATGCAGCGTGCCGATATGGGTGAGGTTCTGCTCGCTGAACGGGCTGTCCAGCAGGTTCAAGCGCAGGACACCGTTACGGTCGGTGGTCAGCTCATGAACCATCTTGCCGGCCTTGACCTCCACCGGGCGTTCGCCCCAAGGCAGGCTGGTGTATTCCTGGCGCTTTTCCTTCTGCACTTCGTCGATACCGGCCAGGTTTTGCTGGGCGCGGCCGTTGGACTGCGTGTTCATGAACGGGTTAAGCCCGGCAAAACCGTAGCTGAGCCAGTCATGGGTGATGCTGTCGGGCAGGCTGCCGAGGGCAAAGACGTTCACCACGTTGGCACCGACACCGGCGACCACCGCCACCGCGCCCAGCGGAATCTCGTAGATTTCGCGCCAGGGTTGGTACGGCGTGTAGCGATCGTAACGTCGGGTCACTTCGAATTCAGTCACTTCGAAGTTCTTCTGTTCGTGGATGCGCACACGGCGTTGCGGCAACTCGAGTACCTCGGGTTCCCCCACATCGATCTGCAGGCTGTGCTCGAGCAGCTTGCGCTCGATGCGTTCCTCGTGCTCGCTGCGTTGGGACATCTGGTTGGCGCAGCCGCTCAGGAGCACGGCGCCGCACAAGGCGGCGCCCCCGAGGGTGAAGGTACTTCGTCTGAACATGGCTACTCTTGCGTTGGCTATCAGCGACGAATGCGGGCTTGCAGGAACGATACGACCTCAGCTACCGGCAGGGATTGAGCTTCGCTTTCAGTGCGATGCTTGTATTCCAGGTTGCCTTCAGCCAGGCCGCGATCGCTGATGACGATGCGGTGCGGGATGCCGATCAATTCCATGTCGGCGAACTTGATGCCGGGGCTGGTCTTCTTGTCACGGTCATCCAGCAGCACTTCGAAACCGGCGGCGGTCAGTTCGGCATAGAGCTTGTCGGTAGCCGCACGGACTTCCTCGGTCTCATAGCGCAGCGGTACCAGGGCGATCTGGAACGGCGCCAGGGCATCGCTCCAGATGATGCCTTTGTCGTCATAGTTCTGCTCGATTGCCGCAGCGACCACGCGGGAAACGCCGATGCCATAGCAACCCATGGTCAGGGTGACCGGCTTGCCGTTCTCGCCCAGAACCTGGCACTTCAGCGCTTCGCTGTATTTGGTGCCGAGCTGGAAGATATGGCCGACTTCGATGCCGCGCTTGATCTGCAGGGTGCCCTGGCCGTCCGGGCTTGGGTCGCCTTCGACCACATTGCGCAGGTCTGCCACTTCAGGAACCGGCAGGTCGCGTTCCCAGTTGACGCCGAAGTAGTGCTTGTCGTCGATGTTGGCGCCGATGGCGAAGTCGCTCATCAGGGCGACCGAACGGTCGATGACGCAAGGCAGCGGCAGGTTCAGCGGGCCGAGCGAGCCGGCGCCAGCGCCGATGGCGTCGCGCAGTTCGGCTTCGTTGGCCATGACCAGGGGATCGGCCACCTGAGGCAGTTTGGTTGCCTTGATTTCGTTGAGTTCGTGGTCGCCACGGACGACCAGCGCAATCAACTTGCCGTCTTCCGCCGCGTGGACGATCAGGGTCTTGATGGTGCGCTCGATCGGAACGCCAAAGCCTTCAACCAGTGCGGCGATGGTCTTGGTGTCAGGGGTGTCGGCCAGGCGCAGCGCTTCGGTCGGCGCCGGGCGCACGGTTTCCCGTGGGACAGCCTCGGCTTTCTCGATGTTGGCGGCGTAGTCGGAGCTGTCGCTGAAGATCACATCGTCTTCACCAGACTCGGCCAGCACGTGGAACTCGTGGGAGTAGCTGCCACCGATCGAGCCGGTGTCGGCCTGCACCGGGCGGAAGTTCAGGCCCAGACGGGTGAACACGTTGCAGTACGCCTGGTGCATGCGGTCGTAGGTTTCCTGCAGGGAAGCCTGGTCGGCATGGAAGGAGTAGGCGTCCTTCATGATGAATTCGCGGCCGCGCATCAGGCCGAAGCGTGGGCGGATTTCGTCGCGGAATTTGGTCTGGATCTGGTACATGCTCAGCGGCAACTGTTTATAGCTGCTCAGCTCGTTGCGGGCCAGATCGGTGATGACTTCTTCGTGGGTCGGGCCTACGCAGAACTCACGGTTGTGACGGTCTTTCAGGCGCAGCAGCTCAGGGCCGTACTGCTCCCAGCGACCGGATTCCTGCCACAGCTCGGCTGGCTGGATGGCGGGCATCAGCACTTCCAGGGCGCCAGCGGCATTCATTTCCTCGCGAACCACCGCTTCGACCTTGCGCATGACTCGCAGGCCCATCGGCAGCCAGGTGTACAGGCCGGAGGCGAGCTTGCGGATCATCCCGGCACGCAGCATGAGCTGGTGGCTGATGACGACCGCGTCGGAAGGGGTTTCTTTTTGTGTGGCGAGCAAATATTGACTGGTGCGCATGATAGGCCGTTGTCGGTTGCTTAACTGAAATGACCCCGCATTGTACGGGGGGGAATCCGAGACGTATAGGACGCAGGAAACTGAAACTGCTGTAAGTGGATCACCGGAAAGGAAAAAGCCCGGCGAGGCCGGGCTTTTTCAGAGGTGTGGGTAACCTCGGGGTGTTACAGGATTGACAGCGGGTAGTCGATGATCAGGCGAGTGTCGTTGAAGTCGGCGTAGTTGGCGCCGTTTTCAACGTCGTTGGCGCGGTTGATCGAGTGGCGAACGCGGAACGACAGGTCTTTAGCCGGGCCTTCCTGGATCACGTACTTGGTCTCGAAGTTCCACTCGTGTTCCTTGCCCTCGACGTTGGTGGTGCCGTCAGTCAGCTGGATGTTGTCACCGGTGATGTAGCGAGTCATGAAGCTCAGACCGGGAACACCGTACGAAGCCATGTTCAGGTCGTAGCGGGCCTGCCAGGAGCGTTCGTTCGGGCCTACGAAGTCCGAGATTTGCACGGAGTTGGCGAGGAAAACAGTACCGCCACCATCGACGCCGTAGTTGTAGCCTGTGGGTCCGCTGGAGCGCTGGTGGGCCACGGTGAAGGTGTGAGCGCCGATGCTGTAGGCTCCGGACAAGCTCCAGACCTTGTTGTCGAGGTCGCCTGCCAGTTTCCGGCCATCGTCTTTGCTGCGGTAGGCGTTGAAGTCCGTCGTGAACGACTGGTCATCCGACACCGGTATTACCAGGTTCAGGTTGACGTACTGTTTCTTCCAGAAGTCTTCAACGTCCGACGCGTGAATCGCGCCGCTGAAGTTTTCGGTGAACTTGTAGCTGGCGCCTACAATGTTGGCAGAGCGCAGGGTGGCGCCGTTTTGTTTCACGCTGTCATGGCCGGTTTGAACCTGGCTGTTTAGCCCAGTGAAGCGACCAGCAGTCAGCTCAAGCCCCTTGATCTCATTGCTGGTGATCAGCGTACCGGTAGCGACTTCTGGCAACTGGCGGCTGTCATCGGTGGCGAACACCGGGCTGGTGGTAATCATGTTGCCGTATTTCAGTACGGTGTCGGACAACCGCAGTTTAACGGCTGCGCCCAGTTCGGACTGGGTGTCTTCCGGGCGGCCTTCGCTGTTGGTGGCGAACGAGTCAGCGCCGCGGGTACGGCCCGGGCCGCTATCAAGCTTGACGACGCTCAGGGCGTGAGCGTCGATACCGAAGCCGATGGTGCCTTGAGTGAAGCCCGAGTTGAGGAATACCCGCGTGCCGAGGGAAGACTCTTCAAAGTAAGAGTTGTTAAGGCCGGCTTTTGTGTTCGCGATCCTGCTATCACGTGCGTCACGATTCATGTAAAAACCACGAGCCAGCACATTCAGCTTGCTGTCTTCAACGAAACCCTTGGACTCGTCCTGCGAGGACGCTACAGCCATTTGCGAGGTCCCGGCGGCTACGGCCAGGGCGATCATGCTCCACTTCATCACGCGCATCGTGATTTGCTCCTTTGGTTTTTAGGAAGATTACTGCTGCCCCACCTGGTTTTTTTATTGGGGCGGCTCTTTCTTGTTTGAGTCGGCGGAATGTATATCACGCTGACTGACGTTGGCGATACTTGCGAAACGAACCTTGCGGGAACTTTATGGTCGTGTCGCAAATAGTTATATCCGTGTCGCAAATTACTTCCCGAGTCAGACGGGTCGTACAACTCCAGCGCTGTTTCGGATTAACCAGGGACTGCGCTTCAAGCGCTAAGTCCTTGATGCCCAAACTCCTTGGTCGCCCGTGCAGCTGTTGTTATTTGTCGCAGTCCACTTGCCTATGCAGGCGGCGTGCCGACCATGCTCAGGGTGAATGCAACAAGCGTGCTCAGATTAGCCGGGCTTTGACGAAATTTTCACTTTTTTCTCGTGAGGGCTGCGAAACGTCCGAAAAACCGGGGCCGAAAGATCCCTTGGCTCTTGGTCAGATAGTTTTTCGATATAAATGAAAAATCGACCTCGAAGTCAGGACGTTACCGTCGCGGCGCTCTGAGTGGGTAGTTTGGGGATAAGCGGCGCTCTGATACGGTTCGGTAGGCGCCATTTTGGTGCGAAAAGTAGCGCTCTGTTACCGGCCCCCGGAAACCAGGGCTGCGCTATGCCGTGAAGGACGGGTATCTCGTGCTTTTTCGGTGCTTTGCTGGCCGGTTCGTGCCCGTCACCGCCATCAGGAGTATCCTGCTCTCATTGTCCGCCTGGGCGGATCGCGATGATCGATGAGGAGATTGCCCCTGTGTTTGCTTTGGACCCACGCCTTGAACAAGACACTTATGCGCTGGGAGATTTTCCTCTTTGCCGTCTTTTACTTAGTAAGGATGCTAACTATCCCTGGTTTATTCTTGTTCCGCGTCGAGCCGACATCAGCGAAGTATTTCAACTGGATGACAATGAGCGCGAGCAACTCTGGAAGGAAATCAATTTCCTGAGTGAAACACTCAAGCATTGTTTTGCTGCCGACAAGATGAATGTTGCTGCGTTGGGAAATGTCGTCAGTCAGTTGCATATGCACGTGATTGTCCGTCGGCGGGACGATGTGGCGTGGCCGGCGCCGGTCTGGGGGAATAAACCTGCAATTGAATATTCGTCTGATCAACTGAGTGAGGTGCGTCAGCGCCTCGGCGCAGTATTGGGCGATGATTTCCGTTTTGTGGAGGCATGAGCCATGAGCCTTGAAGCGCGGGTAATGGAGCTGGAAAGCCGTGTGGCCTTTCAGGACGACACCTTGTTGGCCCTGAATGATGTGCTGGTAGACCAGCAGCGGGTGGTCGAGCGGTTGCAACTGCAGATGGCCGCTTTGCTCAAGCGTTATGAAGATGTCATGGGTCAGTACGAAGTCAGCGAAGAGGAAGCGCCTCCGCCGCACTACTGAAGCCATCGGACACAAAAAAGCCGCGACAGCCCTTGGCGGGTTGTCGCGGCTTTTTTGTGCGCGGTCAGCGGCGAGGTGCTGCGATTACATCTTCAGCCTGCAGGCCTTTGTCGCGATTCATCACCGAGAACTCGACGCGCTGGCCTTCGACCAGGACGCGGTGGCCTTCACCGCGGATTGCCCGGAAATGCACGAAGATATCGTCACCCGAGTCGCGGGAGATGAAGCCGAAGCCCTTGGAGGTGTTGAACCACTTCACCGTGCCCGTATCGCGGTTGCTCATGTCGTAGTTGGCAGGGGCGGCGCTGCTGCGTGCCCTGGCCTGCTTCATGAGGCCGGCGGTCAGGTGCAGGACCACCGCGAGCAGGGCGCTGGCGAGACCGGCGAGGTTGCCCAGTTCCGGAAGCGCCAGGAGTGCCAGGGCTTGCAGGGCCACGGCCAGCACCAACAGAAGGCTGGCAGCGATCTGCAGATAATGGCGTGCGCCCGTGTAGTACTGCGGCACGACCGGGGCGAGGATCAGGTTGAGCAGGCCGAACAGGCCCAGGTAAATGGCATCGGGTTGTTGCAGGTAGGGCGTGATATCGGCCCTGAGGCTTGGAATGAAGGACAGCAGCAAAGCAGCTGCGCCCGTCAAGAGGTGGACGATCTTGAACATGGTGGTTTGGCTCGCATCTTATTAGGCGGATCACAGGAAGAGCTGGGCCCACGGTGCGTGGTGCATGAATAGGCGCAAAAGCGTGGGGGAACCAGCCTATGCGCCATGGCGTTCACAGTCAGCCATGGCGGCACGCCGTCTATTTAACAGCAAAGCCCCGGGCTTCTCAAATCAGCGGGATGCCCGGCCATCGCGGGCTGCAACACTGTGTCGCGGGCGGAAGGCTGCGCGTGGGGAAAACTCTTGATACAGTGGGGCGGTTGCTTGTTGAATCGATAATCAGAGGAAGGAATTTTTTATATGGCAATCGATATCGGAATCAGTCAAGAAGATCGCAAGTCTATTGTCGACGGCCTGTCGCACCTGCTCTCGGACACTTATGTGCTTTATCTCAAGACGCACAACTTCCACTGGAACGTCACCGGTCCGAGCTTCCGTACATTGCACCTGATGTTCGAAGAGCAATATAACGAACTGGCATTGGCGGTGGATTCCATTGCCGAACGTATTCGTGCACTGGGCTTCCCGGCGCCAGGTACCTATTCGACTTACGCCCGACTTTCTTCGATCAAGGAGCCGGAAGGTGTTCCTTCGGCGGACGATATGATCAAGCAATTGGTCGAAGGTCAGGAAGCCGTGGTGCGTACTGCTCGCGGTCTGTTCCCGCTGCTCGACAAAGTCAGTGACGAACCTACCGCCGACCTGCTGACCCAGCGCATGCAGGTTCACGAGAAAACCGCGTGGATGCTGCGTTCGCTGCTGGAAAACCAGTAAGCCTCACGCCGTCGCCGGTCTTGCTCGGCGGCGCACTGAGCCCGGCCTCTTTCTGAAAGAGGCCGGGCTTTTTCATGGTGTTGATCTTCAACTTTCCGGGCAGGGAAGTATTGTCTCTGGTTATTCAAATGGCGTGTTATTGCCGAGTAATCCTACGGCAATAGTGCGGGCGTCTGCTGGTGCTGAATAATTCATCGGCGCTTCATGTCGGGGGCATGCAGAGCTGTAGTGCATGTATTCATTTCCCTGCCTTGAAGCGTGGTATTGCAATGTCTCGACGCTTGAATCATGGAGTGCGCCAGGCGGGCGAACTCCAGCGTATCGGTATCGACCCTTTCGAGTCGGACTTCAATATGAAACTTGCTCAACCGTTATCGCGTTCGGTGCGGTTGAACGGCTTTGCCACCTGTTTGCGTCTCGAGACGATTTACTGGTTAGTGCTTGAGCGTATTGCCCGGGCCAATCACTGCACCGTCAATTCCGTGTTGTCCCATGTCGACCGGGAGGTGCACCTGCGTCACGGCGGTGTGAAAAATTTCAGCGGCCTTGTGCGGGTGATCTGTGTGGTGTTTCTGCTCGACGGGGAAGGCGTTTCGCAAGAGGAGGGCGTGCCTGCGAGGTTGTAGATGAATGGGCGGGGGCGCGATGCGGACTTCTGACCGTTGGTGAAAGCAGGGCTTGCGTCGGGCTGCACAGCCCCGGCTAACCATATATAATCCCGCCTTTTACTGTGCGGCGCGGCCCGCGCAGGGATCAACGAGAAACGCCTCATGCCTCTTTACGACTATCAATGTGCGTCCTGCAGCCACCAGATGGAAGTTCTCCAGAAGATCAGCGCCGCGCCGCTGACCGACTGCCCGGCCTGCCAGAAACCTGAACTCAAGAAGGTGTTGTCCGCTCCCGGTTTTCGCCTGGGCGGCAACGGCTGGTACGAAACCGATTTCAAGACCGGCGCGAAAAAGAACCTCGCTGGCAGTGGCGACTGAGTTGAACTGAACTGCCCGGGTCTTGCACTATTGACCCTTTCGGGTCGTCAAGGCCTTTACGAATTCACGAATGACGAGAAGCGAAACCACCATCATGATGCGCAGCCACTATTGCGGCCAACTGAACGAGAGCCTGGAAGGTCAGGAAATTACCCTTTGCGGCTGGGTCCATCGTCGTCGCGACCACGGCGGGGTGATTTTCCTCGATATCCGTGACCGCGAAGGCCTGGCTCAGGTTGTTTTCGATCCGGATCGCGCAGACAGCTTCGCCGCCGCCGACCGTGTGCGCAGCGAATATGTGGTGAAAATCACCGGCAAGGTGCGCCTGCGTCCGGCCGGTGCGGTCAACCCGAACATGGCCTCTGGCCAGATCGAAGTGCTCGGCTACGAGCTGGAAGTCCTGAACGAAGCCGAAACCCCGCCGTTCCCGTTGAACGAATTCTCTGACGTGGGCGAAGAAACCCGCCTGCGCTACCGCTTCATCGACCTGCGTCGCCCGGAAATGGCCGACAAGCTGCGTCTGCGTTCGCGCATCACCTCCAGCATCCGTCGTTTCCTCGACGAGAACGGTTTCCTCGACGTCGAAACCCCGATCCTGACCCGTGCCACGCCTGAAGGCGCGCGTGACTACCTGGTGCCGAGCCGCACCCACGCCGGCAGCTTCTTCGCGCTGCCGCAGTCGCCGCAGTTGTTCAAGCAATTGCTGATGGTTGCCGGCTTCGACCGGTACTACCAGATCGCCAAGTGCTTCCGCGACGAAGACCTGCGTGCCGACCGTCAGCCTGAATTCACTCAGATCGACATCGAGACCAGCTTCCTCGACGAGTCCGAGATCATCGGCCTGACCGAAAGCATGATCCGCAAGCTGTTCAAGGAAGTCCTGGACCTGGAGTTCGGCGAGTTCCCGCACATGACTTACGAAGAAGCCATGCGCCGCTACGGTTCCGACAAGCCGGACCTGCGTATCCCGCTGGAACTGGTAGACGTTGCCGACCAGCTCAAGGATGTCGATTTCAAGGTCTTCGCCGGCCCTGCAAACGATCCGAAATGCCGCGTTACCGCCCTGCGTCTGCCAGGCGGCGCCAGCATGCCGCGCAGCAAGATCGACGAGTACACCAAGTTCGTCGGCATCTACGGTGCCCGTGGCCTGGCGTACATCAAGGTCAACGAGCGCGCCAAGGGTGTTGAAGGTCTGCAGTCGCCGATCGTCAAGAACATCCCTGAAGCCAACCTGAACGTGATTCTTGATCGCGTAGGCGCAGTCGACGGCGACATCGTCTTCTTCGGTGCCGACAAGGCCAAGGTCGTCAGCGAAGCGCTGGGCGCGCTGCGTATCAAGCTGGGTGGCGACTTCAACCTGTACACCACCCAGTGGGCGCCGATGTGGGTCGTCGACTTCCCGATGTTCGAAGAGAACGACGATGGCAGCTTCACCGCGCTGCACCACCCGTTCACCGCGCCGAAGTGCACTCCAGAAGAGCTGGAAGCCAACCCGGCCGGCGCTCTGTCCCGCGCTTACGACATGGTCCTCAACGGTACCGAGCTGGGCGGCGGTTCGATCCGTATCCACCGCAAGGAAATGCAGCAGGCGGTCTTCCGTCTGTTGGGTATCGAGGCGGCAGAACAGGAAGAGAAATTTGGCTTCCTGCTCGACGCTCTGAAGTTCGGTGCTCCGCCTCACGGCGGCCTGGCCTTCGGCCTTGATCGCCTGGTGATGCTGATGACCGGCGCTCAGTCGATCCGTGAAGTGATCGCCTTCCCGAAAACCCAGAGCGCTGCGTGCGTCATGACCCAGGCACCTGGCCTGGTCGATGCCAAGGCCCTGCGCGAGTTGCATATCCGTCTGCGCGAACAGCCGAAGGCTGAGTAAGCGGACACCGAGGCGCATCCGATTGGATGCGCCTTTGCGTTACGGCACATGATTTAGTGGTTTCTTTCTGCCTTCGCGTGGAAAGAAGTGATGGTGTTTCAAGGATTTCTGGAGTCAGTTATGGCGGGTCATTCCAAGTGGGCGAATATCAAGCACCGCAAAGAGCGCCAGGATGCCAAGAGAGGCAAGATCTTCACCAAGTGGATTCGTGAACTGACCGTCGCCGCCAAACAAGGCGGTGGCGATCCGTCCTCCAACCCGCGTCTGCGCCTGGCCCTGGACAAGGCGCTGAGTGCAAACATGAGTCGCGACATCATCGATCGGGCAGTTGCCCGCGGTGCCGGGACTGCCGAAGCCGACAACGTCGAAGAACTCAGCTATGAAGGTTATGGTCCGGGTGGCGTGGCAGTCATGGTTGAAGCCATGACCGACAACCGCAACCGTACCGCCGCCGCTGTTCGTCATGCGTTCAGCAAATGCGGCGGCAACCTCGGTACCGATGGTTCCGTGGCCTATCTGTTCGAGCGCAAGGGGCAGATCAGCTTTGCTCCTGGCGTCGATGAAGATGCGCTGATGGAAGCGGCGATGGAAGCGGATGCCGATGACGTGGTCAGCAATGACGATGGCTCTTTCGACGTGTTCACCTCGTTCGCCAGCTTCTACGCCGTGCGCAGTGCGCTGGAGGCCGCAGGCTTCAAGGCGGATGACGCGGAAATCGTCATGCAGCCGACCACCAGCGCCGAGCTGGATCTGGACGGCGCGCAGAAAGTGTTGAAGCTGATCGATATGCTCGAAGATCTGGACGACGTGCAAAACGTCTACTCCAATGCTGAGATTCCTGACGAGGTCATGGAAAAGCTCGGCTGAGGTTTTCGCCTGGCTTTATTGGAGGCCGGCCCCGTATCAGGCGCGTAGCGCTTGTGAGGGGGCCGGCTTCTGTTTTTTGGACACGGCGCGTTGATGCGCCATTTATCACGCAGGCGTTATGACTCTGATTCTTGGTATCGACCCCGGATCGCGGATTACCGGCTATGGAGTGATTCGTCATTCCGGGCGCGGTTGCGAATACGTGGCGTCGGGCTGCATCCGCACCGGCAGCGGCGAGTTGCCTGAGCGCTTGCAGGTGGTTTTCCGCGGCGTGCGCGAAATCATTCGCCAGCATGGCCCGGTAACCATGGGTATCGAGCGGGTGTTCATGGCCCGCAACGCCGACTCGGCGCTCAAGCTGGGTCAGGCGCGCGGTGCGGCCATCGTGGCTGCGGTGGAGGAGGGGCTGGAAATCGCTGAATACAGCGCCAGCCAGGTCAAGCAGGCCGTTGCCGGCACCGGCGGGGCCAACAAGGAGCAGGTGCAGATGATGGTCATGCACCTGCTCAAACTGACGCAGAAGCCGCAAATCGACGCCTCCGATGCCCTGGCGATCGCCTTGTGTCATGCCCATACGCGCTCCAGCCTGATTCCTCATGGGCTGGGTGTCGCGCGCAGCCGCAACGGACGCCTGCGTCTCTGATAGCATCCACGCTTTTAAAGTGATCCGTCCGCCGTCGGCCGCCTGATGGCGAGCTGGCTGGCGGATTCGCCGCAAGGCCGGACCGGCCCTGCCGGCACCCATGAGAAAGGACCTGAACGTGATTGGACGTTTACGCGGCACCCTCGCTGAAAAGCAGCCGCCGCACCTGATTATCGACATCAACGGCCTTGGCTATGAGCTGGAAGTGCCGATGACAACGCTCTACCGGCTGCCCAAGGTCGGCGAAACGGTGACCTTGCACACCCATCTGATAGTGCGCGAGGATGCTCACCTGCTGTATGGCTTCCATGAAAAACGTGAGCGCGAGCTGTTCCGTGAGCTGATCCGTCTCAATGGTGTAGGGCCCAAGCTGGCGCTGGCCTTGATGTCGGGTCTGGAAGTGGACGACCTGATTCGATGCGTTCAAGCCCAGGACACTTCGGCATTGGTCAAGGTGCCAGGGGTTGGCAAGAAGACCGCCGAGCGTCTGCTGGTCGAACTCAAGGACCGCTTCAAGGCCTGGGAAACCGTGCCGAGCATGTTCCAGCTGGTGCCGAATGGGCCTGCGCCTGTTCCTGTGGCGTCCACCGCCGAGGCCGACGCGGTCAGCGCCCTGATTTCCTTGGGCTATAAACCTCAAGAGGCCAGTCGCGCAGTGGCGGCTGTGGATGCCAAGGGCCTGAGCAGCGAAGAACTGATCCGGCGCAGTCTCAAGGGGATGATTTAAGTGATCGAAGCCGACCGTTTGATAACTGCTACCGGCCGCGACCGCGAAGAGGTCCAGGACCGGGCGATTCGTCCGCTGCGGCTGGCCGAGTACATTGGTCAGCCGGTGGTTCGCGAGCAGATGGCCCTGTTCATCCAGGCCGCCCGTGGCCGCAACGAGTCCCTGGATCACACCCTGATCTTCGGTCCTCCGGGGCTGGGCAAGACCACCCTTGCCAACATCATTGCCCAGGAAATGGGCGTCTCGATCAAAAGTACTTCCGGCCCCATTCTTGAACGCCCTGGCGATCTGGCGGCGTTGCTCACCAACCTTGAGCCCCATGATGTGTTGTTTATCGACGAGATCCACCGGTTATCGCCGATCGTCGAAGAAGTCCTGTACCCAGCGATGGAGGACTTTCAACTGGACATCATGATCGGCGAAGGACCGGCGGCGCGGTCGATCAAGCTGGACCTGCCGCCGTTCACCCTGGTTGGCGCTACCACCCGGGCCGGCATGCTTACCAACCCGCTACGTGACCGCTTCGGTATCGTCCAGCGTCTGGAGTTCTACAACAACGCGGATCTGGCAACTATCGTCAGTCGCTCGGGCGGGATTCTCGGCCTGGAGATCGAAGACGAAGGTGCTTTCGAGATCGCTCGCCGGGCTCGTGGCACGCCGCGTATCGCCAACCGCTTGTTGCGCCGTGTGCGTGACTACGCCGAGGTGCGCGCGAAGGGCGATATCACCAAATCCATCGCGGACATGGCGTTGAACCTGCTGGATGTCGACGAACGTGGCTTCGATCATCAGGACCGACGTCTGTTGCTGACCATGATCGAGAAATTCGACGGTGGTCCGGTAGGCGTGGACAGCCTGGCGGCGGCGATCAGCGAGGAGCGACACACCATTGAGGACGTGCTTGAGCCTTATCTGATCCAGCAGGGCTACATCATGCGCACGCCTCGGGGCAGGGTGGTTACTCGACATGCATACCTGCACTTTGGGCTGAATATTCCTACGCGAATGACAGAATCATCCGGTAGCACTGATTTTTCTGATCCGAGCGATGAATGACAGATTTATCGGCTGCTTTTGTGGTCCTATCCGCGGACAGGGTCCGGGCGCGCTGGCAATACGACATAATCCGTCAAAAACAGTTGGTGGGGCGGATTGGCAAGCTGAGGAGTTAGCACTAGAGTATGCGCGCGCAAAATGGGGTTGAGCCGTTCGCACATCGTTATCGCGTCTATTACGAAGACACCGATGCGGGTGGCGTGGTGTATTACGTCAATTATCTGAAATTCATGGAACGGGCCCGCACCGAACGGCTGCGCGATCTGGGTTTTGCCCAGTCGTCGCTGGCGCAGCAGAACACGCTGTTCGTGGTCCATTCCGCCGAGGCTCGCTATCACGCGCCGGCCCGTCTGGACGACGAGTTGCGGGTCACCGCGCAAGTGCTTGAATTGAATCGTGCCAGCCTGCGCTTCGTGCAGCAGGTCTGGCGCGAAAGTGACGCAACGCTGCTCTGCGAAGGGCAGTTCCTGGTGGCCTGTGTGCGCGCCGATACTTTCAAACCCCGAGCCATTCCCTCCGAGCTGCGCGCAGCTTTCATCGAGGCGGGTGCCCCGGGTATACATTCAAATGCAGGAGATTAAGCGTGGAAGCTAACGTCGTCGACCATACCTCCATGTGGAGCCTGGTCAGCAATGCCAGCATTGTGGTGCAGCTGGTCATGCTGGTACTGGTTGCCGCATCGGTGACTTCATGGATCATGATTTTTCAGCGCAGCACCATGCTGCGCGCCGGTCGTCGTGCCCTGGAAAGCTTCGAAGAGCGCTTCTGGTCGGGTATCGACCTGTCCAAACTGTATCGTCAAGCGGGCAGCAACCCTGACCCGGATTCGGGCGTCGAGCAGGTGTTCCGTGCCGGCTTCAAGGAGTTTTCCCGTCTGCGTCAGCAGCCTGGTGTCGACCCTGACGCGGTAATGGAAGGTGTCGGTCGTGCCATGCGCGTAGCGATCTCCCGTGAGGAAGAGAAGCTCGAGCAGAGCCTGCCATTCCTCGCCACTGTCGGTTCGACCAGTCCCTACATCGGCCTGTTCGGTACCGTCTGGGGGATCATGAACTCCTTCCGCGGTCTGGCGACCGCGCAACAGGCCACCCTGGCCACGGTTGCACCGGGTATCGCCGAAGCGCTGATCGCCACCGCCATCGGCCTGTTCGCGGCAATTCCTGCGGTTATCGCCTACAACCGTTTCGCTGCACGCAGTGAAGTGCTGATCGGCCGCTACTACACGTTCGCCGACGAGTTCCAGGCCATCCTGCACCGTAAAGTGCACACCAGCGAAGAGTGATCAGGTAAAACCCCATGGCTCGAGTTCGTCAAAAACGCAAGCCGGTCGCCGAGATGAACGTGGTGCCCTACATCGATGTGATGTTGGTACTGCTGGTCATCTTCATGGTGACCGCACCGATGCTTAACCAGGGCGTGAAGGTCGACCTGCCCAAGGTTTCCAGCGAAGCCTTGCCGCAGGACAACAACGTTCAGGTTCTGACCATTTCGATCAAGGCTGACAAGACCTACTTCTGGAACCTTGGCAGCGAAGTCGACACCGAAAAGCAAATGGACAAGGCCATGACCTTGCCGCAAATGACCGACGCGGTGACCAAGATCATCGCTGCCGGGCGCGATCAGGGCAAACAGACCCAGGTCTTCATCCGTGGCGACAAGTCCGTCGACTACGGCGCGGTCATGGGCGCCATGGGCGGGTTGCAGAAGGCCGGTGTCGGTAACGTTGGCCTGATTACCGAGGCGCCCTGATGCAACAGCGAGAGCCATCCGCCTCGGAAAGTTACTTCTGGCCCAGCGTCTGGGCCGTCGCGCTGCACGTTCTGGTGTTCGGCATGCTGTTCGTCAGTTTTGCGTTCACGCCTGAGTTGCCGCCGTCCAAGCCTATCGTTCAGGCAACCCTGTACCAGCTGAAATCCAAGAGTCAGGCCACCACCCAGACCAATCAGAAGATTGCCGGGGAAGCGAAGAAAACGGCTTCGCGCCAGACCGAAGAAGAGCAGATGGAGCAGAAGAAGGTCGAGCAACTGAAGCAGGAAGCTGTGAAAGCTGCGGAACAAAAGAAAGAAGAGGCTGCTCAAAAAGCCGAAGAGGCGCGCGAGGCCGCAGAGGCCAAGAAAGCCGATGAGGCCAAGAAGGCTGACGAGGCGAAGAAAGCCGAGTCTGCGAAAAAGGCCGAAGAAGCGAAGAAGGCTGAAGAGAAGCAACTGGCTGATATCGCCAAGAAGAAAGCCGAAGACGAAGCCAAGAAAAAGGCTGAAGAAGAGGCCAAGAAGGCGGCGGCAGAAGAAGCCAAGAAACAAGCGGCCGAGGATGCCAAGAAGAAGGCTGCCGAGGACGCGAAGAAGAAAGCCGCTGTCGCTGAAGAAGCGAAGAAAAAAGCAGCAGAGGACGCCAAGAAGAAAGCAGCCGCCGATGCAGCCAAGAAAAAGGCTACAGAAGCAGCGCGCAAGGCGGCGGAAGACAAGAAAGCACAGGCACTAGCCGAGCTGTTGTCCGACACTACCGAGCGTCAGCAGGCTCTGGCAGACGAGCAGGGTGACCAGGTGGCCGGCGACTTCGACGACCTGATTCGCGCCCGTGCAGCCGAAGGCTGGGCTCGACCCCCGTCGGCGCGCAAGAACATGACGGTAGTCCTGCAGATTGGCATGTTGCCGGATGGCACCGTTACGACGGTCACCGTTGCCCGCTCCAGCGGCGATGGGCCGTTCGACGCTTCCGCGGTTGCGGCAGTCAAGAACATTGGTCGTTTGACCGAGATGCAGGGTTTGAAACCGAGCGAATTCAATCCTTATCGTTCATTCAAGATGACATTCACACCTGAGGACCTAGCCTTGTGATTAACCTTCTTAGAGGACTGCTGGTCGTTCTCTGCTGCGCAGCAGGGATGGCCAATGCAGAAGAAAAGAACATCCTGGTAACCAGTGGCAGCGATCGAGCCACGCCGATTGCCGTGGTGCCTTTCGGTCTGCAGGGCGGTAGCGTGTTGCCTGAGGACATGGCTGACATCATCAGTAACGACCTGCGCAACTCAGGTTATTACTCGCCGATCCCGCGCCAGAACATGATCAGCCAGCCGAGTCAGGCCAGCGAAGTGATCTTCCGTGACTGGAAAGCGCTGGGTGCCCAGTACGTGATGGTCGGCAGCATCGTGCCATCGGGCGGTCGCCTGCAGGTGCAATATGCGCTGTTCAACGTTGCTACCGAGCAACAGGTGCTGACCGGCAGCGTTTCCGGCAGCGTCGACCAACTGCGCGATATGTCCCACTACATCGCCGACCAGTCGTTCGAAAAACTCACCGGCATCAAGGGCGCATTCTCCACCCGCATGCTCTATGTGACGGCCGAGCGCTTCTCCACCAACAGCACTCGTTACACTTTGCAACGATCTGACTATGACGGCGCGCGCGCCGTGACTTTGCTGCAATCGCGCGAGCCGATCCTGTCGCCGCGTTTTGCACCGGATGGCAAGCGCATCGCGTATGTGTCCTTCGAGCAGCGTCGCCCGCGTATCTTCGTCCAGCACATCGATACGGGTCGTCGTGAGCAGATCACCAACTTCGAAGGTCTCAATGGCGCGCCAGCCTGGTCGCCGGATGGCAACCGCCTGGCCTTCGTGCTGTCGCGCGACGGCAACCCCGAGATCTACGTGATGGACATGGGTTCGCGTCAGATGACCCGCGTCACCAACAGCCCGGCCATCGATACCGAGCCGTTCTTCGGCAAGGATGGCTCGACGCTGTACTTCACGTCGGACCGTGGCGGCAAGCCACAGATCTACAAAACCACCATTGGCAGCGGCAGTGCCGAGCGTGTGACGTTCGTGGGCAACTACAACGCCAACCCGAAACTTTCCGCCGATGAAAAGACCCTGGTCATGATTCATCGTCAGGACGGTTTCACCAACTTCAAAGTGGCGGCGCAGGATTTGCAGCGTGGCAGTGTAAAAATTCTCACAGAGACCAGTCTTGATGAGTCACCCACTGTTGCGCCCAACGGCACCATGCTAATCTACGCCACCCGCCAGCAGGGCCGGGGAGTCTTGATGCTCGTCTCTCTCAACGGACGCGTGAGGCTCCCGCTTCCTACCGCTCAAGGCGAAGTCAGAGAACCGTCCTGGTCCCCTTACCTGAACTGATGCGGCGCTACACGTTTTACTTAACACACTGGGGTTCATTAGGAGTTTCACGATGGAAATGCTGAAGTTTGGTAAGTTTGCTGCGCTGGCTCTGGCCATGGCCGTAGCTGTAGGTTGCTCCTCGAAAGGCGGCGACAACGCTGGCGAAGGCGCTGTTGATCCAAACGCTGGTTACGGCGCTAACACTGGTGCCGTTGACGGCAGCCTGAGCGAAGAAGCTGCTCTGCGCGCAATCACCACCTTCTACTTCGAATACGACAGCTCGGACCTGAAGCCAGAAGCCATGCGCGCTCTGGACGTTCATGCCAAGGACCTGAAAGGCAACGGCGCTCGCGTCGTTCTGGAAGGTAACACCGACGAGCGTGGTACTCGCGAATACAACATGGCTCTGGGCGAGCGTCGTGCCAAGGCTGTTCAGCGCTACCTGGTGCTGCAAGGCGTTTCCCCAGCTCAGCTGGAACTGGTTTCCTACGGCGAAGAGCGTCCAGTTGCCACCGGCAACGACGAGCAGTCCTGGGCTCAGAACCGTCGCGTCGAACTGCGTAAGTAATTCGATATGCGAGCGTGCCGTCGTGCTGTAACCGTCCTGGCTCTCACGCTGCCTCTCATGGCAGCGGCTGAGGTTCCTGTTGTTGATGACAACGCTGGCTATAACGGCGCAAGCAGTTATCCGCCTGCGGGTTACGGTACGAACGGCGCCTATGCCGGGGGAGGGGTTTCGGCCCCTGCCTCTGCACAGGGCCAGCTTTTCATGCAGTTGCAACAAATGCAGGAACAGATAGAGCGTCAACAGAACACTATCGAGATTCTGCAAAACGAAGTTGCACGTCTGAAACAGGAAGGCCTGGAACGTTACCAGGACCTGGATCGACGTATCTCCAGCGGCGCTGCCCCGGCACCGACCGCGACTCCCGAGAATTCCGCTGACGGTGGTGCTTCTGCGCCGGCCGCCGGCAATACCGCACCGGCAGCCAACCAGCCCGCCGCGAGCAGCGAACCTGGCGATCCAGCGAAGGAAAAGCTCTATTACGACGCTGCCTTCGATTTGATCAAGGCCAAGGATTTCGACAAGGCCAGCCAGGCGTTCAATGCCTTCCTGCGCAAGTACCCCAACAGCCAGTACGCGGGCAACGCCCAGTACTGGTTGGGTGAAGTGAACCTGGCCAAAGGTGACCTGCAAGGTGCCGGCCAGGCATTCGCCAAAGTCAGCCAGTTGTACCCGAAGCACAACAAAGTGCCTGATTCGCTGTACAAGCTGGCCGATGTGGAGCGTCGCCTGGGTCATACCGACCGGGTCAAAGGTATTCTTCAGCAGGTGGTGACCCAATATCCGGGTACCTCGGCTGCACAGTTGGCTCAGCGCGACCTGCAAAAGCTCTGATCCGCACGTTTTAAAAGAAACCCGCGCTTGTCGCGGGTTTTTTCGTTAGAATTTGCGCCCTTTTATGAAACACGCTGCTGCGGATAACGCTATGCCGGGTTCGCAGCGGTGCCTGACGGAGGCGGACAGCCTGTTTAGCTGTTACGCCCGTGGCGACTATGCAAGACACATTACGCATCACCGAAGTTTTTTACTCTTTGCAGGGTGAAACGCGCACCGCTGGGCTGCCCACGGTATTTGTGCGCCTCACCGGCTGCCCCTTGCGCTGCCAATATTGCGACAGCGCCTATGCCTTCAACGGCGGCACCGTACGCACGCTCGACTCGATCCTCGAACAGGTTGCCAGCTTCCGGCCGCGCTACATTTGCGTGACGGGCGGCGAGCCGCTGGCCCAGCCCAATGCCATCCCGCTGCTGAAAAGGCTCTGTGACGCCGGTTACGAGGTTTCCGTGGAAACCAGCGGCTCGATGGACATTGCACCGGTCGATCTGCGCGTCAGTCGCGTTGTGGACCTGAAAACCCCAGGCTCTGCGGAAGTTCACCGCAACCGCTACGAGAATATCGAGCTGCTGACCCCGAACGATCAGGTCAAATTCGTCCTTTGTTCGCGCGAGGACTATGACTGGGCCGTATCGAAGCTGATTCAGTACGGTCTCGACAAGCGTGTCGGCGAAGTTCTGTTTTCGCCTAGCCATCATCAACTGAGCGCAACCGATCTGGCTGACTGGATCGTGGCCGACAACCTGCCGGTTCGTCTGCAGATGCAGTTACACAAACTGCTCTGGAACGACGAGCCGGGACGCTGACAGGAGCTTTTGCAATGAGTGAGAAACGCGCGGTAATTCTATTGTCGGGTGGTCTGGATTCGGCCACCGTGGTCGCCATGGCCAAGGCCGAAGGCTATGACTGCTACACCATGAGCTTCGATTACGGCCAGCGCCATCGCGCCGAGCTGGATGCGGCAGCCCGGGTGGCGCGGGACCTGGGTGCGGTCGAGCACAAGGTCATTGGCCTGAACCTCAACGGCATCGGTGGCTCGGCCCTGACCGACAGCAGCATCGATGTCCCGGAGACCCCAAGCGAGGGCATTCCGGTGACCTACGTGCCGGCGCGCAACACGGTGTTCCTGTCGTTGGCGCTGGGCTGGGCTGAAGTGCTGAATGCGCGCGACATCTTCATCGGCGTCAACGCCGTGGACTATTCCGGCTACCCGGATTGCCGTCCTGAATTTGTCGAGGCGTTCGAGCGCATGGCCAACCTCGCGACCAAGGCCGGGGTAGAAGGCAATGGGTTCCGGATCCAGGCGCCGTTGCAGAACCTGAGCAAGGCGCAGATCGTCCAGGCGGGCATGGCCCGTGGCGTCGACTACAGCCTCACTGTTTCCTGCTATCAGGCGGATGATCAAGGTCGTGCGTGTGGCAAATGCGATAGCTGCCGCCTGCGTGCGGATGGCTTTGTTGCGGCCGGCGTACAGGACCCGACTCGCTATTTTTGAATTATTTTGCGATGGGGTGTTGATTTCCTGTTAGAAATCAGTATTATACGCGCCATCCAACGGGTCGTTAGCTCAGTTGGTAGAGCAGTTGGCTTTTAACCAATTGGTCGTAGGTTCGAATCCTACACGACCCACCATATAAAGTTGGCAGTGTTAAAACCGGAAGTTGGCAGATAGTTGCTGAATGATGGTGGACACAACCGACGGTGAAACACCTGAAAAAGCCCGCGTTCCGATAAGGATCGCGGGCTTTTTCGTTTCTGTCGTTCGCGCTGGTAGTGCATCCCGTGGGCGCAAAGAACCGACACGGCAAACAGTGGGCAGATATTGGTACTGTCCCGTTGTTTGCCGTACCGGTCAGTCAGTCTCAGAGCGTCCAGTTGATCGTGAGCATGGCGTTGCGGGGTTCGCCGTAGAGGCTGTTACCGAAGTCGGTGTTGGAGCTGATGTCCTGGTAGTAGGTCTTGTCGAAGACGTTGTTCAGGTTCAGTCGCACGTGAACGGTCTCCGAAGCCTGATAGCTGGTCATCAGGTCTACCACGGTGTAGGCCTTTTGTTCGATACGGTAGTCGAACGTGGTCAGGTAATCATTGGTGCCTTTGTTGTAGACGGTGTTCTGCCGATACAGGCCGCCACCGATACTCCAGCGACTCAGGTCACCAGGTAGCTGGTAGGTGGTGAACGCCTTGAATATGTGGCGGGGGATGTTGGTGGCGAACAAGCGCCCCACGTTGTCTTCGTTGGCGTCCTTTGTATATTTGGCGGCGGAGTAGGTGTAACCCGCCCCCAGTTCCCAGCCTGGCGCCAGGGTGCCGTTGACTTCCAGCTCGATCCCTTCGCTTCGTACTTCACCCGCCGCGTCATAGCAGGTGCCGCCGATCGGCGTGCACTGGATGGGGTTGAGCAATTTGGCGCGGTTCTCCTGATCGATACGGAAGATCGCTGCGCTGGCATTCAGGTTTCCATCAAAGTACTCGCCCTTGATGCCGAGCTCGTAGTTTTTGCCCTTTATCGGCATCAGCGCGTTGTTCTGGGTATCCAGCTCGGTCTGCGGGCGGAAAATATCGGTGTAGCTGACATAGACCGAGTGATGCTGGTCAAGGTCATAAACCGCACCCGCGTAGCGCGTGAGGTTGCGCGTCACTTTGTTTGGCAGGCTGCTGGCTGATGATTTTCCGTTCCACCGGGTATCCACGTCGTGCTCGTACCAGTCCAGGCGCCCACCAAGGATGACTTTCAGCTCATCCGTGATGTTCAGGCGAGTAGTGACGTAGGTGCCTTCCTGTTGAGTGGTGCGATGCTGCGTCCAGGGATTGGCGCTTACGTCGGGCTTGGGGATGCCGGTGGGGTTGTGGAGATCAGTATTGGTCTCGACGTCGATGGGTAGCCCCTTGCCGTTGAACGTGAGGTCTCTCTTGCTGGCGCCCACGACCAGTTCATGGGTGCGACCGAACAGCGAGAAGGGGCCGGTGACGTAGCCGTCATAGCTGCTTTGCCGGTCTTTATAGTCGTATCTGCCGATGTACTGACCGAACTGATCGTAGTTATCGCCCATGCGCTCGGGAAGGGAACCGAGCATGTCCAGTTTTGACCAGCTCTTGCTGGCGGCCAGGAGCATTTTCCAATTGTTGGCGAAACGGTACTCCAGGCGAGTGAACGCTGTGGTGTTGTCCTGATCCCAGTATTCCCATTTGCTGCCCAGGTACGTGGAGCGCTTCAGGTGCAGGTCGCTGCCGTCGGCGGCGACGGGCAAGCCGCCCCAGGCGCTGTTGTGATTGGCATTCTGGTTGGAGGCGCCAAAGGTCAAGGTTGCATCGTCATTCAGGTCGGCTTCGGTGATGGCGTAGAACACCGAGCGTTCGGCGCTGGTGAAGTCCTGGAAGCTGCCCTTGGTCTGATACGCGGTGACCACTCGGCCGCGCAGGGTGCCGCTGTCGTTCAGGGCGTTGGACGCGTCGAACTCGCTGCGATAGTTGTCCCAGCTACCGGCGCTGCCGGTGATGCTGATACGCGGCGTGGCAGTGGGGCGCTTTCGCACCATGTTGATGGCCGCAGCCGGGTTGCCGGAGCCTTGCATCATGCCGGTGGCGCCGCGCACGACTTCCACCCGGTCGAATATCGCCATGTCCGGCGAAGAGTTCATGTCGCGGCTGAGGTAGTGGGACAGATCGTTGGGCAAGCCGTCGGTCATCAGGTTTTCGATGGCGAAGCCGCGGGAGTAGAACGTCGAGCGTTGTGGGCCGTCTTTGGTGATGGCGATGCCGGGCGTGCTTTTGAGCACGTCTTCCAGCGACCTCATGTTCTGGTCGTCCATGCGCTGGCGGGTAATGACCGTGACCGACTGCGGTGTTTCGCGAATCGACAATGACAGCTTGGTCGCGCTCTGCATCGTGCCCGTGGTGTAGGAACCGGTGTTTTCGCTGGTCGACCCCAGTGCCGCGCCAAGTACGTTGGTTGCGCCCAGTTCGAGCGCCCCCGTGCTGTCTTGCGCCTGCACCAGCGAATAGCCGCCACTGCCCAGCGCCACCGCCTCGACGCCGCTGCTCAGCAGCAAACGACGCAGTGCTTCATCCCGCGAATAGTGTCCCTGAACGCCCGGGGACTGTTTGCCCTGCGCCAGGCCCGCATCGAACGAAACACTGATGCCGGCTATCGAGCTGAACTGCGCCACCGCCTGATCGAGGGGGCCGGCGGGAACGTTGAAGTCCAATTCGTGTTCGACGCTGTGCTGTGCCGCCGCCGCCGGACTGATCAGCGTGCTGCCGACACTTGCACCCAGCACCAGGCTCAGCATGGCCAGGTGCACTGCACGTTGCAGCGGGCGGTTGTGGAAGGGGGCGTTGATCAAGCCGGGTTCTGCGGGGTGTGCGTGATGCGGCATGGTGTTTCCTTACGCTCGTTGGCAATGGCGGCGTCTGTGCGCCTCTACTTGGCAAGCCGAACGAGAATCAGAATCACCAACCCCTCAGTGAAATTTTTTACGGTCGACGTTCATGCCGCTTCGAGGCGTACCCAGTAGCGGGTAAACCGCCGTAGTCGCAAGGGCAGGGTGAGACGAAGGTTTTCCAGGACGTGGTCGGTGTTGCGCAGGTGAAAGGAGCCGGACACCCGCACCCCGGCCACGGCCGGGTCGCAGCTCAGGTAGCCAGGGCGATAACGTTGCAGTTGCTGCAGAAAGTCATCCAGGCGCCAGCCGTTCACCACCAGTGTGTCGTGCAGCCAGGCATCGGCTTGAGCGGTGGCTGGCATGACCGACCCCAACGCGTCGGCGCTGAAGCTGATCTGCTCACCGGCGTGTACGGTCAGCGTAGTGTCGGGCTGGTTGGCAGGGCGTACCAGGACGGCATGCTCCAGCACGGTCAGCCGGGTCCGATCCTGTTCCTGTTGCACGATAAAGCGTGTGCCAAGCGCCTGCAGGCTGCCTTCAGCCGTGCGCACGATCAAAGGCCGGGCGGCCTTGTCCTTGGCGGTCTCGACGAGGATTTCGCCGCTGAGCAGCAAGAGTTCACGCAACTGCTGGCTGTAGCGGATGTTCACCGCCGTGGCGGTATTGAGGTGCAGTTGACTGCCGTCCTCCAGGTGAATGCTGCGTCGCTCTCCGATCCCGGTGCGCTGGTCCGCTGCCCACTGGGGCAGCGGCGTGACCCTCCAGCCCAAGGTGCCGGCGGCGCCCGTGGCCAGCAGCACCGACAGTACTTTCAACATGTCGCGGCGCTTGGCATGCGCGGTTTTGAGAATCGGGCTGCCAATTGCGGGCGCAAGCCGCTCAAGTTTGCCCTGCAGGCGCCCGAGTCGTTCCCAGGCCAGCAGATGGCGCGGGTCGCTCTGCAGCCATCGTTGATGCTCGCGGTGCAGCGACTCATCCGGCGTTCCGGTGCGCAGATCGACATACCATTGGGCGGCGGCTTCGAGTGTGGCGATATCGAGTCCCGGGGATGCCAAGGCTCAATCCTCCATCAGCAGCAGGCACTGGGTGAGGGCGCGCACCGCGTGTTTTGTCACGGTGTTGACCGAGATTTGCAGGCGCTTGCTGATCTCTACGTAGCTGAGCCCGTCGAGGTGGGACATCAGGAACACGTCGCGGGTACGGGTGCCGAGGGCATCGAGCATCTGGTCGACTTCCAGCAGCGACTCGATGATCAGCAGGCGTTCTTCCGGGGAGATATCCAGCGCTTCGGGAATCGCTGCCAGTGTTTCCAGGTAGGCCTGTTCCAGCGAACGGCGGCGGAACATGTCAATCATCAGGCCGCGCGCCACGCGGCTGAGATAAGCCCGCGGTTCGCGAACAACGTCGGCCCTGCGCTGGGTCAGCACACGTAAAAACGTGTCTTGCGCGAGGTCCGCGGCCTGCTCGCTGCAGTTCATGCGCTTGCGTAACCAGCCCTTGAGCCAGCCGTGATGCTCCTCGTAGAGGGTGTGCATCGCTGCGTGATGAACCAGATCGGACATGGGATAACCCGAAGTTACAATTGATAATAAATCTTATTATCTTGAAGCCACGGGGTGTTGGCAAGTTGCCTTCAGTGAGCTGGCCGTGAAGGCAATACAGGCTGGGAGACTTTCAGGCCGGGCCCCGGTGACCGACTACCGGGTGCCCGAAAGGCTGGATATCACGGTTGTCATTCGTGAATCGACACCTGGTTACGGCCATTTTTCTTCGAGGCGTACAGCGCCTGGTCGGCCCAGGCGATGAGGTCGGCATGGCCTTCCGAGGGCTGGCTGAGGTCCGCGACACCCAGGCTGATGGTGAAGCGAATACTTTGCCCCTCGTGCTGCACTTCCAGCCCCTCGATCGCTTTACGGAATCGCTCGGCGAAGGCGCTCGCACCCTGCTTGTCGGTATCCGACAGCACCACGCCGAACTCCTCGCCGCCATAGCGCCCGGCCACATCGGTATCGCGCACATACTCACGCAGCATCGCGGCGACCTGTTCGATGACCTTGTCGCCCGCCTGATGGCCGTAGGTATCGTTGATGCGCTTGAAGTGGTCGATGTCGAACATCACCAGGCTGGTGTGGTTGCCGTGGCGCTGGTGACGGGCGTAAGCGACTTTCAGGCTGTCTTCCCAGTGGCCGCGGTTGTACAGGCCGGTCAGGCGGTCAGTGCTGGAGAGCTTCTGCAGCTGCGCGTTGGCCGATTGCAGCATGCGCCGGTTGGTGGCGACGTCGGTCACGTCATAGATCACCAGGCAGAAGTGGCTGATGCTGCTGTCGGTGGAGCGCAGCGGGAACAGCGTGGTGTTCTGGTACATGAAGTCTTCCTGCCCGGTTATTGGCTGGTAGTTCTTGAACCGCACCAGATAAGGGCGCTGCTCCCACACCGTGAACGCGGGCGTGCCCAGGGTCGCGACGCTTTCCAGCTTGTGGCTGAACCAGCCGACGTTGACCTCCGGGAAGAGGGTGAAGAACGATTCGCTGTGGGCGTCCTTGGGGGCAACGCCCGAGCGGTTCTCCATGAAGGTGTTCCAGACCTGGACGCGGTAGTCGCGATCGAGCACCACCACGCCGACGTCGATGCTTTGCACGATCGCCAGCAGCCAATGGAACTCGGTCAGATCAATGGGTTTGTTCATGGGTCAGTTCATCAGGTACGCGAGTTTGTGGGTCAGTCGTTCGATGGAGTCTTCGGTGAACAGGAGCAACAGGTCGAAGCGGATATCGTGTCCCTCCAGGCCGTAGCTGATCTCCACCGCGAGGGTCTTCTTCCAGCGCTGCTGGTTGACCCGGATCAGTTCCTCGATGCCGGCATGCTGGCCGAGGATCTGCGGGTGACACTGGGAGAACACGACGTCGACCTGCTCGGCGATGCTGCTGAGGCAGGCGCCGATGAGGACGCTGGACAGATCCAGGAGCATTTCCAGGTCGGATGATTCGCTGTTCTGATGCTGCATCAGACGCGCCATGTCGGCGATTTCCGAATCATGGAACATCAGCAGGGCTTCGCCGGCGATACCACCACCGATAAAGCCCTGGCAGACCGCGGTGAGTTGCTTGCAGCGCCCGGCATCGGCCAGGGCCATGTGCAACTCGCCGACTTCGAGTACGTTGACGTTCGGCACCGGCAACTGCACGAAAACCCCGAGCACCTTGGCGATCAGCGCGGCGGCGCGGCCAATGGCGACGTTGACGGTTTCGCGGAACACTTCATTGAAGGTGACGTTGGTGTTGGTCGCCGGACGGTGGCTTTGCGCCGCTTGCCCCGGCAGGCTCATCAGCCCCAGCTCGCCAAGCGTCTGGCGCAGTTCTGCCTGGTCGAAAGGCTTTTGCAGGAACGCCAGGGCGCCCAGTTCGCGGACCCGCCGCACCGCTTCCTGCTGCACATCCCCGGAGATAACGATGACGGCGGCCTTCAAGCCTTCATCGCGCAAGGCGTGAAGCACTTGATAACCGTCCATCTCCGGCATGTTCAGGTCGAGAACCACGACCTGGCCGAGACCTTTGCGAATGGCGTCCATGCATTGATGGCCATTGCTGGCCTGGGTGATCGACACCGGCCAGTCCGCTGGCAGCGCCCGCAGGACCTGCTTGCGGGCAACAGTAGAGTCATCACATACAGTTAAGGTCGTCACTGACACAAATCACGGCTCGTTATCTGGAGTTGTGGAATGATTTCATTATGCCATAACCGTACAAAGCCTACGCTTAATAGATAAGGGAATCACTGATAAGAAAGCATGTGCACATACGGTTTTCCCTGATGCCTGACGTCAGGCTTTGCCGTACCCGGCGTATTCATCATCTGCATGCACAGTTCATACACATTTCGCGATTTTTTGATGAAATCGGCAAAAAAAGCTCGCGATCCCGGCTGGTGGCTCTTCGATGTTTTCGCCACAGCGCAGCCGGATCGACCTCTTCACACTCGCTTCCTTCGTTCTGTCCATCAGGGATTCCCGGTCGGTGTCGGCCCTTTAACCCCGGGAGGTGAAACGTTTGCGTCGATTTGTCGGACAAAGACCTTCGCTGCTGTCAGAGAGACATCAAGGGGTGGTATGTTTCGCCTCAGAATGAAGTCGAAATAGTGGATAGATCATGCCTAAAGCGTCCCATCAAGATTTGCGTCGTGCGTTCCGTAAACTGCTTGCCTCCCCTCGTTGTTACCACACCGCCTCGGTATTCGATCCGATGTCAGCGCGCATTGCCGCCGACCTTGGTTTCGAGGTGGGTATTCTGGGAGGCTCGGTGGCGTCGCTACAGGTATTGGCTGCACCGGATTTTGCCTTGATCACCCTCAGCGAGTTCGCCGAACAGGCCACTCGCATCGGCCGTGTTGCACAACTGCCGTTCATCGCCGATGCCGACCATGGCTACGGTAATGCCCTGAACGTGATGCGCACCGTGATCGAGCTGGAGCGCGCTGGCGTTTCCGCGTTGACCATCGAAGACACCCTGTTGCCGGCCCAGTTCGGCCGCAAGTCCACCGACCTGATCAGCATCGAAGAAGGCGTCGGCAAGGTTCGCGCGGCGCTGGAGGCCCGGGTCGATCAAGAGCTGTCGATCATTGCCCGGACCAATGCCGGAGCGATTCCGACCGAGGAAGTCATTGCTCGCGTCGTGGCCTACCAGAACGCCGGTGCCGACGGCGTGTGCATGGTCGGCATCCGCGATTTCGAGCACCTGGAAGAGATTGCCCGTCACGTCACCGTTCCGCTCATGCTGGTCACCTACGGCAACCCGCAACTGCACGATGACGTGCGTCTCGCCGAGCTTGGCGTGCGCATTGCCGTTGACGGCCATGGCGCCTATTTCGCCGCGATCAAGGCGACCTACGACTGCCTGCGCGAGCAGCGGCGCATTACCAGCTCCGCTTCCGACCTGAGCGCGACGGAGCTGACGCACACCTACACCCAGCCAAATGACTACATCGTCTGGGCGCGTGAGTTCATGGACGTCAACGAGTAAGACGCTTCGTTGTCTCGGGCGCGAGGATTGCCAGGTCGCACGTCCTCGCGTCCGATGCTGTAGTACGCAAGGCCCGCATCGGCCATGTGCGCCGGTTCGAACAGGTTGCGTCCGTCGAAGATCACCTGATCGAGCAGGCGCTGCCTGACCAGTTCGCTGTCCAGGACTTTGAAGTCCTCCCACTCGGTGACGATCACCAACGCGTTGGCGCCTTTCAGCGCGTCGTCCTTGTTGTCCAGCAACTCCAGATCATTGCGCTCACCGTAGCGACGACGCGCTTCGTGCCGTGCTTGCGGGTCGAAGGCGCGGACTTTCGCGCCGGCCTGCCATAGCGCCTGCAGGAGTACCTGGCTGGGTGCTTCGCGCATATCGTCGGTATTGGGTTTGAAGGCCAGGCCCCACACGGCGAACGTCTTGTCGGACAGGTCTGCGTTGTAATGCTGGAGAATCTTTTCGAACAGGCGATGTTTCTGTCGCTGATTGATGGCATCCACCGCTTGCAACAGACGGGGCTGGTAGTCGTGTCGCTCGGCAATCCGCTGCAGGGCCGTCAGGTCCTTGGGAAAGCACGAGCCGCCAAAGCCGCAGCCGGCATAGATGAAGTCGTAGCCGATACGCGGGTCCGAGCCAATACCGCGGCGCACGGCTTCTATGTCCGCGCCCAGGTGTTCGGCGAGATTGGCCATTTCGTTCATGAACGAGATCTTTGTCGCCAGCATGCAGTTGGCCGCGTACTTGCTCAGCTCGGCGCTGCGGGCGTCCATGCTGATGAAGGTGTCGTGATTGCGGCTGAAGGGGCTGAACAGTTCCTTCAACAGGGCCAGCGTCGCGGTGCTGGCGCCGCCGATGATGACCCGGTCGGGGCGCATGCAGTCGATGACCGCCGAGCCTTCCTTGAGAAACTCCGGGTTGCTGACCACGTCCAGTTGCGCGGCGCTGTCCGGGCGCAGGCTGATCAGGCGGGCCTTGATGGCATCGACGGTGCCGACCGGCGAGGTGGATTTGTTGACGATGATTTTCTGACCGTGGGCGTGCCGGGCGATGGCGTCCGCGACCGCGAAGACCTGACGCAGGTCGGGGCGCTGCCATCGGCCAGTGGCGGGGTGCCCACAGCGATGAATATCACGCTGGCGGCTTCGATGGCGGGCACCGCGTCGGTGCTGAACAGTAGGCGGGAACTGGCCAGGCCTTTGTGCAGCAGTGCCGGCAGGCCAGGCTCGAAGATCGGGCAATGGCCACGGGACAGCGCGTCAATGCGTTCGGCGTCGACATCCACGCAGCACACCCAGTGTCCAACTTCGGCCAGGCAGGCGGCCAGGGTCAAACCAACATAACCGGTACCAAACACAGCAAGTTTCATACGAAGCTCCGTTATCAGGCCGATGCTGTTCCTCCTGCCCGGGCAGGCAGGGCATGGCCTGAACATGTCAGCGTCCGATGACAGTTATGTGAGTGTCTGGCGGGGTTGTGAGGTGGATTCTAGGGCGTTGGTTGCCGGCATCGGATTTGGCCTCGGAAACAGGCTACGAAATGCGTCGAGTTTTCCAGCGTATCGGTGGCGGATTCCTGAGCTTTTTGCCCGCGATCGCGGTGCTAACCTCCTGGCCCCTGATGCCCGGTACGCAAGGTCCGGGTGGTTTTCTCCACTGTCTGGACCTCTTCATGAAAAAGATACTGGTTGCACTCGCTGGCGTTGTTGCGCTCAGTGCTGCTGGCTGTGCGTGGATCACATGGCACACCGGCAAATCAATGCCGACACGGATGGATGCGCTGCTTGAGCATGCCAACCAGCAATTGCAGGTAGCGCTGGGGCACGAGGGGGAGGCAAAAATCGAGCTGCTTTGGAGCGCCTTTCATACCTTCAGTGCCGATGCCCGTTACCGGGTGACCTACGAGTCGGTGGGGCAGGACCCTGTTCAACTGGAGTTCGTTGATCGTATCGAGTACGGGCCGTTACCGTGGTCGAGGGTGAAGCGCATGCAACTGATGCCAGTGATGGCTACAAGCAATTTCACATTGGTCAAAACCGAAGGCTCCGCGACCTGGTTTTCCGCCAGTAAAGGGGAGGTTCCGTTGCGTGGGGGTATCAGCGTCAATTACGAAGAAACCATCAACACTCACGTCGAGTTCGCGCCGTTCGAGATCACGGAACAGGATTATTCGCTGACGTCCAGCGGAGGAAGTTTGCTCCTGAACTCGGCTCAAGGTGACGACACCGTGGCTATTTCCGGCGAGATGGAGCGCCTCAGGATACATCTGAAGAGTGAGAACATCCGCAGTGTATATGTCTATCTCGCGGGAATAGATGTGAATGCTCACTTGGGAACAGGTCTTCAGGGGCTGCGGACCGGTTGGCTGAAAGTCGGTTCGACGGATGTCGGATTTCAATCTGCCGGTAAGACTTTATCGTTTGGCCGGGCCGCGTTCCATGATGAGTATCAGGTTGCCGAGGACGGGTATTCGAGGAAGCAGATAATCGTTGCTCCGAATATCCGGCTGGCTGGTTGGCCGTATGGCAGCGCTCGGCTGGCGTGGCGTGTCGAAGGTCTGGACCCGGCGGCGCTCAAAGGATTTTTGCAGGGGCGGCGCTCGGGAGTGTGGGGCACTATGAACGCGGTAGATGTTGCCGAGACAAATGGAGCAGATACCGATCCGAAAGGGTTGTTGAGCGAATCGGACGATCGGCTTGAAGCAGCCATGCTCAAGCTGCTGACGAACAGGCCGAAATTCGTAATCGAAGAGTTGTCATTCAAAACGAGCGAGGGAGAGAGTCGGGCGGACATGTCTGTTCAATTTCGTCGGCCGGACGATGACCGTATTTCCTTTGCTGACTTGATTGAGCAGATGCCTGAGTCGGGCAATGTCAATCTCGAGATCTCCAAATCGACTATCGATGAGTGGGCGCGTCCCTTCAACCTCGGCAGGCTCACTGCGGACACCCTGCGCGGAGCGTTCAACAGTCGAACCTTGTGGGAGATACTTTCAAGCGAGGCTGAGCGGAGTCCTTTTCTGGAAGTAGTGGACGACAGCATTCTGATGAAGCTGCAATTTAGCCCACCTGATGATGTGGATCTCAATGGCAAGAAGATGACAAGGGAGGAGTTCTTGAGAACGATCTGGATAGATATGGCCAGACGATCGCTGTCCGCATTGCACTGAATCCCGCAGCATAAATGCTACTCTCGCCGCCTTGAAGGCCCGGACCCTGGTGTCCGGGCTTTCTTTTCCAAGGAACGCAACTGGATCACTTCATGAAGAAAACACTGGTAGTTATCGGCGGGCTGGCTGTAATGGTCGCGGCGACCTGGACGTCGATCGCGTGGTACACCGGCCAGCAACTGCCCGCGCAGTTGAACGCTGCCCTGGCCGACGTCAATCGCCAACTGGACGTGGCCATGGGCACTCAAATGCAGGGCAAGGTGGAACTGCTTTCCCTGGAGTCGCATAAGTTCACCAGTCTCGCCCGCTACCGGGTGACCCTCAGCGACCCGGACGGAGAGTCGGTGGCGCTGGATTTCGTCGATCACATCGAGCACGGGCCTTTCCCGTGGTCGCGGCTCAAGCAGTTGCAACTTGCACCCGTGATGGCTGCGAGCACTTACGCGCTTGAGAAAACCGACAAGACCGAGAAATGGTTCGCCGCCGCAGGTGATCAACTGCCGTTGGGCGGCAGCATGAGCCTGAGTTATGGCGGTGCCGTGCGCACCAACCTCAAGCTGGCGCCGCTGGAAGTGAAGGGCGAGGAGGGCGTGATGTTCTCGTTTTCCGGTCTGACGCTGCAGATCGACACCGATGCCCATGGCGATGAGCTGCGCTTCGGGGCTGCCATGGAGCACCTGACCCTGACGCAAGGCGACGGTTCGACACTGGACTTCGGCCTGAAGGACCTTACCTTCGCCGCTGACATGAGCAAGAGCCGTTACGGCTTCTATACCGGTTCTTATGTGGCCGACCTGGGAGAGGTGTCGGTTGTCTACGATGGCCAGCCGTCGCTGAAGTTCGGCCTGGACCTGCGTGACACCTACCGTATCGAGAACGATGGTCTGGCGCTCAAGGGTGTGTATCAGGTTTCCGATATCAGCTATGCCGGCAAGCCGCTGGGCAGCGCACGCATGGGCTGGAGCGTGCAGCGCCTGAATCCCGAGGCAATCGGCAAACTGGTGAGTTGGTATGAGCAACATATGCCGGAACTGGAAGCCATTGCCCTGGAACAGTCCGATGGTGCCCAGCTTCTGAACGATCCGCTGTTGAAGGATGTATTGCAGGGCGTGCTGGCCGGCCAGCCACGGGTAGCACTGGAGGAACTGTCGTTCAAGACGGCCAGTGGCGAAAGCCGCGTTGACCTCGCTGTCGACCTCGCCGGTGTGGCGCTGGCGGACCTGCCGCCGGAGCAGGCGCTGGCCCAATCGATCAAGTCGGTCCAGTCCAATCTGAAGATTTCCAAGCCAATGATCGGTGATATCGCGGCCCTGCGTGCGACGCTGGATGGCCTGGATGCCGACTCGATCCGGCAGGCGTCGGCAGCGGGCGAGATGGTCGGCATGATGGCCTTGCAAACCCAGATGGCGACGGTGCAGGGTGACAACATCCTGATGCACCTGGGTTACGCCGACGGCCTGGTGGACTTCAACGGGCAGAAAATGACCGTTGAGCAGTTCGACGCCTTCGTCCGAGGACGTGCCGCACTGCTGACCGGTGCTGCTCAGTAATCACCTTGCTCCGCGGGCGACGTGTCGAGCGTCGCCCGCTCGCTTTATCGGGCAAAAATCTCTTTAGAATTCATCCGATTATCTGTAGCCTTCGGCGACTCATAAAACCGAGGTTGCGGCGGACTTTTGCCGAAAATGCAAAGGCCAAGCTGTTACCCGATTTGTCCGTGCCCGATGATACACTCGACTTACGCGCATCAGCGCCAGCAGGTCTTGCGAACATGACGCAGATTTCCGAACGCCTTCTGGTCCAGGCCCATCTGGACGCCAAGCAGCCCAAGCCGCTCACGCCTGAACAAGAGGCCGAATACCGTGCCGCCATCGCCGCCGAACTCAAGGCGCAGGATGCGGTGCTCGTCGCCCACTACTATTGCGATCCGGTGATCCAGGCGCTGGCCGAGGAAACCGGTGGTTGCGTGGCCGACTCCCTGGAGATGGCCCGCTTCGGCAAGAACCACTCGGCCAAGACCGTGCTGGTGGCCGGCGTGCGCTTCATGGGCGAGACCGCGAAGATCCTCACTCCCGAAAAACGCATCCTGATGCCGACCCTCGACGCCACCTGCTCCCTCGATCTGGGCTGCCCGGTGGACGAGTTCTCGGCCTTCTGCGACAAGCATCCGGAGCGCACCGTGGTGGTGTATGCCAACACTTCGGCGGCAGTGAAGGCCCGTGCCGACTGGGTGGTGACCTCCAGTTGCGCGCTGGAAATCGTCGAAAGCCTGATGGACAACGGCGAGACCTTCATCTGGGCACCGGACCAGCACCTGGGCAACTACATCCAGAAGCAGACCGGCGCCGACATGCTGATGTGGGATGGTGCGTGCATCGTTCACGAAGAATTCAAGTCGCGACAACTGGCCGATATCAAGGCCCTGTATCCGGACGCCGCGATTCTGGTGCACCCTGAATCGCCGGCCGCCGTCATCGAGCTGGCTGACGCCGTGGGCTCCACCAGCCAGTTGATCGCCGCCGCGCAACGCATGCCGAACAAGAAGTTTGTGGTCGCAACCGATCGCGGCATCTTCTACAAGATGCAGCAGCTGTGCCCCGACAAAGAGTTCATCGAAGCGCCGACCGCCGGCAACGGCGCGACCTGCCGCAGTTGCGCGCACTGCCCTTGGATGGCGATGAACACGCTTGAGCGCACCTTGCAGTGCCTGCGTGAAGGGACGAACGAGATTTTCGTGGAACCGGCATTGATTCCGCAGGCGATCAAGCCGTTGCAGCGGATGCTGGACTTTACCCAGGCTGCGCGGCTGAAGTTGTCCGGTAACGCTTGAGTCTTTCAGGGCTGCTTGGCAGCCCTTCACAGGATTTGCGCCAACCTCGTTGTCGAGGCGGGCTCAAATCCTGTGGATCGAGGCCACAGGCCTCAGCGCATCATGTCCTTGACCATTCGTTGCTGCTCCAGCAAATCCCGCTGACGGGCGTCGATCCGCGACGCGAGCTGGAAGTTGGTACCCGCCCGGCGTTTGGCGTAATCCAGTTGTTGCAGCGCCTGGTCGAAATCGCCAGTGAGGGCGAAGAACTCCGCGCGCGCCTGGTGCAGGCCGATGGTGTTGCCTGAAAGCCCGCGAGCTTCGGCGAGGTCGTACCAGATATCCGGGTCGTCGCCACGGTTCTTGATCAAGGCTTCCAGCGCTTTTTCGGCTTCGGCGGGTTTGTTCTGCTTGAGCAGCAGGTCGGCCCGAACCTGTTGCAGCGGATAGTTGCCCGGGTAGAGCTGGCGCATCTTGTCGACCCGTTGCTGAGCATCGGCCAGGCGGTTGTTGGTGATGTCCAGGTCGATCTGGGTCAGGTTGTAGGTGATGTCGTTGGGTGATTTGGCCAGCAGCGGCTTGAGATTTTCCCGCGCTTCATTGAGTTGGCCGCCCTTGATCTGTGCCAGCGCCAGACCGTAGCGCGCAGCATCGAGGTTGGGGGTTTCATCCAGCAGGGCGCGGAAGCGCTTGGCCGCGAGGCCGGGCGTCCCCTCATAGAACAGTTGCACCCGGGCACGCATCAACTGATAGCGCAGGCTGTCTTCGGTGCCGCCGGCAGGGGCCTGTTCGGCGCGGTTGCGGGTGTCGGCGATACGCGACTCGGTCACCGGGTGGGTCAGCAGGAATTCCGGCGGCTTGGCGTCGAAGCGGTACTGGCGCATCAGTCGCTCGAACATGGACGGCATGTTGCGCGGGTCGTAGCCGGCTTTTTCCAGGTTGAGGATGCCGATACGGTCGGCTTCCTGTTCGTTCTGGCGGGAGAACCGCCGCTGTTCCTGGATGGCCGCCGCCTGGGTGCCGGCGATGGCGGCGATACCGGCGTCACCGGCGCCGGAAGCGGCAATCACGATGCCCGCCAGCAGGGCGGCCATCATCGGCAGTTGCATGCGCTGCTGGGCTTCGACGCCGCGGGCGAAGTGGCGTTGCGACAAGTGCGCGAGTTCGTGGGCCAGTACCGAGACATATTCGCCCTCGGTCTGGGCATTGAGGAACAGGCCGCCGTTGACGCCGACGATCCCGCCGGGAGCGGCGAAGGCGTTCAGGTCGGGGCTGTTGATCAGGATGAACTCCAGGCGGCGGTCCTGCAGTTGGCTGGTTTCGGCAAGACGGTAGACGCTGGACTCGACGTAATCCTTGAGCTGTGGGTCCGACAACTGGCTGACATTGCCGCGCAACAAGCTCAGCCAGGCCCGGCCCAGTTGGTGTTCCTGCTGCGGAGAGACAATGGCAGAGCTGGCGTCGCCAAGTGACGGCAGGTCGTCGGCGTGGCTCGGAAGCGCCAGCAGGCAGGCCAGTGTCAGCAAGGTAGGGCGCAGAAAATTCATGCACGAAGCTCTGGTCGACAAAGAGCCTTACTGTAGCCGCCTCGCACGGTTGCGACCAGTGGCGGTATTCTGCGAGGCTTGCCTGCGCCGCACGCCAGCGCTGTCTGGCCGGCTGGTTTTTCTGGAGAGTTTTGATGACTGACACCTTGCACCACGATGCCGAACTGGACGCCAGTGGCCTCAACTGTCCACTGCCATTGCTCAAGGCCAAGCTGGAGCTGAATCGCCTTGCGTGCGGCGCGGTGCTCAAGGTGATTGCCACCGATGCTGGCTCGCAGCGTGACTTCCGCACTTTTGCCAGGCTAGCCGGTCATACGCTGCTGCTCGATACCGCCGAGGGCGGGGTCTACACCTATTGGCTGAAGAAGGCCTGAGTTTCTTTCCTACCCAAGGATCGTCGATGTTCAAAGTGCTACGCAGTTGGCTGCACCGCTATTTCTCGGACGAGGAAGCCGTGGTGTTGGCGGTCCTATTGTTTCTCGGGTTCACCGCCGTATTGACCCTGGGCGGCATGCTGGCCCCGGTGCTGGCGGGCATGGTCCTCGCGTTTCTCATGCAGGGGCTGGTGAACGCCCTGGAGCGTCTGCGCGTGCCCAGCAAGGTCGCGGTGGGTTTGGTTTTCACCCTGTTCATGGGGGCGCTGGGCGTGTTCCTGCTGGTGTTGGTGCCGTTGCTCTGGCATCAACTGATCACGCTGTTCAACGAGTTGCCGGGCATGCTCGGCAAATGGCAGTCGCTGCTTCTGCTGCTGCCTGAGCGCTACCCGCACCTGGTGTCCGATGACCAGGTGCTGCAAGCCATCGAAGCCATGCGCGGGGAAATCGGCAAGTTCGGCCAGTGGGCGTTGACCTTCTCGTTGTCGAGCCTGCCGCTGCTGGTCAATGTGATGATCTACCTGGTGCTGGTGCCGATCCTGGTGTTCTTCTTCCTCAAGGACCGCGAGACCATTGCGCGCTGGGTCAGCGGCTATCTGCCGCAGGAGCGCGCGCTGATGACGCGGGTGGCCGAGGAGATGAACCGGCAGATCGCCAATTACATTCGCGGCAAGGGCATCGAGATTCTGATTTGCGGCGTGGCGACCTACATCGCCTTCGTTGCCCTCGGGCTCAACTACGCGGCGTTGCTGGCGCTGCTGGTGGGGCTGTCGGTGGTTGTGCCTTACGTCGGTGCGGTGGTGGTGACGGTGCCGGTCACGCTGATCGCGTTGTTCCAGTGGGGCTGGGGCGACCAGTTCATCTACCTGATGGCCGTCTACGCAATCATCCAGGCCCTGGATGGCAACGTGCTGGTGCCCTTGCTGTTTTCCGAAGCAGTGAGCCTGCACCCGGTGGTGATCATCTGCGCGGTGCTGCTGTTCGGCGGGTTGTGGGGGTTCTGGGGGATCTTCTTCGCCATTCCGCTGGCGACGCTGTTCAAGGCCGTGCTGGATGCCTGGCCACGGCGTGAGCCCGCGGTGGCACCGTTGCTCTGAAACAAGACGGGGCATGTTCGACATGCCCCGTTTGATATTCACGCCTTGTTCAATTCTTCCGCTGCGGCCAGTACCGCGGCCACGTGGCCAGGCACTTTCACGCCGCGCCATTCCTTGCGCAGCACGCCGTTCTTGTCGATCAGGAAGGTACTGCGGTCCACGCCCAGGTATTCCTTGCCGTAGAGCTTCTTCAGCTTGATCACGTCGAACAGTTGGCAGATGGCCTCGTCCTTGTCACTGATCAGCTCGAAGGGAAATGCCTGCTTGGCCTTGAAGTTCTCGTGGGACTTGATGCCGTCACGAGAAACGCCGAACACCTCGGTGCCGGCGGCCTGGAAGGCGGCGTACTGGTCGCGGAAGTCCTGGCCTTCGGTGGTGCAGCCCGGGGTGCTGTCCTTCGGATAGAAATACAGCACCACCTGACGGCCCTTCAGCCCGGCAAGGCTGATCTGCTGGCCACTGGTGGCCTGAGCCTGGAAATCGGCGACGGGTTGGTCGAGTTCAACGGCCATGGGCAAGCTTCCTTACATCGGGTTCTGTGGGCGCCAGGGTTCGATCAGCGCATCGAGGTTGAGCGCGTCGGCGAAGTCCAGGAACTGGTCACGCAGCCAACTGATCTGGGTGCCGGCCGGCAGGGTGACGGTGAAGGTGGCATTGAGCATGGTGCCGCCGGTCTGCGGAGCCTGATAGGTATCGCAGGTCAGGCTTTCCAGCTCGACATTGTGGTCGATGAAGAACTGGCACAGCTCATTGACGATGTCGGGGCGGTAGGCGGCACTGACATAGGCGACATACGGCAGCGACAGCGGACGCACTTCAAGGTCGGCGCTGCGCACCACGTTGACGATGAAGCCGTGCTTTTTCGCCAGGCTCGGCAGCGCGCCCTCGAAGCGCGCCAGGGCATCCCAGTTGCCGGTGATCTGCAGGATCAGCGCGCTGCATTCGCCGTGGCGGCTCAGGCGGGAGGTCACCACCGAGCAGCGACTGTCGTTGCTGGCCCGGCAAAGGATGTTGGTCAGTTCCATCGGGCTTGGGCCCAAAGCACTGACGACAAGGAATTGTTCGCGGACGGTGGGGGTGGACATAGCATTCCTAAAGCGATGAGCGGTCGGTACTTGACGGGGTGAACAGGCTGTTCAGCGTGCTCCCGGGCCTCTGGATCGAGGCGGCGGACACTGTCGGGGCACGTTGTCGGCAGCCCGGCAGGCCGCTATGTACCGATCAAAGGACGAAGGGTAGCGAAAATGGCCGCCGAGGGGAATGCTCTGCCCGCCTGCGTCGCTTGTGCAAGCCCGATGGCGCCAGTACCATTACCGCTCTCTTTTTCCGGCAGGAGCAGCTTCATGATTGCGGGCAGTATGGTGGCATTGGTCACACCCATGGATGCACAAGGGCGTCTGGACTGGGACAGCCTCAGCAAACTCGTGGACTTCCACCTGCAGAACGGTACCCATGCCATCGTCGCAGTCGGCACCACCGGCGAGTCGGCGACCCTCGATGTCGAAGAACACATCCAGGTCATCGAATTCGTGGTCAAGCGCGTCAATGGTCGCATCCCGGTCATCGCCGGTACCGGTGCGAACTCCACCAGCGAAGCCGTGCACCTGACCCAGAACGCCAAGAATGCCGGCGCCGATGCCTGCCTGCTGGTGGTGCCGTACTACAACAAGCCGACCCAGGAAGGCCTGTACCAGCACTTCAAGCACATCGCCGAAGCCGTCGACATCCCGCAGATTCTCTACAACGTTCCCGGCCGCACCTCCTGCGACATGCAGGCCGAGACCGTGATCCGCCTGTCCACCGTGCCGAACATCATCGGTATCAAGGAAGCCACCGGCGACCTGAAGCGTGCCAAGGCCATCATCGACGGTGTGAGCGAAGACTTCCTCGTGCTGTCCGGCGATGATCCGACCGCCGTCGAACTGATTCTGCTGGGCGGCAAGGGCAACATCTCGGTGACCGCCAACGTCGCCCCGCGTGAAATGGCCGACCTGTGCAACGCTGCACTCGAAGGCAAGGCTGACGAAGCCCGCGCCATCAACGAAAAACTGATGCCACTGCACAAGCACCTGTTCATCGAAGCCAACCCGATTCCGGTGAAGTGGGCTTTGGTTGAAATGGGCCTGATGCACCAAGGCATCCGCCTGCCGCTGACCTGGCTGAGCGACTCCTGTCACGATACGGTACGCCAGGCCATGCGCCAGTGCGGCCTGCAGTTTTAATTGAGGACGTACACCGCATGAAGCGATTGGCTGGTCTTTCCGCCCTTGCCCTGATCATTTCCAGCACCAGCGGTTGCGCTTGGCTCTGGGGCGAGGACGGGTATTTCCGTGACCGTGGCAGCGACTACCTGGAGGCCACTCAAAAGCCGCCCATGCAGTTGCCGCCTGATGTGAGCAACGTCAAGCGTCTCGACCCTCTGCTGCCGATCCCGCGCAACGTCGCGGACGACAACGTCAAGGGTGAATACGAAGTTCCGCGTCCGCTGCCGCTTGCGGCCAGCGCCGACGCTACCGATTTCAGCCTGCAGAAGAGCGGCGCCGCTCGTTGGGTCCTGGCCCAGCGCGCTCCGGCCGAAGTCTGGCCGGTTGCCCGCCAGTTCTTCGAGGACAACGGTTTCCGTATCGCCGAAGAGCGTCCGCAGACGGGTGAGTTCAACACCACCTGGCAGCGTTTCGACGAGCTTTCCGCCTCCATGGCCGAGCGCCTGGGTGGTGCCGCCAGCAGCCGCGACAACGAGGTCCGCGCGCGGGTCCGTATCGAGCCAGGCGTGCAGCGCAACACCAGTGAGGTCTATGTGGTGACCGTCGAGCGTGCCGCCGGCAGCAGTGCCGAGCAGGAATTCCCGGCCCGTTCGACCAACACCGGCGTCGACGCCGTACTGGTCGACGAAATGCTTGCCAGCATGACCCGCAGCGCCGAGAAGGGCGGTTCGGTGTCCTTGCTCGCGGCCCGTGATTTCGATGCACCTAGCCGTGTCAGCCTGAGCGAAGACGGTAGTGGCAACCCGGTTCTGAACCTCGGTGCCGATCTCGATCGCGCCTGGTCCAGTGTCGGTCGTGCCCTGGAGCACGGCGAATGGCGCGTTGAAGACATCAACCGCAGCCTGGGCTTGTACTACATCAACCTGGCCGAGAAAGCCGAGCCGAAAAGCGAGCCTGGTTTCTTCAGCCGCGTCTTCGGCAGTGCGCCGAGCAAGGAAGAGATCGAAGCCCGTGCCGAGCGCTATCAAGTTCGCCTGAGCAAGGTGGGCGACAGCGTCCAGGTTACCGTCGAGAAGAACATCAACACCGTGGCCCCGGCCGATGTGGCCCGTCGCGTACTGAGCGTCATTCAGGACAACCTGGGTTAAGTGCGCTTCGCGGTACTTGGAAGCGGCAGCCAGGGAAATGGCACGCTGATCAGCAGTGGCGACACGCACGTACTGGTCGATTGCGGATTTTCCCTGCGTGAAACCGAGCGGCGCCTGGCGCGGCTCGGTGTATCGCCAGACATATTGAGCGCCGTGCTGGTGACTCACGAACATGCCGATCATGTGCATGGGGTGGGGTTGCTGGCACGGCGCTACAATGTTCCGGTCTATCTCAGTCGTGGCACGTTGCGCGGGTTGCGCAAACCGCTGGAAGCGACAGGGTTTCTCGCGGCGAACGATACGTTCGACGTGGGCGCCCTCAGCATTCGTGCGGTGGGTGTGACGCATGATGCGCTGGAGCCTTTGCAGTACGTGTTCACGGACGGTCGACGGCGCCTCGGCGTGCTGACCGACCTGGGCTCGTACGACACGACGTTGCTGGACCATTACCGGGGCCTGGATGCCCTGCTGATCGAAGCCAACCATTGCCGTGACCTTCTGGCACGGGGACATTATCCGCAGTTTCTAAAACTGCGGGTTGGCGGCGATTACGGACATTTGAACAACCATCAGGCCGCGCGCCTGGTGGCGGAGTTGGGGTGGGAAAATCTGCAGCACCTGGTGCTGGCCCACCTCAGCAGCAAGAACAACCTGCCACAGCTGGCCCGGCAATGTTTCGTCGATACCCTTGGGTGCGACCCGGACTGGCTGCAAGTGGCCAACCAGGATTGTGGGCTCGACTGGCGCGAAATCGTCTAGCCCCCTCTCATTTAGCAAGCGGAGCCCATCATGGAAAAACGTGAAGAACTCTACCGCGGCAAAGCCAAGTCGGTTTACAAGACCGACGACGCTGACCGCTTGATCCTGCTGTTCCGCAACGACACCTCTGCCTTCGACGGCAAGCGTATCGAACAGCTCGACCGCAAAGGCATGGTGAACAACAAGTTCAACGCCTTCATCATGCAGAAACTGGAAGAAGCCGGTATTCCGACCCAGTTCGACAAACTACTGGGCGACAACGAATGCCTGGTCAAGAAGCTCGACATGATTCCGGTCGAGTGCGTAGTGCGCAACTTCGCTGCTGGCAGCCTGGTCAAGCGCCTGGGTGTCGAAGAAGGCATCAAGCTGGAGCCTTCCACCTTCGAGCTGTTCCTCAAGGACGACGCGAAGGGTGACCCGTTCATCAACGAATCCCACGTTGTTGCCTTCGGCTGGGGTACCGCCGAACAACTGGTGAAAATGAAAGCCCTGTCGTTGAAGGTCAACGAAGTGCTGAGCAAGCTGTTCGATGACGCCGGCCTGCTGCTGGTGGACTTCAAGCTGGAGTTCGGCGTATTCCACGGCGAAATCGTCCTGGGTGACGAGTTCAGCCCGGATGGTTGCCGCCTGTGGGACAAGGAAACCCGCAAAAAGATGGACAAGGACCGCTTCCGCCAGGGCCTCGGTGATGTGATCGAAGCTTACGAAGAAGTCGCAAAACGCCTGGGCGTGCCGCTGTAATTCGGCACGTTCGCGCAAGCATCTGAAAGCACGCGATTTTTTTCATCCAGGGGCTTCGCCTTTGGCAAAAGTGCTGGTATGATGCGCGCCATTGGAGAGATGCCGGAGTGGCCGAACGGGACGGATTCGAAATCCGTTGTACTGGCGACAGTACCTAGGGTTCAAATCCCTATCTCTCCGCCATATGTAATACACAAAGCCCCGGAAATCGGGGCTTTGTTGTTTCTGGGCCTTTCTACTTCCCTGCCTGTTCCTGTGTATCGCCGTTGCGGGCGCATTTGTTTGGCATATGCCTTTCGATGTTATCCGGCAGCGCTCCCGTTGGGGCTCATGTGCCGCCCTTATCGGGTCGAACCCCATTCGTAAACGACTGATCTGACCGGCTTTAGTGCTCGAAGCAAGGCATGGCTGGGCTGAGAGGTTGCTGGCGTTTCTCGTTGCGTGTTGCTGGCTCAAGCTGCGTTACTGGCACAACTCGACTGAATCTCACTTGGGAAGCAATTCATCTGGTCGCTGAGTTCTCGGCGCGCTTCCGGGTTGCTGAGGATGCCCCGGCGGACTCCCGGCGTATTGCTCTGTTCTTCCATCTGCTGCAACAAGCCTTCGGCGGCAAGGTGGTGGGCAGATTATCGTTGCCACTCAATCAATATCCCCTCGTGCCCTCTAGAGGTCTCAACAGCACGCAAAAAAAACGCCCAAGCCCTTTGTAAGGAGGGCTTGGGCGTTTTTTCTTTTTGGCTTCAGCACAATCAGTGTGTGCGGAAATGTCAGGCATTCAGGGTCTTGCAGCGGCCGGCAGAGGCACAAAATTACGAGCCGATTGGTTAAATCCTTGGTTCCTGACGAAAATCACGACTGAAGACTGCGCTAGGGATTTGAAGCTGCCGGCAGATCCTCGACCTTCAGGCTCCGGGTAATCACGAAACCGTATTTATCCTCGTTGGCCAGATAGTCTGTGCTCGCCAGCGATGCGCGCAGCGCTGGGTAATTGAAGGAGTCAGGTCCCATCAGTACCCGGCTGCCCGGGTGCTGCTTGATGGCGGCGGTGACGCAGGCCATATCCGGGCAGATGCGATGACGCTTTTCGAGGTCCGGCAGCAGGGCGACGAACTGGTAGTTGGTGATGATCAGGCCATCGCCCAGGTTGTTGATGTCGGTGTAGGCCAAGTGGTTGACGGTAGGCCAAACGATTTCACGACGGGCCTCCTTGGCGGCTTCAAGGTAGCGCGATTCTCCAGTCACCAGTTGCAGCAGGCCTGCGATGGCAACGGCGAGGACCAGTCCGATGAGCTGCAGTGTCGCGCTGCCACGGGTGTGTTGACGTCGCAGGGGGCTCTGCGCCGAGCCGAAGAATTCCCGCAGCGGCGCAAGTTCGCGCATCAGTGGGCCTTCGAGGATCGAGGCGCCGCAGATTGCCGACATTCCCAGCAGTGCAATCAGGAACCAGCCGTTGCGTTCGTCATAGGCGCAGCAGTTCGAATAGGCGATGAAGGCCACCCCTGAGCACGCCAGGTAGACCAGGCCGATCTGGCTGGCCAGGCGCTTCGGGGTGCATAGGTTGAAAGCGGCCAAGGTCAGCATCAGCAGCAGAGGGAAGCGTCCGAACATGTTTACCACGAGGTTCCAGCCATGTTCGTAGATGCCGCCTCCGTCAGATGCCCGCGAAGTCAGGCTCATGAGGAAGCTGAGATTGCCCAGCGCGGTCGGCATCGATGGCGCGGAGGAAAAAATGATCATGAAGGTCGCGGGTGGTACGACCATAGCCGCCAGGCGCGCCAGGTACCAGGCAGGCCGTTTCGAAGTACGCAGACCTATCAGGATCAGCCCCAGCGCGATTGCGATCGCGCCCAGGGTGCCGGGTTGCTTGGTGATCGCGCCGATACCGGCAAACAGTGCGGCGCACAGGGTGTACTGGTCGATCCGCTCGTCCTGGCGGTCGCAGCAGGTCGCCAGGTACAGCGCCACCCCGGCGATCAGGGTAAGCATCATCACGATAGGGTCGGTGATGCCAGCCAGCAGGTGTGGGTTGAGCAGGAATATGCCCCATACCGAGAGGAACACCAGCAGTGCCGCCAGGGGCCGACGGGCGATGGTCAGCGAGCCAATCTGCACGACCAGCAGCAGCGGGAAGATACACAGCAGCAGGCGGGTCATGACCCAAACCATCGGGTTGGCTTGGGCCTTGTAAATCAGCGACCACAGCCCTGGCAGGAATAGCGGATAGGCGGCGATGTAAGGCGAGTAGGTGTTCTCGAATAACTGCATGGCCCAGTTATTCCAAGAGGCGTTGACATCCCAGCCGGATAGAACGATTTCTCCATCGAGGATTGGCTTAAGCGCTCCCAGCGGGCTCAGCAGCAGGCCGATTGCGATGATCGCGACCACCAGCAGCAGGCTGCCGAAGCTGAAGACGACTTTGGCGTCGTTACCCTTGAAAAATCGACGCACGGTGATCACGGTTACCGCCAGGAGGATTGGCAGCAACAGGTCGCCGAGATTCAGCCAGTAGGACACGAACACTACCAGCCAGCTCAGCCACAGTGATTTGGCCACAGTCAGCGTGGTCAGGGACAAAATGTCGATACGGCCCCTGATCGGCCAGATGAAGCCGATCAGCAGCATGAATAGCGAGACCGCCAGAAACCCGAAAAACAGCGTCATTTGTTGTCTCCAGTAGCGACATAAGGCACGAACTTGACGTTCGATAGCACCACTGCGGCCCTTGGATCACCGTAGTTGAGGTTGATTGCGATCTTCATGTAGCGAGCGCTGGGCGGAATGCGGTTCAACTCGCGCCCGTTCGGAGAGAACACGCCGCTGAGCTGGAGGCGTCCTGTGGCACGGGTTACTACATCGTTCGAGGCGACGCCGAACATATGCGACTGCGGTTCGATAATGATGTTCTTGTCCTTGTCGAAGAACACCACGCCTGCGTAGGTGGCCGAGCCCTTGTCGTCGGTGCCATCGGTGAGGGTTATCAGTTCGAAACTCATCCGGTAACTGTTGTTGCTATCGATGGGCAGCAACTGTCGGCTGTAGAGGTTGCTGGGGCCGACGAACAGCGCGCCCTTGCGATAGCCCTGGCGCACAAGGAGCAATTGGTCCTGGAATACTTGCTGAGAGTCACGAGAATCGACATAGCGGGAGTAGTTCACCGCATTGATGTCGAAGTGGTCCCAGAGCCCAAGCTGCATGGACAGTTCCTGCCGGTAGAGGTAGCTCGCGCCGGTGGCAAGCCATAGTGCCAGCAATACGGCGACCCAGCGGAAAGTGCGTGGGTGCAACTGCACGTCGTTGCCCAGGGAGGAGGGGAGTGTTTGATTGATCTGATTCATGTCTGGTTCGCAAAGGCAGGGTAGCGGCGGTTCCCTGGGCGGGAGCCGTCAGACTGGAAGTGCTAAAGCATCAGGGTTGGCCATGACTGACCAGCCCTGAGCTGAAAGGAATTATCGAGACGTTTCCACGCTTGGCGGGACGGGGGTCGCAGTTGACGCCACATCCGGGGCTGGAGCGACTTTCTTGAAGATGAAAGCCCTCTGCACGAAGAAGTTGAAGAAGAACAGGCCCAGAGTGCCGGCGATATAGGTCAGCACCTTCGGCATTTCGAACTGTTCTTTGGCCAGATCGATGAGCGGCACCAGGATGGAGATATTCAGGAGCACCAAGACCAGGTACTTCATGAAGGTACTGAGGGTGTTTCCCCCAACTTTGTAGATGAAGTTGCGGGCCAGATAAAAATAGCCCAACGTTCCGACCGTGCGCGCCACGACCACGGACAATGTTGTGGAGCCGCTGATCGAATCGACTAGCTGGAAGGTCAGAAAGTCCATCAGGGCGAGGAACAACGACACCATCCCGCCGCGCAACAGCACTGCGTAGATTTTCGCCGAGTCCTGCAGCTTGCGGAAGTGTGAAGACGGGTTGCCCGGCTCGTAGACGGTTTGGATCACGACCTCCTGCAGTCGGTTCCTGCGCGCGAAGATAATCAGGGCCGCCAGTTCGAAGTCGTATTTATCCTTGGTTATGGCTAGCAAGTCTTCATAGAAGCACGCTGGAATAAAACGCAGTCCGGTTTGGGTGTCGTTCACACGTTTGCCATGCACCAGATGGAATACCCGGATGGTCAATTCGTTGCCGAACTTGGAGCGCAGCGGTGTGGACTCGTCAAATACTCGGCGACCGAGGATTACCGAATTGCCGGTTTCGACACCGGCCGCCATGACCCGCAGGATGTCTACGGGGAGGTGCTGACCGTCGGCGTCGGCCGTCAGCACATAAGGCATTCCCCGATCACGTGCGATAGCGATGCCGGTTTTCAGCGCGCCACCCTTACCCTTGTTTACAGGATGCGTCACAACTTCGATGCCGCGTGCCTCCAGATCGGCAAACACTTGAAGTGCGACTTCACGACGAGAACCATCGTTGATGACGAGCAGGGGCACGTTCTGATTGGTGCTGCGCATCATCTCCAACAGTTCATCCACTAGCTTGACTAGGGTTCCATCCGGTTCGTAAGCAGGGATCAGGATCACGACAAATTCCGCATTTTAGGTCGAGGACCGCGAACTTTATAGTCGAGAGAAGGGGCCGTCAATCTGATAGGCGACTTAAGGATTGAACTTTTGCTCAAAAAAAATGTATTCCAGGCTCCTTTTCGAACGAGTGGAAGTTTGGAGGGGGCGTCGTGCCCCCGGATTACAGCCGAGGGATATCCGGTCATGAGTGCTTTTCCTGCGAGTGGCATCTGAGGTCGTTAGCTGCCAGACACCGCATAAACGGTTACGCAGACTTGATTCGGATTTAGCTGTGCTGGCCTGGGTCCATTGCAAATAATGAATTATGGGCTGAGGCCCCTCATCATCGCGCGGACAGAACGAAAAGCTAAGACAGCGGTAAGACGAATTAGAGAACCTTGAGTGAAGAGATTGTTGGCGGGGGGGCGGTCGGGGCAGGTGAGTCGCCCCACTCTGAATATGGAGGCTATGCGAAGGCTTCACCTTGCAGAGGCAGACGCGAAGCAATCTGAATGGGTTGAGCGCCTTCAAATGTTAAGCACTGTATGAAATGCATCCGAACTCACCCATGCTGAATTGAAAACAGATTTCTGTGTGACGCTGGTCAGAGTGCTCATTTACACCCATCAAACGTTGAGCGACCCCCAGACTGTTCCTCGCCTGTTTTCACCTTGGCTGATCGCCTCTCGGCGACGTTTTTTACACAACCCAGGTGCCTAAAAATTCGCCGCTGGTCAAGGGGCCGAGGGGAGCC
>NZ_JANLOA010000073.1:0-620 GCF_025466035.1 Pseudomonas sp. 20P_3.2_Bac5 | reverse complement strand
CCGAAAAACACCGTGTACGTCGACAGCGGCAACGTCAGCGCCACCATCACTGGCACCAGCGGCGGCGATTTCGAGAAGTTGAACGTCAGCAGCACGCCAGCGGTAACCGCCGTCACCGACACGATCGATACTTCGACCGTGACCCTGACTGCGACGCCGAGCGTGACCGAAGGCGGCGTCGTCACGTACACCGCGACCGTCAGCGCACCCGTCACCGGCGCACCACTGGTCATCAGCCTCGCCAACGGCCAGAGCATCACCATCGCGGTCAATGCGTCGAGCGGCTCGGTGGACTACGTCGCACCAAACAACGTCTACAGCACCAACGCAGCGCTGACCAACAGCATCACCGGCGTGACTGGCGGCAATTACGAGAAGCTGGTCACGGCCGGAACGCCGTCCACCACCGTGACGGATAACCCTGCTCACCTCGACACCACCGGCGTCTCGCTCACCGCGACCGGCACCGTCCAGGAAGGTGGTCAGATCACTTACACCGCGAAGCTGACCAATCCGGCCGGCACGGAAATGAAGGTGACCCTGAGCAACGGTGAAACCATCACCATCGCCAAGGACGCCACCGAAGGCAGCATCACCATCGCCGCCCCGAAAAACACCGT
>NZ_JANLOA010000005.1:0-628 GCF_025466035.1 Pseudomonas sp. 20P_3.2_Bac5 | reverse complement strand
CATGGTCGGGGGCGGCCCCGCCTGAGCGACCGGCTGATGCTCGATGGCGTGCTCTGGGTACTCTGTTCGGGCGCTGCGTGGCGAGATATGCCGGAACGCTTCGGCCCATGGTCAACGGTGTATCAACGGTTCCGGGGTTGGCGAAACCAGGGCCCCTTCGATCAGATGCTCAAACGCTTGCACCTGAGATTGAATGAGCAAGGCTTGATCGATGTGCAAACCTGGATGATCGACTCAACCGCAGTACGTGCAACCCGAGCCTCTTCTGGCGCCGGGAAAAAAGGGGGCCTGACGAGCCTGCCGATCACGCTCTAGGCCGCAGTCGCGGTGGCCTGACAACCAAAATCCACATGCTCTGCGACGCCAACGGGACACCGTTGCGCTTCCTCCTCTCTGGCGGTCAAGCCAGTGACATTAGTTACGCCCAACCACTGCTGGACGACGTCAGCATTCCATCAGGCCAACGAGGTCGCCCACGCAAGCGCTGCAAATGGCTGCTTGCCGACAAAGGCTATGACGCCGAAGCGCTTCGCCGCTACTGCGACCAATATCGAATGCAGCCCGTCATCCCGCTACGCTCAATGAAACGCAAACCCAAGCCCGGCTTACCCAGACTGTTTGATCGGCC
>NZ_JANLOA010000065.1:0-648 GCF_025466035.1 Pseudomonas sp. 20P_3.2_Bac5 | reverse complement strand
TTCAGGTTGTTGTCGAAGCCGAGCATGAAGCCGGACAGGTCGCGATCGACGCTGGCGGCGCCATGGCTGCCGTCGTTGTTGGACCAGCCGCCCAGGGCGGTGATCCAGCCCACCCCCTGCCCCTGGCAACCGCTGCTGCTCTGCTGCCCGCTGGTCGGTGCCAGCACGCTGCGCGGGTCGCCGTTGCCGCAATCGCCCTGACGCATGCGGTCATTGACGGTGTTGCGCAGGTAGCGGGAGTCCTCCAGCAGTACGCTGGCGGTGCTGGCGTGGATTTCACCGGACAGGCTGTCGAACGCCGCCTGCGCCGAGGCACGGTCCATGCTGGTGATCGCGCTTTTCAGGCTGGCCGGTGCGGCTGCCGAACCCAGGGCGGTGGCGACGTCACGCTGGTTGTCGCTCACGGCCACATCGGCGAAGGCCACGCCGTTACGCGCGACCGACAGGCTGACGTCGTTGCTGCCGTACACCAGGCGGGTGTCGATGAAGGCCAGGTTCGACGCCACGCCGAGGCTGCTGAGGTTGTCGCTGTCGAACTTGCCGGTGATGCCGCCGCCGGCGGTCAGCAGGGTGTAGGTGGTGTCGCCGGTGTACGGCTGCGCCGCGAACACGTTCAGCGTACCGGCCAGGTTGGCGGTGCCGCCCACG
>NZ_JANLOA010000108.1:0-706 GCF_025466035.1 Pseudomonas sp. 20P_3.2_Bac5 | reverse complement strand
GGTTAACGCTTCGAGCGGCTCGGTCGATTTCATCGCACCGAACAACGTGTTGAACACCAACACCCCGTTGACCAACAGCATTACTGGCGTAACCGGTGGCAACTACGAGCACCTGGAAACTGCAGGAACTCCGACCACCGTCGTCACCGATGACCCGGCCCGTTTGGACACCACCGGCCTGACCCTCAGCGCCACCGGCTCTGTGCAGGAAGGCGGCAACATCGTCTACACCGCCAAGCTGACCAACCCGGCTGGCACCGAGATGAAGATCACCTTGAGCAACGGTGAAACCATCACCATCGCCAAGGATGCCACCGAAGGCTCCGTGACCTTCGCGGCACCGAAAGACACTGTTTACGTCGACGCGGGTAGCGTCAGCGTGACCATCACTGGTACCACTGGTGGTGATTTCGAACACCTCGAAGTCAGCCCGACTGCCGCCGTCACCGCGGTTACGGATTCGATTGATACTTCGACCGTCACGCTGACTGCGACTGCCAGTGCCGTTGAAGGCGGTGTGGTTACTTACACCGCGAGCGTCACTGCTCCGGTCACCGGCGCCCCGCTGGTCATTACTCTGGCTAACGGCCAAAGCATCACCATTCCGGTCAATGCGAGCAGCGGTTCGGTCGATTTCATCGCACCGAACAACGTGCTGAACACCAACACCCCGCTGACCAACAGCATCACTGCTGTGACTGGCGGC
>NZ_JANLOA010000079.1:0-726 GCF_025466035.1 Pseudomonas sp. 20P_3.2_Bac5 | reverse complement strand
GGCGGCGATGGTGATGCTGCCTTCAGTGGCGTCCTTGGCGATGGTGATGGTTTCACCGTTGCTCAGGGTCACCTTCATTTCCGTGCCGGCCGGGTTGGTCAGCTTGGCGGTGTAAACAATGCTGCCGCCTTCCTGGACTGAGCCGGTCGCGGACAAGGTCAGGCCAGTGGTATCCAGACGAGCCGGATCGTCGGTGACAACGGTGGTCGGGGCACCGGCGGTTTCCAGGTGCTCGTAGTTGCCGCCAGTCACGCCAGTAATGCTGTTGGTCAGTGGCGTGTTGGTATTCAGCACGTTGTTCGGTGCAATGAAATCGACCGAGCCGCTCGAAGCGTTAACCGGAATGGTGATCGACTGGCCGTTGGCCAGGGTGATGACCAACGGAGCACCGGTGACTGGAGCAGTGACCGAAGCGGTGTAGGTAACTACGCCGCCTTCAACAGCACTGGCAGTCGCAGTCAGCGTGACGGTCGAAGTATCAATCGAATCCGTAACCGTAGTCACGGCGGCAGTCGGGCTGACTTCGAGGTGCTCGAAGTCGCCACCAGTGGTGGCAGTGATGGTGACGCTGACGCTACCGGCATCCACGTAAACAGTGTCTTTCGGCGCAGCGAAGGTCACGGAGCCTTCGGTGGCGTCCTTGGCAATGGTGATGGTCTCACCGTTGCTCAAGGTGATCTTCATCTCGGTGCCGGCTGGGTTGGTCAGCTTGGCGGTGTAGACGAT
>NZ_JANLOA010000028.1:0-931 GCF_025466035.1 Pseudomonas sp. 20P_3.2_Bac5 | reverse complement strand
GCAGCCCGGCCCGCCGGTGGAATACAACCCCAAACCCGGCGGCGATCGTCCGGGTCCGGCGCTGCACAACTTTACCTACACCGAAAACGTGCGCAGCGCCCGCCAGACCCAGCGCGACTACAGCTTCAAGAACCCGCTGTACAACCAGCAAACCCGGCGCGAAGCCACCGACCTGGCGCACCAGGCCAAGAGCTACGAACGCTACGACTATCCCGGCCGTTACAAGGGCGAATCGGGCGAAGCCTTCACCCGCGACCGTCTGCTTGGACTGCGCGGCGAGGCCTGTCAGGTCATCACCGAAGGTGACGACGCGCGGCTGGTGCCGGGCATCTATTTCGACCTCGTCGGCCACCCGCGCGAAGACCTGAATCGCGGCTGGCGCCCAATCCGTCTGGAGCACCGCGGCAAGCAATACGTCAGCCAGGGCGAGGACAGCGCCGACGCTGCCCAGGGCACCCACTACAACTGCGTCGCCATCCTGGTGCCGGACGATGCCGAATGGCGCGCCGAGGCCTTGCCCAAACCACGCATCGATGGCCCGCAGCCGGCAAAGGTGGTCGGCCCGCCCGGAGAGGAAATCTACTGCGACGAATTCGGCCGGGTGAAGGTGCAGTTCCCGTGGGACCGCGAGGGTAACGAGGACGAACATAGCTCCTGCTGGATCCGCGTATCGCAGAACATCGCCGGTGCGCTTTGGGGCCATATGGCGATTCCGCGTATTGGTCAGGAAGTGATCGTCAGCAACTTCGACGGAGACCCGGACCAACCGGTTATCACCGGCCGGGGCTTCAATGCCCTGCAGCGTCCGCCCTACGAACTGCCGGCACACAAAACGCGCATGACCCTCAAGAGCCAGACCCACAAGGGCGACGGTTTCAACGAGCTGCGTTTCGAGGATGAAGCGGGGCAGGAAGAGGTATTCATCCATGCG
>NZ_JANLOA010000083.1:0-1117 GCF_025466035.1 Pseudomonas sp. 20P_3.2_Bac5 | reverse complement strand
CGACGGCGACACCAGCACTGCCAATCTGGTTCTCAACATCAAGAACCTCAACGACCCAGTCACCCTCAACGGCCTTAACGTTGCGGGTGGTGAACTGACGGTCTACGAGAAAAACCTCAGCGACGGCAGCAACCCGAACACGCCGGCACTGACCCAAACCGGCACCTTCACTGTTACTGCTCCGGACGGCCTACAAACCCTGAGCGTGGGCGGCATCAACGTTGTTTCTGGTGGTGTGGCGGCTGGTTTCCCACAAACCGCCACGACGCCTTTGGGCAATACGCTGACCGTCACCGGCTACAACCCAAGCACTGGCGTAGTGAGCTACAGCTATACGCTGCTGGACAACGAGGCTCATCCAAACGCTGGCGGTATCAACAACCTCACCGAAAGCTTCACCGTCACCGCGACGGACACTGATGGCAGCACCTCCAGCGGAAGCCTCGACGTAAACATCGTCGACGACGTACCAACCGCTGCGCCTGACACCAACGCCGTCACCGCAACCGAAGCCCAACTGACCCTGACCGGCAACGTCCTGACCAACGATACTCAGGGTGCCGACCGCGTCACCGGACCGATCACCGCCGGCACCTTCACGGGCACCTACGGCACACTCGTACTGGCAGCAGATGGCTCCTACACCTACACCTTGAATCCTGCTGACCAGGACTTCTTCAACCTGCACGGCGGTGGCACTGGCACTGAGACGTTTGCCTACACCTTGAAGGACGCTGACGGCGACACCAGCACCGCCAATCTGGTTCTCAACATCAAGAACCTCAACGACCCAGTCACCCTCAACGGCCTGAACGTTGCGGGTGGTGAACTGACGGTCTACGAGAAAAACCTTAGCGACGGCAGCAACCCGAACACGCCGGCACTGACCCAAACCGGAACCTTTACCGTCACCGCTCCGGATGGTTTGCAGACCTTAAGCGTGGGCGGCATCAACGTCGTTTCTGGTGGTGTAGCCTCCGGTTTCCCACAAACTGCAACGACTCCGCTGGGCAACACGCTGACCGTCACCGGTTACAACGCAAGCACCGGCGTGGTGACCTACAGCTACACGCTGTTGGATAACGAAGCCCATCCAAACGCTGGCGGTATCAACAAC
>NZ_JANLOA010000049.1:0-1123 GCF_025466035.1 Pseudomonas sp. 20P_3.2_Bac5 | reverse complement strand
CGCCACCGAAGGCTCCGTGACCTTCGCCGCACCAAAAGATACCGTTTACGTCGACGCCGGCAGCGTCAGCGTGACCATTACCGGCACCACCGGTGGTGACTTCGAACACCTGGAAGTCAGCCCGACGGCAGCAGTGACTGCTGTCACCGACAGCATCGACACCAGCACCGTGACCCTCACCGCCACCGCTAGCGCGGTAGAAGGCGGCGTGGTCACTTACACCGCTTCGGTCACTGCTCCGGTCACCGGCGCTCCGCTGGTCATCACTCTGGCTAACGGCCAAAGCATCACTATTCCGGTCAACGCTTCGAGTGGCTCGGTGGACTTCATCGCGCCGAACAACGTGTTGAACACCAACACCCCGCTGACCAACAGCATCACCGGCGTCACCGGCGGCAACTACGAGCACCTGGAAACCGCCGGTACTCCGACCACCGTCGTCACTGATGATCCTGCTCGTCTAGACACCACCGGCCTGACCCTGTCCGCTACCGGCACCGTTCAGGAAGGTGGCAGCATCGTCTACACCGCCAAGCTGACCAACCCAGCCGGCACTGAGATGAAGATCGCCCTGAGCAATGGTGAAACCATCACCATCGCCAAGGATGCGACCGAAGGCAGCGTCACCTTCGCCGCGCCGAAAGACACTGTTTACGTCGATGCCGGTAGCGTCAGCGTGACCATTACTGGCACCACCGGTGGTGACTTCGAGCACCTGGAAGTCAGCCCGACTGCTGCGGTCACTGCGGTTACGGATTCGATTGATACGTCGACCGTCACGCTGACGGCGACTGCCAGTGCCGTTGAGGGTGGTGTGGTGACTTACACCGCTTCGGTTACCGCGCCAGTGACCGGCACACCACTGGTTATCAGCTTGGCCAACGGTCAGTCGATCACCATCCCGGTTAATGCGAGCAGTGGCTCGGTCGATTTCATCGCACCAAACAACGTGTTGAACACCAACACACCACTGACCAACAGCATCACTGGCGTCACCGGCGGCAACTACGAACACCTGGAAACTGCGGGCACCCCGACCACCGTCGTGACCGACGACCCGGCTCGCCTGGACACCACCGGCCTGACCTTGTCGGCCACCGGCTCCGTCCAGGAAGGCGGCAAC
>NZ_JANLOA010000134.1:0-1127 GCF_025466035.1 Pseudomonas sp. 20P_3.2_Bac5 | reverse complement strand
GGCGGCGCGCTGACCGTGTCCGGCGCATCCAGCCTGGGCGCCACCCAGTCGGTGATGCTGAACAACGCCGTGGCGCTGAACAGCAACCTGACGGTCAGCGGCGACTTCGCGCTGCGCCTCAACGGCAACATCACCGGCGGCGCGGCCAACAAACTGATCAAGACCGGATCGGGCAACCTGACCCTGACCGGCACCAGCAACTTCCAGGGCGGCGTCGAGCTCAATGGCGGCACCCTGACGGTGGCCACCAACTCCGGCGCCCTTGGCAGCGGCGCCGTGACCGCCACCGGCGACAGCCGCCTGGAGTACACCTCGCCGCAGGTGTCGAGCACCCCGATTTTCATCAACAACGGCGTGACCCTCGAGTTCGCCAACGTTGTCCAGATCATTAACATGGGCTCGATCGGCGGCTCCGCCACCAGCACCCTGGCGAAGACCGGAAGCGGCGAGCTCATGCTGTTCAATGCCAACGCTTTCAGCGGTTTGCTGGACGTGCGCGAGGGCACCGTCACCGCAGCGGTCGCCAACGCGCTGGGCACCAACCCGAACGTGCTGGTCGGCAGCGGTGCAACCGTCGCGCTGACGGCCAGCAACACCATCAACAGCCTGAGCGGCGCCGGTCAGGTGACCGTCATCGCCGGCAGCACCTTCACGGTGGGCGCCGGCAACGCCAGTTCGACCTTCTCCGGGGCACTCAGCGGTTTGGGAGCCCTGACCAAGTCTGGTACTGGCACCTTGACCCTGAGCGGTATCAGCGGCCTCAGCGGTAACACCACGGTCAGCGCCGGTCGCCTGAACATCGCCTCCAGCGGCTCGCTGGCCAGCAACCTGGTCACCGTGGCCAACGGCGCGACCCTCGGCGGCAGCGGTACGCTCACCGGTGGCGTGACCATCAATAGCGGCGGCCATCTGGCCGTCACCAGCGGCAGCACGCTCAATACCGGTACGCTGACGCTGGCCAGTGGCAGCAACCTGGATATCGGGCTAGGCACGCCGACCATCGCCACGCCGATGATCAACGTCACCGGCAACGTGGCGATCAACAGCAGCACCTTCAACTTCAGCGATGCCGGTGGCCTGGCCAACGGCACTTACCGCCTGATCAACTACACCGGCACCCTGAACTA
>NZ_JANLOA010000045.1:0-1225 GCF_025466035.1 Pseudomonas sp. 20P_3.2_Bac5 | reverse complement strand
AGCGGACGGTTCTTACACCTATACGCTGAATCCTGCGGATCCGGACTTCTTCAATCTGCATGGTGGTGGTACGGGCACTGAGACGTTTGCCTACACCCTGACCGATGCCGACGGTGATACCAGTACTGCGAACCTGGTTCTGGATATCAAGAACCTGAACGACTCAGTCACTCTCAATGGCCTCGATGCTGCGGGTGGTGAGCTGACGGTCTACGAGAAAAATCTTAGCGACGGCAGCAACCCGAACACGCCGGCATTGACCCAAACCGGCACCTTCACGGTTACCGCACCGGACGGTCTACAGACTCTGAGCGTGGGCGGTATCAATGTCATCAGCGGTGGCGTGGCTGCCGGTTTCCCACAAACCGCCACGACGCCTTTTGGCAACACGCTGACCGTCACCGGCTACAACGCCAGTACCGGCGTGGTGACCTACAGCTACACCCTGCTGGATAACGAAGCCCATCCAAACGCCGGCGGCATCAACAACCTCACCGAAAGCTTCACCGTCACCGCGACGGACACCGATGGCAGCACCTCCAGCGGAAGTCTCGACGTAAACATCGTCGACGACGTACCAACCGCTGCGCCTGATACCAATGCGTCGGTTGCTACCGAAGCATCGACGGTGCTGACGGGGAATGTGCTGACCAACGACACCCAAGGCGCCGACCGTGTCACCGGACCGATCACCGCCGGCACCTTCACGGGCACCTACGGCACATTGGTTCTGGCGGCGGATGGTTCCTACACCTATACGCTGAACCCTGCCGATCCGGATTTCTTCAATTTGCATGGTGGTGGTACTGGCACTGAGACGTTTGCCTACACCCTGACTGATGCAGATGGCGACACCAGCACTGCCAATCTGGTCCTGGATATCAAGAACCTGAACGATCCAGTCACTCTCAATGGCCTCGATGCTGCGGGTGGCGAACTGACGGTCTACGAGAAAAACCTCAGCGACGGCAGCAACCCGAACACGCCGGCACTGACCCAAACCGGTACCTTTACCGTCACCGCTCCGGACGGTCTACAAACCCTGAGTGTGGGCGGCATCAACGTTGTTTCTGGCGGGGTAGCCTCCGGTTTCCCACAAACCGCCACGACGCCTTTGGGCAATACGCTGACCGTCACCGGCTACAACGCAAGTACCGGCGTGGTGACCTACAGCTACACCCTGCTGGACAACGAAGCACATCCAAACGCAGGCGGCATCAACAAT